>NZ_VFVQ01000004.1:0-280053 GCF_006442195.1 Mesorhizobium sp. B2-3-13
ATCAACACCTCCCGCAAAGCGAAAAAGTGTTACCTATGTGTCCGGTACGTTCTGTTACCTATGTCTCGGGTCGCTCAGTCAACTATTGCCGCGTGCGATAAAGCGGCGCCAGCCGCCGAATGAGGAGATGTCGGAGGCACCGTCCAAGCCCGCGCCTTCGACCAGAAAACCCTTGGCGGGGGTGCCGTCGTCGAGTTCGACCGTGCCGATGCCGAGCGGAGCCGGAATAGCGGCGACGAAACGGCCGAAAGCCTCAGGCCCAAGCCGCCAGACCTCGACGTCGATCCGCATGCCGCCATCGGCAACGCGGATCAGACCGGGCTTGGGCACGGACTGGCCGGCCACCGCATAGAGCTTGTAAGCGGCGGCGGTCCTGGTCGCGCGCAGGAAGTGCGCGCCGAGCTGGTTGAGCTGGCCGTTGAGCGGCATGCCCGACAGATGCGCGCCGACCACCACCAGGTCGATCATGCCGTCGCATGGCGGCACGGCGGCCGGCCGCGGGCCGGGCTGCGGCCAACCCGTTGCGCCGAGCGGCAGGCCGCTCTGCGCATGCAGGTCGCGGGCGAGCATCGCCGTCAGCGCATCGCGGCCGGCCGGCGCCAAGAACGTGACGCTCATCGTTAGGCCGTCGCCGCGTTTGCCTGTCGGCACGGCGACGCCGCACATATCGAGCAAGTTGACGAAGTTGGTGTAGGTGCCAAGCCGGCTGTTGGTGGCGACCGGATCGGCAAGCACCGCGGCTGTGGTGTAATGCGTAGGCGGTCGGCACGCAGAATAGGTCGACCGAGGCGACGACCGGGGCGAGCTTCGCCTTGTAGGCCTGCAAGGCATAGAGGCCGCGAAAGGCGTCGGCCGCCGAAAGGCTTCTGGCGCCGCCGATGATCTTGCGGGTCACCGGATGCATGGCGGCCTCGTTGGCGTCCATGAAGTCGCTGATCGCCGCGTAGCGCTCGGCGACCCAGGCGCCCTCGTAGAGAAGATTGGCGGTGGCGTAGAAATCGCTGAACGGAATTTCGACCAGCCGGCAGCCAAGCGTTTCCAGAAGGCCAAGTGCTGCCTCGAAGCCGGCCTGCACGGGGCGTCGCCGAAGAACTTCAGGAGCACCTCGCCTCGATGTTCGAGAGCATGGCCGAGCTGGAAGGCATATGCGCGCGCTTCTGCGCCGAGCGCATGGCCGGCAGCGAGCGCCGCGCGCTCGAGACCGAGCATCGGGCCTCGGCGCGGCTGGTACGGCTGGGTGCCGAGGAAGACTATGAGTACTTCAACACCGAGTTCCACAGCCGGCTCTATCGCGGTGCCCACAGCACGCACATCTACGAGTTGACCGCGATGACGCGCAGCCGGCTGGCCCCCTTTCGCCGGGCCCAGTTCAGGCTGGCCGGACGCCTGGCGAAATCCTGGCAGGAGCACGACGCCATCGTCACCGCGATCCTGCGTGGCGATGGCCCAGCTGCGGGCAAGGCCGCCATGGAACACGTGTCCATCGTCAGTGAAGCGAGCGCCGTGTTTGTCGTTGACGACCAGGCGCGAGCCGCGCCGCTACACCCTTAGAGGCATATCGAGAAGAAATGGTTCCACCCGGCCGCACTGCGCCCATTGGCCTGGTCGCAGCCAGGGCCGGAATCCGCTTTCAGGGTCGATTGATTGCGCGGCCGCCGTCGCGATCGACGTCCTTGGGTGCGTATTCGCCTGCATTGACGTCGAAGCCGGTCCAGCCATCCGCCTCGTACATCCTACGGCGTTCAGCCAGGTCGACCGATCGAGACTGACCCAAAATCTCCTCGGCATTCGGCACGAGTTCGTCGTCCACCTTGGCCGTCACCAAGGTGCCGCCGCGGCGTACACCTTCCGCATAGATGTGCGCATCGCGCTCGGGCACGCCCGACTCTGTCAGACCGCCGATAATGCCGCCGGCCGCTCCACCAGCCACGGCGCCGGCAACCGCCCCCGCGGCGGTGGCGGCGAGCCATCCGGCGGCGACCACCGGGCCGACACCCGGGATGGCCATGACGCCCAGCCCCGTGAGCAGGCCCCCGGCACCGCCGATCACAGCTCCGATTCCCGCGCCGCTGCCAGCGTCTTCGGCGGCCTCGGAACGGTTTGCCTCATACCAGTCATCCGAGTTGTTGGCGACGATGCTGATATTGGAATGTGGGACGCCCGTCGCCTCGAGCTCGCCGACCGCATCGGCCGCGTCGTCATAATTGTCGAACAGTCCGGTTACCGTCTTCATGTGATTTCTCCTGATCCATGCTCACTTGCTCGAGGCAACGACGTTGCCCTGGTAGTCGACCCCTACGTTGAGGTTTTCGCCTCCTTTGGCCGCCTGGCCGCGCCAGATGCCCTGGTCGTCCTTGGTAAGCTTCGATACGTTCGAATATCCCGCATTCTCGATCCGGCTCTTGGCCTGGGCTTCGGTGAAGCTGTTTGCGCCGGGGACGAGAGCGGCGGCGTTGGGAATATTGTCGGTCTTCACCGCCGGCGTTGTCGCTCCCGTGATGGCGTCTTGCCTGGCGGCGATCTTCTCGATCGTCTGCTGGTGCATCTTCAACGTACCGACCGTTTGCTGGGCAAAAGTCTTGAGTGCGGCGTTGTCACCGCCGCTGGCATAATTTTCAAACAGCTTGACGGCGTCGTCATGCGCGTTGCGCTGCAGGTCGACGTAAGCCGGATCCATCGGCCCCTGCGCATTCTTGAGCTTGTCCAGATCGCCCTGGTGCTGGGCATCGAGCGCCGGCGGTACTTTCAGTTTCTGTTCGCCCGCGATCGCTTCCAGCTTGGCGTTGGCGGCGCCGTGGTCCCGGATCATCATCTGGGCAAAATCCTTGATGCGTTGGTCCTGAACCTTGTCCAGGGCAATCTGGCTCGAGTCGACCTCGAACTTGCCGCCGACGGCAGCCTTGTCGACGAAATCCTGGGCACTGTCGGCAGCAAAGGCGGGCATTGCGAGAACAGTGCAAGCAACTGCGAAGGAGGCGAGAAGATGTCGTGTTTTCATCGGCTTTGTCCTTGTCGGTGAGCGAATTTGCGTTGCGACCTAACAAGCCGGGATGCGCTTTGTTCCCCCATCGAGACGGCATGCCAGCGGACCATTCAGCGGCAAAATCCGTGAAGGAGCCGTCGGGCGTGGCTGCAAAAAAACGCCGTGAAAAACGAGTGATTCCAGGCATCGCTATTCCAACGCCAGGTACGCTGGAACAAATCGGCCGTCGCGGAGTTAGCGTGCGGTCTGCGCGGCTCGTCCTTGGGCAGGCATTGTAAAGCAACGGGGCAGGTCTTGGAGGGGCAGGTGCGTGCGGGCCATTTCAGAAAGCCGATCATCATTCAACCTGGCCGCATTGACCGAGACAGGGTCGTGGTCTCTGTGTCCGATGCCGCTGAAGTGCTGCTGCGGGACTGGCCAGAGCCGAAATCCGAAATGCGTCTTGCCGCGCTCAGGGCGTGCCTTGCCGTGATGCGTGGCGAAAAGCCTCCAAAGATCGCAAGACAGGCGTTCATCGTTGCGGCCAAGGACGCCAGGATTCTGCTCGAGCAAATATAGCCGTCTCAAAACCACCGCTGCCGATTTGGCAGAGTTTGGTTCGAAAGAGAGAGGTCATGGCCAAGATGTCAGATCCTACCCCTGCCTCTGCCAGAGGCGAGATTGAGGCGGGAGCGACGCAGGACAAAACGCCAGGCTTCGATCCCGCCATTGTCCCGCTGGAGACCGACGCCGAGGCGGCCGACACACAAAATCCGGTCGCTGGAGCAGAGCCGCCACGTTCCCGGCCAAAATTCGAGAACGACGCCAGCTTCGCCAATGCGATGCGGCCGATCGAAAGCGAACCGGAACTGCGGCCTCGCGGCAACTGGCCGCTGTTTGTCATTGCAGCTGTCGTTTTGATAGCCGCCGCGGTCTTTCTGGCCGTGAGCATGCTGCGCTGAAAATATTCACGACGATGCGCGGCGGCGACCTATTCGCGACGATCGGGTGCGCTCTTCATGCCGGAGAGTTCGGTCATCGGGCACAGCAGCCGCGGGCGCGCCGGGTCGGAGATGTCGAGCTTGTCCCAAGGGATGCGGTACAGACCATCGCGGCGGCGCAGCCGAAACAGATCGAGCACCGCCACGCCTATGGCCGACGCAGAAAGACGCTCGAAAGCAGCGTGGATGCCGACGTGGAATTCGGTAACGACGAAATCGTCGCCATCCCGTTCGGCGCGGATTTCCTCGATGTAGCCGATGCTCTTGCCTCGCTGCGACAGCACGCGTCGCCCAGCCAGACGTTCGAGATTGACGGTGGTCATCATCAAGCTCCCGGAATGCGCCCGATGATATGATCGCGCAACCAGTCCTGCCAGGCGAAGATCGACGTCTGACGCACATCCACATCGAACTCGATGTCGGTGCCGATATCCCTCACCTTGTGCCAGGCGATCCGATGCGGCTCGCCATGGCGCTTGCCACCCAGCTTTGCCGCGAGTCGCGCCATCCATCGCCCAGGTCTCGCGCCGAGGCGGCGCGCCAAAGTGATGGAGCCGAGTTCGATCGCAATGATTCTTGGCGGCTTGCCCTGCCGCAACTCCGCCACCAGCCCATCGATCTTGCCGATCTTGACCTGTTCGCGGTCAACCACCTGCTTGTCCAGGAGATCACGCAGCAATTTCATCATGTGCCTCCGAATATTTGCAGCGGGATCGTCACCACGGCCAGCACAAAGCCGAGCGCGATGATGAAGATCACCGCAGCGTTGGAGAGAATGCCGTTGCGATGCTCGCCGACGTAGCGTTTGTCGTTCAGCAGAAACAGGAATGGAACCACGGTTAGCGGCAGGCTGGCCGCCGTCAGCGCCATGGAAAAGATGGTGAGCCTCAGCGGATCGAGACCAAGCATGATGGGGATGGCGGCAAGAAACAACGATACCGTGTACACCGCGCTGAACCCTGGGTTGTTGCGCGGCTTGCGGTCCTCGCCCCACGTCCAGCCGAAGCCTTGAGCCACGAGGTAAGCCTGCTGCAGCCCGACTTCGAGCGTAGCGCCGAAGCAGGCAATGGCGAGAGAGGCTACGAACAGGACGAAACCCCAGAAGCCGAATACCGGGATCAGCATCAACGGCAACTGGTGATAATCGTCCACCTGGTCGATGCCGTGCGTCGCCAGCACGAGGGCGGCCACGATCAGCACGCCGACCGAAATGGTGCCGCCGAAAGACATCCCCAGTCCCGCTATGGCCCGATTGGCACCGAGATAGCTCTTGTCCCACTGGTCCTCGATGGCCCCGGAGGAATAGAACATGAACAGGTACGGCGATATCGAAGCGCCGAGAATGCTGACCGCCATGAACCAGTAACTGGCGGTGTCGTGGGCTGGCAGCGAAGGCACGGCGCCAGCAGCGACCGCTGTCCAGTCGGGTTTCAGCATCACGGCCGCGACGACGAAACACAAGGTCACCAGGCCGAGCATCGACACGCCTTTCTCGATGAGGCCGAAGGTGCCTTTCCAGAGCAGGAGCCACGCCAGAAAAGCCACCGGCAGCGCCCACCACTGGAAGCCTATGCCGGTGGCAAGTTCGAGTGCGATGGCAACGCCGCCGATCTCGGCGGAGAGCACCATGAGACTGAGCAAGAAGGTGGCAAGCAACGGCCACACAAAGACGTTGAAACCAAATCTCTCGCGAATGCCATCGCAGATCGTGTGATGGCTCACCGCCGCGAACCTGCCGGCCATTTCCACCAGAAAGATGATGCAGATGGTGCCGAGCACCACGGCCCAGATCAGTTGGAAACCGAAAGTCGCGCCTGCCTGCGCCGCCGTCGCCATCGATCCGACTTCGAGGAAGCCGCCAACGCTGGTAACGACGCCGAGCGATATTTCCACGAGCTTCTTCATGGCTTCGGCGCGAAATATTTTGCATAGGCGGCGGCAAGCGAGCGCGAGGCCAGTTGAAGATCCTGTTTTGCTTTTTGGACCCCCGCTCGATTGCCTGCCTGCAATCCCGCCCCGGCGTGAGCCACCGCGACCGACAGATCCTTGACCGCTGTCGCCAATGCAGCCTGCTCGGCGGGTTCGGCCGTTTCGGCCGATCGGATTTGCGCCTCGGCATCGGCCAGTGTCTTGCCGGCCGATTGCAGCGTGCCGGCGGTGTATGCGAACGGCGCCGCACCGCTTGTCCAGGCATCGAGCACCATCAACACGGTCTGTGCGGCGGATGCCGCAGTTTGTGATTGCTGCTCGATCCGATCGGAAGACGAGCATCCCGCCGAAACGCCCAGAAGCAACAGGACGCACAGATAATCCAGCCTGAGATGACGGCCACTGAAGGTCAAAGCCGGCGTTTGGTGCGCCACAGCAACAGTCTCCCCGCAACCGAAGCGAATCGTGATCGGCATGAATTGATCTAGAGTGCCCCGTGTGCCCGTCAATTAATGATCGCACGGGTGCCATCGCAAGACATGGACCGTGACAGGGGACCGCCGGCCACGATTGAAACCAACTCAAGCGGAACAAACGATCGCTTGCGGTATTTGGAATACGAGGCGAACCGACCTCAACCCGTCCTGATCACCGCATCGACGTGGATGAACTGCTGGCACGGAGGATTCCGCAATCCCTCGTCTCATAGCCTGGATAGTGATCGTGGCGGTCGTGATCATCGCGGCCTGGTTGTGGTTCAGCGGCCACAAAGCGAGCAACGGGAGCCAACCCGCGCCCCACGCGATAGACCAGAACGGCTAGTTCAATCCTGCTCGGCCGCGCCTGGAGGTTTCTCGACCCTGTATTCGTGGACCAGGCCGAGAACCTGACTTCTCACTGTCTCGCGCGCTTCGGGCTGAATGAAAGGCATCAGCCGCTCGACGGTGTCGACGACCGCACGCGGCAGATCCGCAACGGCATCGGTAAGCGCGCTGCCATGTTCATACATGTTGTCCGTCAGCTTCTTGTCCAGATCGGAAAGTATGCCCATCACCACACTCCATGTCCGTGTCACCCTCTGATAATGGGCAGTCCGGCGGAGATGTTCCGCACAGGGCGCCAGCACCCAGACGGCTGGGACATCGTTTCCGCTGAGCGCTTCACCGCAAGGTCGTCTGGCCCGGGTCGCGTCGTCTGGCTTTCGGTGGAATGAGCCTGCCGGCATTGGCACGTAACCCCCTGACGAATTCTTCCAGATAAGGGAGCAATTCGAAAAGCAGGATCACGGCCATCACGCAGACGATATAAGTCACCGGCAGCGGCTGCGATTTCCAGGCAAAATCAAAGCGCGCGGTTTCCCGTCCTGCCCCGAACAATGCGAGAAACTGTCCCCAATGAAGGGACACGACGCTGACCAGCCCCATCAGCGGGATCATCTCCAGAAAGCTGTGCACATGCTGTTCGATCGGCGTTACCGTGCGCGCCGATGTGGCGTAGCGAACGTCCCACATCGCGGTGGCCTCATGAATGAAGAAGGTGACGATCATGATGGCTATGACCAGGGCGTTCACGTCGAGGAACATGGCGGCAAGCAGCGGTATGCCGACCTCGATGAACATCAGGAGATGGATCAACGATTCCTTGGCGCCGGTCGTCGATTCGATATGCGAAGCGCGATGGCAGAGCCAGTCTGCAAAACCAGCGACCAACCAGACCGGGAGAAGAAAATACATCAGGATCAGAACGGTGGGATCTGACAGCACAACGTCCTCTCGTCCGAGTTCATATGAAGGATAGCGACACTGGTGAGCCAAGCTGGGGTTGTTGGTAGCGGTCGATCACTGCTGCCCCGGCATTTCGGTATTTTCCTTGGGATTTTTCTGGACGCCCGCAGCCGGTGAAGTATCCGCGGGAGCGTTGCCGCCCTGGTTCTGCTCAGGCGCCCGTTTCAGGGGCGAGGTGCGCCAGCCCATGTCAACGTAGTGAAAGCCGATCAGGAAACCGATGATAATGACCGCGGCTATCGCCAGCGAGATTACCGCGTTGCGTCGCTCCATCGTGCTGCTCCCTTCGCTTGCCGAACAGCCAATGACCAAAATAGTTCCACACGCAGGCGCGAAGCGATGCCGAGGCACCGGTTATCGTTCGCTTGGCAAGCGCGGCCGAATTGCACCAGCGACGTTCGCTTCACGGACTCGGGAACAATCAAGCAGGGGCGAGGTTTGGTATTGGCATTCGCAAGGACGACCGTCATGGAACCCGCCGTTACCGATCATGTCGAAATCAAGAAATACGACCACCCGACGGGCGGATGGGGGTCCCTGTCCTCCTTGATCCGCAAGGCATATGGCGAAGGCCTGCTGATGTCGGGAATATGGAGCACGCTGCTCAAGCAGAACAAGGCAGACGGCTACATGTGCGTTTCCTGCTCATGGGCCAAGCCAGCGGAGCCGCGGCCCTTCGAGTTTTGCGAAAATGGCGCCAAGGCCACCATGTGGGATCAGACGAAGCTGCGTTGCGGTCCAGACTTCTTCGCACGGCATTCGGTCACCGACCTGCTCGATTGGCCGGATCGCGACCTGGAAAAGCAAGGCAGGCTCACGGATCCGCTGCGCTACAACGCTGTCACCGATCGCTATGAGCCGATTTCCTGGGATGAAGCCTTTGCCGAGATCGGCATGGAACTTCGGCGGCTCGATCCGAAGTCGGTCGTCTTCTACACATCCGGCCGCGCCTCGCTGGAAGCTTCATTCATGTATCAGCTCTTCGCCCGCATCTACGGTTCGTCGAACCTGCCCGATTCTTCCAACATGTGTCACGAATCGACCTCGGTCGGGCTTCCCGAGTCGATCGGCTCGCCGGTTGGGACCGTGCAGCTCGAAGACTTTTCCAAATGCGACATGATGTTCTTCTTCGGCCACAACACCGGCGTGACGGCGCCGCGGCTGTTGCACCCGCTGCAGGAGGCTCGCCAACGCGACGTGCCGGTGTTCACCTTCAACCCCTTGCCGGAGCGAGGGCTCAAGCGCTTCAAGAATCCGCAGGATCCCGTCGAGATGTTGTCGCCAGGCCCCGGCACCAAGATGTCCAGCGACTTCTTCCAGGTCCGCAGCGGCGGCGACATTGCCGCAATGACCGGGATTGCCAAGGCGGTGCTGGCACTCGACGACGCGGCTCGGGAGAATGGAAATTCGCGTGTCCTCGATGTCGAGTTCCTTGCCGAACACACGCATGGTTTTGCTGAGTTCGAAGCCTATTTACGCGCTGCCGAGTGGAAAGACATCGTCACACGGTCGGGCATCGCGCGAGCGGATCTGGAGCATGTGGCTGAAGTCTACGGCCGCTCCAATGCGGTGATCGGCAATTACGGGATGGGCCTGACGCAGCACAGGCATGGCACCGAGAACGTTCAGATGCTTTGCAATCTGCTGCTGATGCGTGGCAACATCGGAAAGCCCGGCGCCGGCATTTCGCCGCTGCGTGGTCACTCCAACGTCCAGGGCCAGCGCACCGTCGGCATATCTGAAAAACCTGAGCTCGTTCCACTCGACAAATTCGCGGAATTCTATGCTTTCGAGCCCCCGCGCGAAAAAGGCCTCGATACGGTCGAGACCTGCGAAGGCGTCATTGCCGGCTCCGTGAAGGGCTTTATCGGCCTGGGGGGTAATTTCGTGCGCGCCGTGCCTGAAACCGGCCTGGTCGAGAAAGCCTGGCGGGGACTTGGCCTGCATGTCGAGATCGCGACCAAGCTCAACCGCAGTCATCTCATCCCCGGGGCGGTAACTTATCTGTTGCCTTGCCTGTCGCGGCTGGAGAGAGACCGCCAGGAAAGCGGCGATCAGACGGTTTCCGTGGAGGATTCCACCGCCTGCATCCATGGCTCCTTCGGATCGCGCCCGCCAGCTTCGCCAAATCTGCTTTCAGAGCCGAAGATCGTCGCCGAGCTGGCCAAAGCTACCGTACCGGGCACGAGCTCGATTCCTTGGGACGGGTGGGTTGCCGACTATTCCCGCATTCGCGATGAGATCGAACGCTGCATCCCTCAGCATTTTCGCCAGTTCAACAAACGGTTCCTGACGCCGGGAGGCTTTCATCGCGACATCAAGGCGTCGAAGCGAATTTGGGAGACGCCGAACAAGATGGCCAATTTCAAGCTGCCGACGACGCTCGAGACGAATCCCGACATCGATGTATCCGGGTACAAGGTCCTGACGCTGATAACGGTGCGTTCCAATGACCAGTTCAACACAACTGTCTACGGTTATGATGACAGGCTGCGCGGCATCCATGGCACACGCATGGTCTTGCTGATGAACGAGGCCGACATCCAACGGTTCGGATTGACCGCGGGGCAGCAGATCGATCTCGAAACCCATGCGGATGACGGTGTCGAGCGGCGCGTCCGGGGCTTGCGCGTGACATCCTATTCGGTGCCTGAAGGCAACTGCGCCGGCTATTATCCAGAACTCAACCCTCTGGTGCCCCTCTGGCACCGCGCCAAGAAAGCCCACGTTCCCGCCGTTAAGTCCGTTCCAGTCAGAATTATTGGCTGAAACCAGACAGGCGTCGCTTCGTATTTTCCCGGCGGCGTCACAAACCCGGACAAGCAGCGGCCCACCTGGACCGGATGGCTCTTAACCGCCAGGCGGCTTGGGCGATGCCGGCTGCGTTGGCTGCGTGCCTTGCTGGTCCCCGCCAGTACTGGTCTGTGGTGTCGGATTGGTGTCCGTCGCCGGATTCTTGTCGACAGGCTGGCTGTTCGTCGTATCCGTCTTGGATTTGACGGGGTCGGCATTGTTGTTGCACGCCGCCAAGGCGAGCAATGCCGATGCCGCACACAGTGACCATAAGGCTCTCATACTGACTTTTCCCCAATGAGTTCGGGTGAAGTAGCCGACAAGTGACCTATTCGATCGAACCGCACGGAAAGTCCCTGTTTGACCGCACTTCGGGCCAGCAAATGATCGAGTTCGGTATCTTCGATCGGGCTGCGAACCACCTGACGGATGGCCTGGCACGCCAGCTCGGTCGAGACAAAATCATACCTCCTGCTTCTGGCGAGAACATATTGTTCGACCAGCATCTTCACGCGCCTGAGCGCGATTTCATCGGCATAGTGCATTTCGGTTCTCCTGCGCGCCGAACTGCCGAACGAGTGGGTTGTTCCGCCCGAATTCAAAACACGATCGCTCGGCTGACGGAAAAGCCCGCGCCTCCCGGCAAGGGAGCGCGCGGGCTGATCAGGCTGAGGGGAACCCGATCTTGCAGCGTCAAACAAGGGGAGCGACGACGCCGCACGACACCGAACCTGCATCGACGTCAGTTGTTCCACTTCGCCTTATTCGAGTTGCTCGCGCCTGAACGGAAGATCCGCTTTTGGCCAAGGTCCAGAACGGCGCGATCGACGCGTCCTTCGTGATCACGCATGGGGCCAACCTCGAAGCCGTATCCGATCTCTGCAAGACGTTTGCAGCCGCATGGCTGGGACATCCACACGGGCACAAGAACCGCTCCGTCCTTACTCGTGCCGCCCTCGGCAGCGTGGTGTCGTTGCGGTCGCGGAACTTTCGATCGCGCCGACGATTGACCTGCCTACATGAGATGTTTTCCCTTGCAAGGAAGGAGCCACAATGACCAAGGAAGGTTCAACCTCGAAACCCGCCGTCCGATCGCCGAATGCCGGTGGCCTGCCGCACCCAAGGCGGGATGCCAAAGCAACGGATGCCGGCGCAAAGCCGGTGACGCCAAAGACCGCCGGCGCATCCCGGCCGTCGAGCGTTCCGCTGGATAATCCGGTCACCAATCGAAATGCCGGCCGGCCACGCCAGGCGAGTACCACGCCCCGGCCTACCGACAAGCCGCTGGATTGATCGCGACCGGCTGGCTTGAAATCACGACCGTTTCTTGGCTGCGCGAAGCGACGCAAGGTCAGCCACGGCAGTGAGGATGGCCGCCTCGCTTGCTGGTTTTGCAACGAATTTGCAGTTTCGAAACGGGACAGGAACATCACGCTCCCCAAATCCCGTTACGAACGCGAACGGAGTGCCGCGAGCCAGCAAGACTTCCGCGACCGGCAGGCTCGTTTCACCGTTGAGCTGAATATCCAGCAACGCCAGGTCGACCTTGTCCGCCTCGACAAGTTGAAGCGCGGCGGCAACGGACGAAACAGGGCCGACCACGGGATAGCCCGCTGCAAGCAAGTCAGACGCGACGTCCTCTGCGATCAGCCACTCGTCCTCGACCACCAGAACGTGCGGTCTGTCGCTCATGGCGCTTCTCTATGGTTTGCCGAAAAAGCGATCTGAACCTCGAGACCGTCCTTGCGGAAGGAGGTCTCGACATCGCCGCCGAGCCTGTAGCCGATTTCCCCCTTCAACAGGTTCAGGCCAAAGCCATTGTTCAACGGCTCCCTGACGGGAGGGCCGTCCTTTTCGCGCCAGCCAAGCGTAAAATTGTCGCCATCCATCGCCCATTTGACGCCGATCCTGCCTCGGGGCTTGGACAAGGCGCCATACTTGGCCGCATTGGTGGCCAGTTCATGAATGGCCATGCTGAGGGAAAGCCCTTGTTGCGGGCCGAGTTTAACGTCGTCGCCATCGAGTTCGATCCGTTCGATGCCGAACGGCTCGAGTTCCTGGTGGAGCAATTCCTTGACCGAAGCCTCTTTCCACTTCTCGCGGGTCAGCAGTCCGTAGGCCCGGGACATGGCGTGCAGCCGACCGATCAACGCGTCCGCGAACTCTTCCTTCGTATCGGAACTGTCCCGCATGCGGTTGGCGATGCTGGCGATCACCGCGAGCATATTCTTGACGCGATGGTTGAGCTCCGAGATGAGCACCTGCTGATGCTCTTCCGCCCGCGCCAGGGTGGTAACGTCGACCAGTGTCACCACGACGCCCTGTATCCTGTTGCCCTTGTCCCGATAGGGGTTGATGCGGACCATGTGAAACAGGCCCCTGGAATCGCGCGCAAGATGGTGGTTCAGGGTCTCGCCTGTCTCGAACACCTTGTCGATGTGCTGCTTCAACTCGGGATAATCGAGTTGGCTCGACAGATCCGTCAACGGCCGGCCGACGTCGGAGGGGCGCAGGCTGAAGAAGGACGAGGCCGCCGGCGTGAAGGTTCGCACCACAAGACTGCGGTCGAGAAAAATGGTCGCGATATCGGTGCTTTCGAACAGGTTCCGCAGATCGCTGTTGGCGTGATCGAGCTCTTCTATCTTGCTGGTCAACTCCGCGTTGATCGTGTTGAGCTCCTCGTTGAGCGACTGCATCTCCTCCTTGGACGCTTCGAGTTCCTCATTGGTGGATTGCGCCTCTTCATTGACGGAGACGAGTTCCTCGTTCGAGGATTTCACCTCTTCGAGCGCCGTCTCGTATTCCTCGATGGTGGATTGAAGGCGCTCTCTTGTGTCGCGCAGCTCCCGCTCGAGATCGGCGGTGCTGTCGCTGTCACGACTGCCGCCGTCCTCATCGGATCGGGCCTGCGTCGGTCCCGACGGCTCGAAGAGCACAAGGTAAAGCGGCTCACCATTGCCCCTCTCGGCGAGCGGCTCGATCGTCAGCCTGATCGGTTGTACGCGTTCGTCGTCTTCCTCGACAGCGAGGTTATCCCGCACGACCGTGCGGCGTGTCGTCGTCGCCTCCCTCAATGCGGCGCGCAGATCCAGCCGAAGCCCGCGGCGCGCCATCGTCAGCAACTGCCGGCTGGGAATACCTTGCGGCGCTTCGAGGAATCTGCCGGTCCTCGCCGAATAGTAGACGACGTCGCCTTCGGCATTGACGAGGACATGCGGCGGCGCGAACCGCTCCAGCACCTGCGCCTCGACAGCCTGGCGCAGCGGATAGCCGACAGTTCCCTTCTTCAAGCCAGCGGTTTCGGCGGGAAAAACGCCGGAAGGAACATCTCCGATCAGGGCCGGCAGCCTGATGTGCGGCGAAACATGCTCCCGTGCCTGGAAGAGGCGATGTTTCTTGTCGACGGTGGCAAACAGATTTTCGTGCTGCCCGACGCTCTCAGAGGTGCCGAGGAAAAGATAACCACCGGGCTTCAGCGAATAGTGGAAGACAGGAAGAACGCGGCTTTGAATGGCTGGGCCGAAATAGATCAACAGGTTACGGCACGAAACCAGATCCATGCGCGAGAAGGGCGGATCGCGAATGACGCTATGTGGCGAGAAGATGCACAGTTCCCGGATCTCGTTGCTGAGGACGTACGTTTCGCCATCGCCGGTGAAAAACCGCTGTTTGCGTTCCGGGGAAAGTCCTTGCATCAACGCTTCGGGATAGCGTGCCGCGCGCGCCACCGCCAGCGCCGGCTCGTCTATGTCGGTCGCGAAAATCTGGACGCGAGGCACGGCCGAAAGCGTTTCCATGTGTTCACGCAGCAGGATGCCGATGGAGAACACCTCTTCGCCTGTGGCGCAGCCTGGAATCCAGACCCTGACGGTATCGCTCGCCGTCTTGCCGTCGAACAGCCGCGGGATGATCTTTTGTTCGAGCAATTCGAAGGCGTCGGGATCGCGGAAGAAGTTGGTAACGTTGATCAGCAGATCGCGAAACAGGTTCATCACCTCGCGAGGGTCCTTCTTCAGCCAATCGATATAGGCTCCGATGGACTGAATCTGGGCGATCTGCATGCGCCGCTTGATCCGGCGCAGGAAGGTCTTGGTTTTATAACCTGAAAAGTCATGACCGGAGTGGCTGCGCAAGATCCCGTATATCTGTTCGCGGACCTGATCTATGTCGGCCGTATGAACGTCCTCTTCGTTCGTCAGCCCGTCCAGCGCGTCGAAGCCGCGGGCGTAAGCCTCCAGCTTCGCCCCAATCTCCTCGGCAGGCACGGCGACGTCGATGAGCCCGCTGGCAATGGCGCTCTGCGGCATGTCGGGATTGCGCGGACCGTAGCCGTCAGCCGCTTGCGCCACGGTGAGCCCGCCCCGCTCCTTGATGGCCTTGACGCCCAAGGTTCCATCGGAATCGCCGCCCGACAGAATGACGCCGACCGCATATTCGCCCTGGTCCTCGGCCAGTGCGCTGAAGAAGATATCGACGGGTTTACGCTCTTGGGTAAGCCCATTGGGCCGCCTAAGGTGCAGCACGCCCTTCTCGATGACGACAGTGACGTTTTCCGGCATCACATAGACGTGGTCGGGTTCGACAGCCATGCCGTCCTCGACCACCATGACAGGCATCTCGGTATAGCGGTCGATAACCTCATGCAGCAGGCTGTTGCGCTTGGGACTGAGGTGCGTGATGATCACGAACGCCATTCTTGGCTGACCGGCGATGCCCTTGAACAGCCCTTCCATCGCGGGAATGCCACCCGCGGACGCGCCGACGCCGACGATGGGGAACTTGATTGATTGCGCTGTCACGGCATATCCCTCTTCCCCCGACCCGACATGAACTCCCTCAAGGTCGGTTCGGACAGGACATAACCATATAGCGCGCAGGCAGAATGGAACAAGACAGCACGGATGACGTTGAACACCCATGGTGGTTCAATGACAAAACGCTCAGCTGGCATGAAGCTCCTGGCACCAATGGCGCCGCCTCAATCAATCAAATATCTCGATGCAGGGCCCGTCCCGGATCGCATGCTGGTGCTTGCGAAACGATTGCAGGCGGCGCTGGATCACAGAAAATGGGAAACGGCTTCTCTGCATCCTAAACTCCGTTCGAAGAAAGGATGACGACGTGCGCGATCTGCGGGGATTGCACATTCTGATTGTCGAAGACGAATGGGCGGTGGCGGGAGATCTCGCACGGTTTTTCAGCAATATGGGCGCCATCATCCTCGGACCCGCAGCCACCGTCGAGCAGGCTTCCGAACACACCGATCAGGCCGAAGCTGCAATCCTGGACGTCAATCTCAACGGCCGACGCGTGTTTCCCATCGCGGACAAGTTGATGCGTCGGGGCATCCCTTTCGTGTTCTTCAGCGGCGATAACGACATCGCCATTCCCGAACATCTTCGCTACGCCAGCAATTTGCGAAAATCCTCGGGCAGCAGGGCAGTGTTCAATGCCCTTTTTCCGGCGCAGGCGTCGGAACGAGCTGGCATCGCCGTGCCCCCTCCGCCAGACGACGTCTTCGCGCTTTTGCCCAAACTGCGGCTCGCGGCGCGTCTTTTGCTGGGGGACGTCAACGCATCCGACCGGCTGGTTGAGAGGACACTCGAGCAAGCGATCCGAACCATCGACCACAGGCGGCTTGGCCAGTCGACCGAAAACTGGCTCAACGACATCATGCGAGAGGTGGTGAAGGACCACGGCGCGAAGCTGATGCATTGAATTTTGTCCTCCGAGCCCGAGGCTAAGTCGCTTCCGTTGGGGGTTGCGATCGTCTGTCATCCGCAACTGTGTTCAGGGGCCTGATTTTGCCGGATCGCCTTTCTGGCTCAGCGCCCGAAGCAATGGAGCCGTCGATTGTTCCATCGAATTGCGAGATTTTCTGGATCGGCCAGGATCAGCTGCCAAGCCAGCCTTCTCAACCCTTGCGATCGCGCTCGACGAATTTGTTGAAGCGGCTGGCTTTCCCGTCACTGGTCTTGGTCTGATACAGGAACGCCAGATCGTTCTCGTCGAATATCCGGAAGAACTCGTCCCAATCGATGGGCTCGAATGCTTCCTCGGGCTCGCCGAAGTCGATCCGCAGGATGCCGCCCTCGCCCTTGGTGCGAACCACCGCCGGCCGGCCCTGACGCTCCTCGGCCCATTTGCGAATTTCGTCGTGATTGGTGGTCGTCTGGGACTGCGACATTGAAATCTCCTTGATCATCGGGCCTCGCGCTGTCGGCGTCACAGCGGCTGTCGAGCGTCCTAACAGCACACCGGCGGCAATGTTCCAGCATCACGGGGCTGACGGCGATGTCTTGCTTCGCACGAAGGTCTCAAAGGGAACTTTGTTGAAGCACAGGGAACAAACCTTTTGCCGAAAAGTTCGGGGCGCCGAGGTCACTTGTCCGAGGAGTCGTCGTGAAACGCATATTGGTTACAGGAGGCTGCGGCTTCATAGGCCGCCACGTCACACAAGAACTCATCGCTCAGGATTATTCGGTTCGCATTCTCGACGCCTTGCTCGAGCAGGTGCATGCGGGCGAAGCGATCGCGCTTCCCGCCGGAGCCGAACTGATCAAGGGCGACGTCCGCGACCGCGAGGCCGTTACCGAGGCGCTGGAAGGCGTCGACGCTGTCATTCACCTGGCGTCGGAAGTGGGCGTCGGACAATCGATGTACGAGATCGCGCGCTATGTCGGCACCAACGACCTCGGCACGGCGACGCTGCTCGAGGCGTTGATCAAACACCCGGTCGAGCGGATCGTCGTAGCCTCGTCGATGAGCGTCTATGGCGAGGGTCTTTATGCCACGCCCGACGGCCGGCGCATCGACAATGCCCGGCGCAAGCCAAGCGACATCAAAAGCGGACAGTGGAATCCGCTGTCGCCGGAAGGCGAACCCCTTTCGCCGGTGCCGACAGACGAAGAAAAGCCGGTCGATCTCGCCTCGATCTACGCGCTGACAAAATACGCCCAGGAGCGCGCCGTGCTGATCTTCGGCGAAGCGTATGGCATCGATGCGGTCGCGCTGCGCCTGTTCAATGTCTTCGGCGCCGGCCAGGCATTATCAAATCCCTACACCGGCGTGCTGGCCAACTTCGCTTCACGTCTCGCCAATGGCCAACGACCGATGATCTTCGAGGATGGCGAACAGAAGCGCGATTTCGTTCATGTGCAGGACGTCGCCCGCGCCTTTCGCCTTGCGCTGCAGCAACGTCAGGCAAAGGGCCACGTCATCAACATCGGCAGCGGCCGGGCCTATGCGATCAGCGAAGTCGCGCGATTGCTGGCAGAGGCCATGGGAACCCCGAACCGCTCGCCTGAGCTGCTCGGCAAGGCGCGCTCCGGCGATATACGCAACTGCTTCGCCGATATTTCCAAGGCACGTGAGCTGCTCGGCTTCGAACCGGGCCGCCGATTGGAGAACTCTCTCGGCGATTTCGTTTCCTGGGTGCGCAACACGGCGGCCATCGACCGCGGCGCCGAAATGAAGCGCGAGCTCGAAGAGCGTGGGTTGGTGTCATGAGCCCGGGCGCACGCAACCGTCGCGAAGCGCCGGTCGCCATCGTCGGCGGCAGCGGCTTCATAGGATCGAACCTGGCCGACAGCCTGTTGTCGGATGGCGAACCGGTGCTGGTGGTCGACAATTTCAGCCGTCCCGGCGTCGAACAGAACCTTGAATGGCTGGCCCAGAAACATGGCGACCGCCTTACCGTCGAGACCATCGATGTGCGGGACGCCAATGCCCTGGCGCCGGTTCTGATGAGGTCCAAGGCGATCTTCCATCTGGCCGCGCAAACGGCCGTCACCACGAGCCTGGTCCGGCCGGACGAGGATTTCGACATCAACCTTCGGGGAACGTTCAACGTGCTGGAAGCGGCGCGACTGAGCGGCGAGCGCATCCCGGTGGTTTTCGCCAGCACCAACAAGGTCTATGGCAGCCTTCCCGATGTCGCGGTTCGCGAGGACGGCGACCGCTACACACCTTGCGACAGCGCCATCCAGGCCGGCGGCATCGATGAGGCCCGCGGCCTGGATTTCTGCACACCTTATGGCTGCTCCAAGGGTGCGGCGGACCAGTATGTGCTCGACTATGCCAAATCCTACGGCATGCCGACGGCGGTGCTGCGGATGAGTTGCATCTACGGACCGCGCCAGTTTGGAACCGAGGACCAGGGCTGGGTGGCGCACTTCCTGCTCAGCGCCCTGACGGGACGGCAAATCACCATCTACGGCGACGGCAGGCAGGTGCGCGACATCCTGCACGTCTCGGATGCGGTCGCCGCCTACAGGGCCGTGCTGGACCAGATCGAGACCGCCAGGGGCCAGGCATTCAATCTTGGCGGCGGACCAGAAAATGCGCTCAGTTTGCGTATGCTGTTGAGCGAGATCGGCGGCCTGACCGGCCGTGAGCTTTCGATCCGCCACGATGGGGAACGGACCGGCGACCAGCCCTTCTTCGTCGCCGATACCCGCAAGATCGAGGCCGCGCTTGGCTGGAAGGCGCAGGTCGCGTGGCGCGAGGGCATTCGCGATCTTGCCGACTGGCTGCAGCGCCACCGGCTCGAGCCTCGCCCTGAAGCCGTGAGGTACGTCGCATGAGAATAGCCCTGGTCAATCCCTTCTGGACGTATGACGACAGCATCTATTTCGGCTGCCGCCAACCCCATTTGCCGCTGGAACTCGGCTATTCGAAAGCCATGCTCGAAGCGGCGGGCCATGAGGTGCTGCTGCTGGACGGGCAGTTACAGAAGCTCGACAATTCCGGGCTCTGCGAACGTGTGACTGAGTTCGCGCCGGCGATGACGGTCGTCAGCACCGCGCCGACTTATCTGTTCTGGCGCTGCGCACCGCCGGAGCTGCGCGTGCCGGCCGATTTCCTCAATCGTCTGGCCGGGCGTGGCGGACGCACCGTCGCGGTCGGGCCGCATGGCTCGGCGACGCCTGCGCCGACGCTGCGCAAGCTTGGCGTCGACATTGTCGTGCGCGGCGAATGCGAGGAAATCGTCGCGGAACTTGCCCTGCGCGACGATTGGAGCGCGGTGCACTCGACCGCTTATCTGCGGGACGCCAGTCTGGTTTCGAACGGCGGCGTTCATGTCAGTTCCTTTGTCGATCATCCCCCGCTTGAATGGCCATCCGACTGGATCGCCGCCCATTCGCATCACCATCATAGGTTCGATGACCAACAGCATGGGTTCGGCGCCGAGGTCGAGGCGTCACGCGGCTGCCCCTACAATTGCAGCTTCTGCGCCAAGATCGATTTCCGCGATGCCTATCGCCGCCGGAACCACGAAACGGTGGTGACCGAAATCGATCGGCTGATTGCCCAAGGCGTCGGCTATATCTACTTCATCGACGAGATTTTCCTGCCGCAAAAAGCGTTGCTGGAGGCGTTGGTCGAGCGCGATGTGAAATTCGGCGTACAGACCCGCATCGATCTATGGAAACCCGAGCTGCTGGAATTGCTGGGCGCGGCAGGCTGCGTCTCCATCGAAGCCGGCCTCGAAAGCCTGACGGTAGAAGGGCGGGCGATGCTCGCGAAGCGCTGCCGGCTGGGCACCGAGGAACTGGCCGCGCTGCTGGTCAAGGCCAGACGCCACGTTCCCTTCGTCCAGGCCAATCTGATCGGCGTTGTCGAGGACGATCCTGCCCTTGTCGATTACTGGCGAGCCCATCTGATCGACAAGGGCGTGTGGGCCAATGAACCCGTACCGCTTTATCCTTATCCGAGTTCGCCCAGCTATCGCGAGCTTTGGGGCGAACCCGACGATCTCGCCTGGGAGCGCGCCCATGACCATTACCTCGCCTCGTTCCAGAAGTTCAGCGACATCCAGGAAAAGCGCCCGCGTCCGCTGGCGGAGCTGGAGGCGGCATGTTGCGGACACTAAGGCCGCGCAAGCGCCGCATCCTGATGACCGTCGACGCCATGGGCGGGGTGTGGCGCTATGCGCTTGATCTCGGCCGGGAACTGGTCAACGGCGGCGACAGCATCGTGTTCGCCGGGCTAGGACCGCAACCATCCGGGCGACAGGCCGAAGAGGCGCGGTCCTTCGCGACGCTGATCTGGCTGAACACGCCGCTGGATTGGATGACCCACGACGCCGGCGATCTCGACGGTTTGCCGGGGGAATTGCGTGCGCTGATGCGTGACCACGCCATCGACGTCGTCCATCTCAACGCGCCGACGCAGGCAGTGGGATTGGATGCGCCCTGCCCTGTCATAGCGGTCTCGCATTCATGCGTAACGACATGGTTCCACTCCGTCAGGGGGCAGGCGTTGGACAGCGCATGGACCTGGCAGAAAGAGCGCAATAAGCGCGGCTTCGACAGGGCCGACGCCGTCATCGCGCCGAGCCGCAGCCATGCCGAGCTGCTCGAGACCTGCTATGGCCCGGTCGCACGCCTGCACATCGTCGGAAATGGCGCCCGTCCGGTCCCGAACGTCGAAACCCGCCAGCCGCTGGTCTTCGCCGCCGCCCGTTGGTGGGACGAGGGAAAGAACGTGATGGCGGTCGACCAGGCCGCCTCGTTGACGCAATGGCCCATCTTTACAGCCGGTTCGATTCACGGCCCGAACGGCGAGCGTGCCACCGTCAATCACGCCGTTTCTCTCGGGGCGCTACCGTACAGCGAGGTGCGCTCCTTGATGGCCCGCGCCGGCATTTTTGTATCGCCGTCGCTCTACGAACCGTTCGGTCTGGCGGCGCTGGAAGCGGCTATGTCGGCAACACCCCTGGTGCTCTCGGACATCTCGACCTATCGCGAGATATGGGATGGGGCCGCGATGTTCTTCGACGCGCGCGTCCCGCACGATCTCGCTGCCTGCGTCAATCGTCTTTCCAGCGATGCCGGGCATAGGCGAGAGCTCGGCCAGGCCGCCCTTCGCCGAAGCCGCAGGTACACGCTGGCGAGGCAGGCCGCGGCCATGCGCGATGTCTACGAAAAGGCGGCGCTAGCCGTGGCGGAGCGCTGATCATGCGCTTCTTGTTCTACACCCACTCGCTCGTCTCCGACTGGAACCACGGCAATGCCCATTTCCTTCGCGGCGTCATGCGCGAACTGGTGGCGCGCCGGCATCAGGCCATCGCTCTGGAGCCCGCGGACGGCTGGAGCCGGTCAAACCTGCTGGCCGAGAAGGGATCCTTCGCGATCGAACGCTTCCGCAAGGATTTCCCCGAATTGATGCCCGTGACCTATGATGCCGGGTTCGACCACGAAGCCTGGATCGCCGAGGCCGACGTGGTGATCGTCCACGAATGGACCGACCCGGAGCTTGTCGCTCGAATCGGCCGTGCCCGGGCCGATGGCGGCAACTTCATCCTTCTGTTTCACGACACCCATCACCGGGCCGTGTCGGCCACCGAGGCTATCTCGGCGCTCCATCTGGAGCATTATGATGGCGTTCTCGCCTTTGGCGAAGCGTTGCGCGAGAGCTATCTGCGCGCCGGCTGGGGCAAGCGTGTCTTCACCTGGCATGAAGCGGCGGACGATCGCCTGTTCAAGCCGCAACCGGAAATCCACGCTACGTCCAATCTGGTCTGGATCGGAAACTGGGGCGACGACGAGCGGACCGCCGAACTCAGGGAGTTCCTGATCGAACCGGTGCGCGATCTCGGCCTTGAGGCCACTGTTCACGGTGTCCGCTATCCCAAGCCGGCACTTGCCGATCTGGCCGTCGCCGGTCTGCGCTACGAAGGGTGGATCGCCAATGCCGACGTGCCGAAGGCCTTTGCCACGCATCGTGTCACGGTGCACATCCCGCGGCGCCCCTATCGTGAAAGATTGCCTGGAATTCCGACGATCCGCATGTTCGAGGCACTCGCCTGCGGCATCCCGCTGATTTCAGCACCATGGTCGGATGTCGAGCGGCTTTTCAGGCCCGGCGTCGACTTCCTGTTTGCCGAGAATGGCTCGCAAATGCGGCAACACCTACAGGCGGTGCTGGCCGATGCCGATTTCGCGGCCTCCCTGGTGGCCTCGGGTCTTGAGACCATCCTCTCGCGACACACCTGTCGTCACCGCGTCGACGAGTTGTTCGACGTGCTCTGGCAATGCACCAACCTGCACACCGTCGACCCGACCGCCGCAAAGGAAGCCGCCGAATGAAGATCGCATTCTATGGATCGAGCCTTTTGTCATCCTACTGGAACGGTGCCGCGACCTATTACCGTGGATTGCTGAAGGCGCTTTCGCAACTGGGGTATGAAATCACCTTCTATGAGCCTGACGTCTATGACCGGCAGAAAAACCGCGACATCGAGGCGCCGGACTGGTGCTCCGTCGTCGTCTATGAGGCGACCCGCCACGCTCTGATGCAGGTGGCGGAGCGGGCCGCCGAGGCCGATATCGTCGTCAAGGCGAGTGGTGTCGGCTTCGAGGATGAGGCGCTGCTGCGCGCCGTGCTCGATCACGCCCGCAGCGATGCGCTCACCGTATTCTGGGACGTCGACGCGCCGGCCACGCTCGCCCGGTTGCGCGACGAGCCGGACCACCCGCTCCATCGTGCGCTGCAAGAAATAGACCTTGTGTTGACCTATGGCGGCGGCGACCCCGTCGTCTGGGCCTATCGTGCCATGGGCGCGAACGAGTGCGTGCCCATCTACAATGCGCTTGATCCCGAAACGCACCACCCGGTCGCCGGCAATGCGCGGTTTGCCTGCGATCTGGCGTTCCTCGGAAACAGGCTGCCGGATCGTGAAGCCCGTGTCGGATCGTTCTTCCTCGATCCTGCGAGCCGACTGCCGGAACAACGTTTTCTGCTTGGCGGATCGGGCTGGGGCGACAAGCCGCTCCCCGCCAATGTCGGCTGGCTCGGCCATGTCGGCACCCGCGATCACAACGCCTTCAATGTCACGCCAAAGGCCGTCTTGAACATCAGCCGCGACAGCATGGCCGCGAACGGTTTTTCACCGGCCACGCGTGTCTTCGAGGCGGCCGGCGCCGGCGCCTGCCTGATCACCGATGCCTGGTTGGGCGTCGAGCTGTTCCTGAAACCCGGCGAGGAGATCCTTGTGGCGCGCGACGGCGACGATGTCGCCGAAATCATGCAGGCGCTTACCCCCCGTCGGGCAAAGGCAATCGGCCAAGCCGCGCTTCGCCGTGTTCTCGCCGACCATACCTACGCACTGCGCGCGGCCGTGACCGATGCAGTCTTCAAACGCCATTTGACGCAGGGGACCGTGGAGGCGGCCGAATGACCAAGCAGTTGAACATCGTCTTTCTCGGCCTGTCGCTGTCCTCGTCCTGGGGAAACGGCCACGCCACCACTTTTCGAGGTCTGCTGAAAGGTCTTCACGAACTCGGCCATCGCGTGACTTTCCTGGAGCGCGATGTGCCGTGGTACGCCAATCACCGCGATTTGCGCGATCCGGACTTCTGCGCCTTGCGCTACTACGAAACCGTGCCGGAACTTCAGCGCGACCATGCACGGTGCCTTGAACAGGCCGATATCGTGGTCATCGGCTCCTTCGTGCCGGAAGGGCGGGCGGTTATCGACATCGTCGCTTCACTTTGCAAAGGACAACTCTGCTTTTACGACATCGACACGCCGGTGACCCTGGCAAAGCTGTCGGCGGACGATTGCGACTATCTGAGCTGGCGCCAGATCCCCTACTTCGACATCTATTTCTCTTTCGCCGGCGGCCCGGTGCTTAACGATCTGGCGCAGACCTTCGGCGCACGCCGCGCCGAGCCGCTCTACTGTTCGGTCGATCCGGAACGGCATCACCGCACCGCCGACCCGGTCCGCTGGGATCTCGGCTATCTCGGCACCTATAGCGGGGACCGGCAAGCCACGCTCAACGCGCTCCTGCTCGAACCTGCACGGCGCATGCCGGACCGCCGTTTCGTCGTCGCCGGCTCGCAATATCCCTCCGACATCGATTGGCCCGACAATGTCGAGCGCATCGAACATCTGCCGCCGGCCGGGCACGCCGCGTTCTACAGCCGCCAACGCTACACGCTGAACGTCACCCGCCGTTCAATGATTGCAGCGGGATGGTCGCCCAGCGTGCGCCTTTTCGAAGCAGCCGCTTGCGGCACGCCGATCATCAGCGACCGCTGGCCAGGCCTCGACAGTTTCTTTCCCGCATCGACGATCCACACGGCCAAGAAGCCGGACGATGTCGTCGTCATTCTTTCCCGGGAATCGGCTCGTACACGTCTCGCCATGGCCGACCGGGCACGCGAACTCGTCCTTGCGTCCCACACCGGTGTGGCCAGGGCTCGCGAATTCATCACGGCGCTTACGCAAAAGGAGGCGGAGGTCCTCGACCTTGACATCGGCAGTGCAGCATGACTGGCAGACAGGAGAAAATCGCGATGCGACGAACAAAAAAGGCGCAAAGGGCAAAGACGGTGCTTGTCGCCGGTGGCGCGGGCTTCCTCGGTTCGCATCTTTCCGAAGCATTGTTACGCGATGGCTGGCGCGTGATCTGCGCCGATAACTTTCTCACCGGTCGCATGGAGAACATCAACGCGATCATGGACAAGCCGGGGTTCCGGTTGATCGAGCAGGATATCTGCCGTCCATTGGAGCTTGGTGAGCCGGTGGATCGCATCTTCAACCTGGCATGCGCCGCCTCGCCGCCGCGTTACCAGGCCGATCCGATCCACACCACGCGAACCTGTGTCATCGGAACGTTGAATCTGCTCGAACTCGCCGCCCGCAACGATGCCCGATTGCTGCAGGCCTCCACGAGTGAAGTGTATGGCGATCCGGAGCAACATCCGCAGAGGGAAGATTACGTCGGCCATGTGAACTGCACCGGCCCACGCGCCTGCTACGACGAGGGCAAGCGCACCGCCGAAACACTTTGCTTCGACTATCTGAGAGCCGCCAAGGCCGACGTTCGTGTCGCACGTATCTTCAACACCTACGGGCCGAGAATGGATCCGGCGGACGGCCGCATCGTCTCGAACCTGATCATGCAGGCGCTCGAGAAGCGGCCGCTGACGATCTTCGGCGACGGCTTGCAGACACGATCTTTCTGCTACGTCTCCGATCTGATCGACGGGTTGATGCGTCTGATGGAATTCGATCCCAATCCGGGCAAGCCGATCAATCTGGGCAATCCCGGAGAGTTCACCATCATGCGGCTGGCGGCATTGGTGAAGGCGATGACCGGCACCAAGTCGGAGATGACGTTTCTGCCGCTGCCGCAGGACGATCCTCGACGCAGGCAGCCCGACATCTCGCGCGCGAAAGCGCTGCTCGGCTGGATGCCAAGAGTGCCTCTCAACGAGGGGCTCGCCCGGACGATCGGCTATTTCGCGAGCCTCGAAGGCGTTCCGATCGGCAACCAAATAGCAGGTCGCGCCACGAGGGCGAGGTCCACATCAGGTGGGCTGCAGAACCTCCCTGTCTGATGCTGGACCGCAGCCACCCCTTCGCGGTCGATTCCGGCGGAACATCCGCTCAAGCTTGGGGTTTGGCGAGAGGACCAGATATGGAGGACATCCTCATGCGACCCAAGCGATCCGCACCGGATATCGACGAGATGGCGGAACAGGAGACGGCCGCCTATTTGCGGCGAGCCTCGATCACCTATCTGGAGTGCTGCGTCAGCCTGATGATGACTCACCTGCAGCGGGAAGAAGTGGCCAGTATTCTCGAGCAGGAAGCCGACATGCTGCGAAGCCTGGATTGAGGGGAACTGTCACGCCCTGGCCTTGTCCAGGAACCGTGTCAGTCCTGCCTCATATCGGTTGGCTGTCCCTGCCAGCCTTGCTCGTTCCCGTCCGTCCTCGGATTGAGCGGCCATGCTCCACAGCCCCAGCTGAAACGCCAGGTAGCAAGGTTGGAAATACTCGACGAGCCCGACATCAATGCGGTCACCCATGCCGCCAATCAACGACGCCGCCTCGCCTTCGGACAAACCATGTTCGACGCAAGCGCCGGCAATGTCCCATTCTATCGGCTGGCAGCCGATCAGATCGTGTCCCCGGCAATGGTCGACGGCATCCGTCTTGACCAGCGTGCCGTCTGCACCGATCAGAAACTCCCAGGGGTGAAGCCTGCCGTCGATTTCGACGCGTTCCAGTACCTGCGGAAGAGTCTGTTTCGAGAACCAGTTCCATAGTTTCGCCGCCTGGTTTTTGCCCAAAGCCTCGGAAGCGTTGTGAACGGCCATCTCCGCGAGGGCGGGCAATGAAGCACCCGGTTCGCGGGCTCGCAGATTGATCGCTCGCCAGGCCAGATAGCGCGTGAACTCCGCGACAAGTCTTTGTCTGGGCAGCGGCAGTTGATCCATCGTGGCGCCGTCGGCCCACCGTTCAACCAGGAAACCGTGGCAGAGTCCGGCGACTTGCGACCCGAATCCGGCCTGATGCAACATCGTCGCGGCCCGCATCTTGCGCTGCCCGGTTTCGCCGAGGCCAACAAACTTGACGAGCCAGCAATCTGGACCCGCGGACGCCAGGAACTTTCGCCGTTCGGTGCCGCGAGTGCTCGGTGGCCAGCGCTTTTCGTCGGCATAGTGAAGGGTTCGCCACGCGCCGCCGGATATTTCGGTCAAACGCAATTCCGGACTGCCGACCGCCTCGGCTACCCAATCGCGCAGCGTTGGAATCTGCGAGCTTTCGGGAAAGGTGCGTTCAAACGTCATCGCCACATGTTTGCGGCAGCGCATCCATGTCTCCCGGACGTCCTGCGACGCTTCTGCGCCCGGATCGCCCGAATGGCTGGGGAACAGGTGAATGCGGCTCCTATCGATACCCAGGTCCCGCAGCCACGTGACGACGGCGTGGATAGAACTTCCCGACAGGCCGGGACCTTCGTCGACGACAGCGAACCGAGCCGACGGCTCGTTCCTCCAGGCAGCGACCAACCGCGGATCGGCATTGACCCGCCGATCGAAAGGATGGCCGATCGGACGCAGACTGATCGGCGGCGGCGCACCGATGGCGGCGGCCACCATGGCCGCAAGCCCCAAGCCGATACTGCGGATGCCGATCACACATGTGTTCGCGTCGAGACCTGATTCCTGCGCCGCGCCCAGATAGCTCTCGGGATAAAGCGCATAATGCGCGTAACCCTCGGCCGAACCGGTCAAAACCTCTGCCTTGCAATCGAGCGCCGCCAGCAATTGGAGAAGTCGCGGATCGATGCCACCGCCTAAGGCGAAACCGCTTCGCCACGACTTCGCCACCTCTGCCGCAAGCCCGACCAGCAACTCGGCGCCTTGCCGTTGCGAAGGCGAATTGGTGTCGACGCCCAGGACCTTGAAGTCGACATCGGCGAGCCCCTGAACCAGCTGTGACGCGCTGATGAATAGCCCGACCAATGCAGCATGGCGCCGGATGCCGCGAGACATCCGATCGAGGCTTTGGGCCAGTTCGATCGCTGCCTCCTGAAGTTGTCGTGCGTTCTCGGTCCGCTTGTGGTCGCCGTAGACGATCATCGATCGATTTCCAATGCTTGCCATGCGGGCAACGCGGCGGGTGCAGCTTCGATCCATGCCGTCTCGCGCAATTTTTCGAGCGACCAAGGAACATTCCGGCACGGTGGTGGTTCGGCGCAAGGAACTTACCTTTGAACAGCATAGGGCGGCAGTTTCGTGGGATCGAAAAAGGTTCGTGTTGGCATCGTTGGAGTCGGCAATTGCGCATCCTCCCTGGTGCAGGGCCTCTCCTATTATCGTCATGCAAAAAGCAACGAACCGATCCCGGGGCTGATGCATGCCGATCTCGGTGGCTATCATGTCGACGACATCGAAATTGTCTGCGCATTCGATGTCGCCAAAAGCAAGGTTGGCCGCGATGTCGCGGATGCGATCTACGCTGCCCCGAACAACACGTTCCGCTTTGCCGACGCGCCGGCGACCGGTGTTCGCGTCGAGCGCGGACCGACGCTCGACGGCATCGGCAAATATCTGCGCGACGAGATCGAAGAGGCGCCCGAACCGGTTGCCAATGTCAGCGATATCCTGCGCGACAGCGGAGCCGACGTGCTGGTCTCCTACTTGCCGGTGGGTTCGGAAGAGGCGACACGCTTCTATGCTGAATGCGCGCTCGAGGCCGGCTGCGCCTTCGTCAATTGCATTCCGGTTTTCATCGCGTCGCGTCCGGAATGGCGCCGGCGCTTCGAGCAACGCGGGCTGCCGCTGGTCGGCGACGACATCAAGAGCCAGGTCGGCGCGACCATCGTGCACCGGCTGCTGGCCAACCTCTTTCGCGAGCGTGGCGTGCGCATAGATCGCACCTATCAGCTGAATTTCGGCGGCAACACCGATTTTCTCAACATGCTGGAACGTGAGCGGCTGGAATCGAAGAAGATCTCCAAGACACAATCGGTGACCAGCCAGCTTGATGTTCCCCTGGAGCCGGGCAACATCCATGTCGGACCGAGCGACCATGTGCCTTGGCTCACCGACCGCAAATGGGCCTACATTCGTGTCGAAGGCACCACTTTCGGCGGCGTGCCGCTGAATGCCGAGCTCAAGCTGGAGGTGTGGGATTCGCCCAATTCAGCCGGCGTGGTGATCGATGCGGTGCGCTGCGCCAAGCTGGCGCTCGACCGCGGCATCGCCGGGGCGCTGACGGGTCCTTGCAGCTATTTCATGAAGTCGCCTCCCGAACAGTTCACCGACGCCGAAGCCCGGCAGCGCACGCTCGCTTTCATCGCCGGCAAGGATGAGCCTTTGCTGGATGCCGCGGAATGACCACCACGTTCTTCCTGATCCGCCATGCGGCGCACGACAATGTCGGCTCCTATCTTGCCGGGCGCATGGCCGGCGTTTGCCTCGGCGAGGCCGGCAAGGCTCAGGCCGAGCAGCTTGGCCGCCGCATGGCCCAAGAGACGATTGCAGCCATCCTGTGCAGCCCGCGCGAGCGCACGCAGGAGACGGCGCTGCCAATCGCTTTCGCTTGCGGCGTCGGCGAAATCGCGATCTGCGCCGAACTCGACGAGATCGACTTCGGCGACTGGTCGGGAAAGACTTTCGACGAATTGAACGGCGATGCCGGTTGGCGCGCCTGGAACGACCAGCGCCAGGAGGCCAGGACCCCGAGCGGCGAGACCATGCTGGATGTCCAGCAGCGCATGGTCTCGCTGATGAACGGCGTCCGCGAATTGCATCAGAACCAGTGCGTCGCCCTGGTCAGCCACGCCGACGTGATCAAGGCCGCCGTCTGCAATGTGCTTGGCTTGCCGGTCGGCGACTGCTTCCGCTTCGACATCGATCCCGCCTCGATCACGACCATCGTGTCGGGCGACTGGGGCTCCAAGCTCCTGCGAATGAATGAAGCGGCCTGACGAGGAAATTCCGGATGCGGATGGTCATTTTCGGTCTCACCGTCACGTCTTCATGGGGAAACGGCCACGCCACGCTGTGGCGCGGGCTGATCCGCGCTCTCGCCCGGTTGGGCTGGTCCATCACCTTTTTCGAACGCGACACTCCCTATTATGCCGGGGCCCGCGATCTGGATCAGCTCGACGGCGGCAACGTCGTCATCTATCCGGACTGGGAGGACATCCGCCGCGTTGCGGAGCGGGCGATGAAGCAAGCGGATGTCGTTGTCGTCACCTCCTACTGCCCCGACGCCGTTGAGGCTTCGCGCCTGGCCCAGCAGGCAAGTCGCGGGCTGCGTGTCTTCTACGATCTCGATACTCCGGTCACGCTTGCCCGCGTCGAGCACGGTGAGCGTCCGCCCTATTTCGGACCAGAGGGCCTTGCCGATTACCACCTCGTCCTGAGCTACACCGGCGGCTCGGCGCTCGAGGCGCTCAAGACGGTTCTGGGTGCGCGCCAGGTGATGCCGCTCTACGGGCATGTCGATCCGGACCGGCATCGGCCGGCCGAGAAGCGGGCCGAATTCGCCGGCGATCTGTCCTATCTCGGGACCTACGCGGCAGATCGCCAGGCCGGCGTCGAAGAGCTGCTGGTCCGCCCGGCCATGCGCCTGCCCGATCAGCGCTTCATCATTGGCGGCGCACAGTATCCGCAGGAATTCCCGTGGAGCGACAACATCTTCTTCGTCAGGCATCTGCCGCCCGCCGACCATCCGGCGTTCTTCTCATCGTCGCGGCTGACGCTGAACGTCACCCGGGAAGCCATGGCACAAAAGGGCTGGTGCCCGTCGGGACGGCTCTTCGAAGCGGCCGCGTGTGGGGCTGCCATCATCACCGACGCATGGCCAGGCCTCGCGGACTTCTTCGAACCCGGCCGCGAAGTCCTGTTGGCGCATGACACGGATGACGTGGTCGCCGCGCTGCAATTGCCGGAGCACCAACTCGATGGCATCCGAAGGCGTGCCCGCGAGCGGGTCCTGAGCGAGCACACGTCTGCCAAGCGTGCGGCGGAACTGGATAGAATGCTGGCCGACACCTTGCAAAATCCGGTCGGCGAACCGATCGAGGAAGCAGTCTGATGTTGGGCATTGTGCCCGCTGCCGGACGCGGCAGCCGCATTCAACCGCTCGGTTTCTCGAAGGAGCTGCTGCCGGTTGGCAGCCGGATCGACGGCCAGACCGAACGTCCCTGCGCCGTAAGCGAGTATCTGGTGCGGCGCATGGTCCAGGCCGGCGTGGACAAGATCTGCTTCATCATCGGATCGGGCAAATCCGACATTCTCGAATACTACGCAGCCGGCTACGGCGACGCGGCGGCGCTCTTTGTGGTGCAGCCCAACCCTATCGGTCTCTGCGATGCGATTTTCCGGGCAGCGCCCCTCGTGGCGCCCGACGAGGTCGTCCTGGTCGGCCTTCCAGATACGATCTGGTTTCCCGAGGACGGATTCTGTCATTTGCCCGACGATCAGCTTTCATTTCTGCTCTTCCCCGTTGACAGCCCGGAATTCTTCGATGCCGTCTGTACCGGAGACGACGAGCGCGTGATCGAAATCCAGGTCAAGCGACAGGATGCCTCCACGAACTGGGTTTGGGGCGCGTTCAAGATGCCCGGCCAGATCCTGCATCGGCTTGCGGCACTCTGGCGCGAGCGGGATGGTCGTGACGAATATATCGGTACATTGATCAACGCCTACCTTGCGGCCGGGGGTGTAGCCTACGGGATCAAAGCCGGCTCCGCTTATGTCGATGTCGGCACTTTCAACGGCTATCGCACAGCCCTGCGGTTGCTTGAAAACGGCGTCCCGTCAGCTCATCAACAGTCCGCAACGATCATGCCCGGCACGCATTCGCACGTACCCGTCGTTCCGGGCGAAGGAGCCTGAACATGTTGCATTCCCATGCCGAAATCCGCCGGCGCATCGACGCGCTCGGCCCGTGGTTCCACAACATGGAACTGGCCGGCGTCGAAACCGCGCCCGACCACTTTCTCGGCAATTACCCACTGATCAAATGGCGCAAATTCGCCGACGCCATACCCGCCGATCTGGCTGGCAAGACCGTGCTGGATATTGGCTGCAACGCCGGCTTCTACTCGATCGAGATGAAACGGCGAGGCGCCGCCCATGTCCTCGGCATCGATTTCGACGAGGCCTATCTGGCGCAGGCCCGCTTTGCCGCCGAGATCGCGGACTGCGAGATCGAATTCCAGAAACTGTCGGTCTACGACGTCGGTGCCCTGCGCGAGACATTCGACGTCGTGCTGTTCATGGGAGTGCTTTACCATCTGCGCCACCCCTTGCTCGCCCTCGACCTGATTCGTGAGCACGTCGCCGGCGATCTGATGATCTTCCAGTCGATGCAACGAGGCAGTAAGGAGCTGCCCGAGCTGGAAGAGAACTATCATTTCTGGACGCATGATTTGTTCGACCGGCCGGAATTTCCCAAGCTGCATTTCATCGAACACCGCTATGCCGACGATCCGACCAACTGGTGGATACCGAACCGGGCCTGCACCGAAGCGATGCTGCGCAGCGCCGGTTTCGAGATCGTTCTACATCCCGAGCAGGAGGTCTATTTCTGCCGCGCTGCCGGCGCGCCGGCCGGCGGCGGCGCGATTTACCCGTCGAAAGGAAAGCTCCATGATTGAAGCCGCGATGATCTGGAACGAGCCCAACAACAAATCGCATTGGGACCCAGAGCTCGACCCCGATTGGAGCCGCTTTGCCAGGATGGCGGTCCTGTCGGCGGACGCGATCGCGTCCGAGAACCCGGCTCTGACAAAAGTGCTTGGCGGCATCTCGCCGATAGACCCCGGCTTTATCACGCGCATGAAGGAATACGGCGTGCTGGACCATGTCGATGCCGTCGCGGTACACGGCTTTCCTCTCGACTGGAACCTGTGGCAAATCCAGGAATGGCCGCAGAAGATCGGCGAGATCGCGACCGTCACCGATCTTCCCATCTGGGTCAGCGAGGTCGGCGTATCGACCTTCGGGGCCGAGGAAATACAGGTTTGGGGACTGAAGCGCACCGCCGAATTGCTGCTCGGCAACGCACCGCGCATCCAGTGGTACAGCCTCTACGACCTTCCGCGTGAATGGGAAGCAACGACGCGGCACCGCGAAGCGGAGGGATCCTCCTACTATCGTCATTTCCACATGGGGCTGCTGCGCCAGGACGGCACGCCGAAGCCGGCGCTGGAGGAATTCCTGCGCTACACACCCGCAATGGGGCTGGTGCAGTGGTTTCATTTCGAGGACCCGCGACTTCACGACGCCGTCGCCTGGATGAAGCGGCTCGGCGTCACCAACATGCGCACGGGGCTTTCCTGGGCCGACAGCTTCAGGCCGAATGCGTTGGACTGGTTCGATCGACAGATGGAGGCACTTGCCGATTTCGACGTCACGGTCACCTTCTGCTTCACGCCTGAACATCGCGGAATGATGCCTCACCACACCAGCCCTCCGCTGGTGCCCGAGGAATTCGCCGAGTTCTGTGCAACGATGGTCCGCCGCTACGCGCCCGTCATGACATCCGCCTCGCGCCCGACGCAGCGGGCCTCGGCTGCGTGAGGCTCTCATGCGACCCGGTCCGCGATCATTGGATGCATTGACCGAAGTGGAAGCTCACGGGTCCACCAATTCACTGCCCCTGGCACCGTGGCTCGGCCGGCCATGACGCTCACCGTCCTCAATGTCGCCTATCCCCTTGCGCCTGTCGGACCTGATGCGGTCGGGGGTGCCGAGCAGGTCCTGTCGATGCTCGATCGGGCACTGGTTCGCACGGGTCACCGGTCGATCGTCGTCGGCTGCCGGGGCTCCAGCGCGAGCGGCACGCTTGTGGAGACACCGGCGGAAAGTGGCGTGCTCGACGAGGCGGCCAAGAGCCGCGCGCAGCAGGCTCATCGCACCGCGATCGCCGCTGCCCGCGCCAGTTGGCCGATCGATGTGGTTCATCTGCATGGCATCGATTTCGATGCCTATCTGCCAGACGATGGCCCGACCTTGGTGACGCTTCACCTGCCGCTGGACTGGTATCCGGCCGAGGCACTGCGCCCGACGCGCGACGATCTGTGGCTTCATGCGGTCTCGGCCGCCCAGCAGAAAACCGCGCCATCAGGCGCCAGACTGGCGGCGCCGATTCCGAACGGCGTCGACATAGAGGCGCTCAGCCTGCCGCAAGCGAAGCGCGAGTTCGCATTGGTTCTCAGCCGGATCTGCCCGGAAAAGGGCATCCACCTGGCGTTGGACGCAGCCAAGCAAGTAGGTGTGCCGCTGGTTGTCGGCGGCAAGGTCTATCCCTATGAAACGCACGCGCGCTACTTTCGCGACGAGGTCCAACCTCGCCTCGATGGCCGCCGCCGCTTCCTTGGTCCGCTCGGTTTCACCGCCAAGCGGCGCTTTCTTAACGCAGCGCGCTGTCTGGTCATTCCGAGCCTTGCCGCCGAGACCAGCTCACTTGTCGCCATGGAGGCGCTGGCCTGCGGCACACCGGTTGTCGCCTTTCCGAATGGTGCGCTTCCCGATGTCATCGAGCACGGCAGGACAGGCTTTCTCGTCAATACGATCGACGAGATGGCGCAAGCCATCGTTGCGGCGTCCAGCCTGGACGCCGAGACATGCCGGGCCGAGGCGCGGCGGCGGTTTTCGCTGGAACGAATGATCTCGTCTTATATGGACGCCTATCAAGCGCTGGCACGACTCGGCACCGATGCCGGGCGCCTCGCCGCCACACCGTGAGCAAGCCTGTGTTGCGCAGCGAGATCATCGATGATCCGGCGCGATTCGATACCCTTGCGCCGCATTGGTGGAGATTGTGGGAGCAGAGTTCCTCGGCGACGCCGTTTCAATCTCCCGCCTGGCTGGTGCCATGGTGGCGCACATTCGCGCCCGGCGACCTGGCGACGGTCGCGGTCTGGCGCGGAGGCGATCTGATTGGGCTGGCGCCGCTCTATCTCGAGCACGGAACCGCTGGGTCGAAACTTCTTCCGGTCGGCATCTCGCTCAGCGACTATCTGGACATCCTGTGTGTCCCCGGCACCGAGGCTCAGGTCGTCGCGACCATTGCCGAAAAGATCCTCTCGGTCGGCTGGTCGCAATGGATTCTGTCGGATTTGCCGGAAGGCGGGGCCGGTCTGGCGGTTACACACCCCGATCTGAAGGCGGGGCGGCCAGCCGCACATGGCGCTTGCCCCGTGCTCGCCATCGCCGGCGACGAAACCCTTGCGGGCTGCGTGCCCTCCCGACGCAGGCGGCAGTTGCGACGGGCGCGCCAGGCGGCGTCCAGACGCGGCCGGACCGCGTTGTCGTCGGCACGAGGCGATGCCCAAAGTTTCCTCGACCAGTTGATCCGCCTGCACCACGCGCGCTGGGCCGGACACGGAGATGGCGTGTTGGCCGATGTCGCCGTGGAGCAATTCCACAGGCGCGCAGTACCCTTGCTCGACGCTCGCGGCCTGGTCCGATGCTGGCTGTTGGCAATCGATGGCAAGACCGTCGGCGCCTATTACGGCTTCCACCATCGCGGTCGCGCCTATGCCTATCTCGGCGGCTTCGACCCTGCCTATGCCGAGGAGAGTCCAGGTGCGATCCTGATCGGCCACGCGATCGCGGAGTCGATCCGCGAGGGTGCCCGCGAGTTCGATTTCCTGCGTGGTCAGGAGGCCTACAAATACGGCTGGGGCGCCATCGACAGGTGGACGATGCGCAGGATCTGGACGCGGAGCTGATAGCATGAGTGCAGCCGGGTCAAAATCCGCCCAGCGCCGGATGACGATTAGATCGGTCATAGAAGGCTGCATGGCCGATGGTGTTTGCGCCGAAGCCGTCGTCGCCAGGCTGGCGCTTCACCTGGGGATGGAGATCAGGGTGGCGGAATTGGCGGAGATCGTGCTGGAGGTCGTTCCCTCGAATTCGCAAGAAACGGAACGGCTGCAAGAGGTAGCCGGGCTGCTTCGCCGCAAACCCGGCGCCTTTGCCACCTTGCGAGCGACGGGAGCGGCCGTTCGGCACGCACGCGACGACGACGAGACCGATGCCGCTGTCGTCAGGCGGCTGGCGTTGAGCTTCGATGCGGCGGCAGCGATTTCGCAAACAGCGAGTGTCCAGCTCGCATCGCTCGGTGATGAGGAAAGGCTGTCGGCCACGACCGAGGAAGTCGCTGCATGGCTCAAGGAGCAGGACTTCACCGGAACCGGCCGGGACATTCTGGACATTGGTTGCGGCATCGGCCGTTTCGAGCGTGCGCTTGCCAAATCATTCAACCGGATGGTCGGCATCGATATATCCTCGCGGATGATCTCCGTTGCCTCCGACCGATGCGCCGCGTTGGGCAATGTCGAGTTGCGGCAAACCTGCGGTCTTGATCTGACCGAATTCGACGACAGCAGTTTCGATTGCGTGCTGGCGGTCGACAGCTTTCCTTATCTGGTTCTGGCCGGCATGGCCGAGCGGCATTTCGATGAGATCGCACGCATTCTGAAACGGCCGGGCTGGCTGGCCCTGCTGAACTATTCCTATCGCGGATCGCTTTTTTTGGACCGCGCCGATATCGGCCGTGTGGCGGAAGCTCACCAATTGCGGGTCGTCATCAATGGCGAGAAGCCGTTTCGGTCATGGGATGGCGACGCCTTCCTGCTTGCTCGTGACGGCGGAACATTACCGCGCGCCGCCAGTTCGGACGTCGAACAAGAGGCGCTGAAGAGCGTCACCGATCCGAAGGAGGAAATCATGGCATCCGGCGACAAAAAACATTTCGGCCGCGGCACCCAGGGCAAGGGTACCGGCGCCGGCGCGATGACCGACCTGCCCAAGGACAAGGTCGGAGGAAACGCGGTTCTGTCCAATCGCGACAAGAAACAGCACAGCGAGGAGCGCGGACTGGATGGCAATCGCATCAAGTCCGATCAATATCAGGACCATGCCGCGAACCAGTTGCCGAAGGATTGAACGGCGTCACACCGCATTCTTGGCCCGCGGCGATGTAAGATTAAGGAAATAAACCTGTGCAAGGGCCGCCGGTAATCATGCCGGCGGTGGACATCGCCTTGTAATCTCGAGCATTTGTCACCACACTAAGGTCAAGGGACTGCTATTATCAAGAGAATTTGGATGTCTCGTTCGAGGGATGATACGGTGGACCCACAATTCGGTCTGGCTATGGACCAGGAGATCACTTCTCTCCTCGACGCCATAGAGCAGGAAAAAATTCCAGACCGGCTGACCAGGCTGGCGATGGAGTTGCAAAACGCGCTGATCGAGAAGCGTCGACGTGACGTGAAGAACTGACTATCTGCGGCTGTCATCCTCGATACCGAGTTGACCATCCGATAGATGATTTCGTCTCTCCATCAATGTCTGCAGTGAACTCTCCCCAAGCAACTCGAGAATATTGGCGCGGGCACGATTCAGCCGACTTTTGACCGTCCCTACCGCGCAGCCGCATATCTCGGCCGTTTCCTCATAGCTTACTCCCAGAACGCCGATCAGCATCAGAACCTCGCGTTGGTGTTCGGGTAGCCTTTGAATGGCGCCGTGAACTTCCTTGCTCTGAACGCTCCATTCCTGGGTCGCTTCCGAAATCGGCCTTGAAGATGCACAGTCGAGCAGGCCTGGCGCTTCCCGGGCAGCAATCTTGATCCGGGTATAGTAAGTGTTGCGCATGATGGTGAAGAGCCACGATTTCATGCGTGTGCCGGGTTCGAACTTGTCGATGTTGGCGAGCCCCTTGGTCAGCGTCTCCTGCACCAGATCGTCGGCATCGTCGGGGACGCGACAGAAGGTGCGCGCGAAAGCCCGGAGGGCGGGTATGAGGTCAACGATGGAAACTTCATTGGTTTCCTGATCGGCCGAAATGTAGCCTCCGGATGACAATGGTCCAGCTCCCAGAAGAAAGAGTGTACGAATGCAGCCCCTGCTAAATGCATGGAAGTTTGGTTCGTTCCTCGCGCCGAGGACAACTCTTCAGAAATTCGGCAGGCCGCAACGATGACGCCTGCTTCAGTGATGGATCGGCGGCGCACCCGTTCTTTTGGGAACAAAGCCGCACACCGGCAGTTAAAAGCCCTGCGGGCCTGGTTTGCAGCCACGCCTTTGGCTCACATTGCGGCCTTATGATTGGCCGGTCTCTTTGGCCGCCTCTTCTCGCTGCTTTTTCAGCACCTCATCGGTCCCGACCAGCTTCTTTGCTCCGCCTGGAATGGCTGTGGACACGACCGCTGGCGGGTCGCTCGCGGGAAAAGAATCCTCCAACCCGGCCTGCAGTTGATCCTCGAGCGTCTGCGGTTCTTCGGAGCGGCCGGGCGTCCTGCGGGTTTCTGTCTTTTCCAGCGACTGTTTCTTCTTTGGCGAATCGTTCGCTTCCCGGATCACGGCATAAAGCTGCTCGATCGCGAATTCCTTGATCGTTTCGAAATCGGCCCGGTCGTCCTTCGTCGCTTCGATCTGGGCGACCATGGCCTTCTCGAACCGCTCAAGGCTTTCACCTCCACAGGCGTGGGAAAGCCGCAGCAATGCTTCGTGCAGCATCATTGGAGTGAAATGAGCTGAAGCCTCAAGCCTGAGTTGCCGCAGACGATCCGGAGTGGCGGCCTGAAAGTTTGACATGGCGGTGTCCTCTCTCTCACAAGCGTGTCAACGACAATTGATCGCCGATGTTCCGCCACGCCTGAAGATACTTCACGTCCCGCGAATCACAGGAACCAGCTTGCCGCCAGACCCGCCGACGCCGAAAAAATCGCCAGGGTCGTCGCGCCACCCAGGATGTTCGTGCTTTTGCTGTTGACCTTGTCACCCATGATCTTGCGATTGTTCGTCATGATGAGAATGAGAAGCAGGAGCGGAGGCGTGGAAAACCCTTGCACGATGCCCGACCAGACCATGGCTTTCATCGGATTGAAGCCGAGGAAATTGAGACCCACCGCCACCAATGTGATTGTCCCGATCGCCATGTAGAATTTAGGGGCCTGCCGGGGTTTGGCATTCAACCCATTCTTCCATCCCATCGCTTGGGCGAAATCGAAGGCAGCGCCAGCCGTCATGACCGGCACAGCCAGAAAGCCGACGCCAATTACGCCTGCGGCAAAAAGAATTCCCGCCGCATCGCCGGCAAGCGGCCGCAGCGCTTCGGCGGCCTGCGCCGCGGTGTCGATCTGAGTCTGGCCGGCCTTGTAGAGCGTCGACCCTGTCGAAAGAATGATGAAATACATGATCAGATTGGAGAACGTCATGCCGATCAGGATATCGCGGCGGGATCGGCGGAGTTCGCCCTCGGTGGCGCCCTTGCGCTCTTCAAGGGTCGTTCTGCCCTTGGCAATCTCCTCCTCCACCTCCTGGTTCGACTGCCATGTGTAAAGGTATGCGGAGAGGGTCGTTCCGACGATGGCGACCAGGATGGACAGGTATTCGCGGCTGAACTCGATCCTTGGCAGCAGCGTGCCGCGCAGGACCGAAGCTGCATCCGGTTTGGCAAGCAGGGCGGAGACCACATAGGCAAGCAGCGCCAGCGCCAGCCATCGGAACACATTGCGGATCAAGGTGTAGGATCCAAATACCTGCAGGGCAAAAATGACGATCGCGACGACAATGACGATCAGTGGACCAGACATCGGAACGAACAACATAACGGCCGCCGACATGGCGCCAAGGTCGGCGGCTGCCTCGATCGTATTGCCAATCAGCACGCCCGTCAGAACAGACCATAGCAGCCAACGCGGATAGAAATCGGATATGACCTTGAATAGCCCACGACCCGAAACCTGACCAAGTTTGGATGAAAGATAGACGACGAGATACATCATCGGCAGAGTAACCGGTGCCGTCCACAACAGGTCGGGCCCAAATCGGGCTCCGGCACTGGCGTAGGTACCGATCGCCGAACAATCGTCGTCAGCCGCGCCGGTAATCAGTCCAAGCCCGAGGGCCCGGACAACGCCGCCTTCCTTTCGCTCGCTTTTCCTCTGGCCGGCACTATCCAGTGGCTCGCTCATTGGAAGCGCATCTTTACCGAGGGCATGCAAAACGTCATGACAAACATTCCAACCAGGTGCCGACAAAGCGGGATTGAAGCTGCGCCAAGACGCGGCTCGAACCACTGGTAAGGCTTTTTGTTCCTGGAGAGCGTCGGGGTCCCGACAGCCGCCCCGGCCGCCGCTTCCGACATGTCACGATTTCTTGTGATGAAGGAACCAACCTGTGCTTCACCGGTTCGGCCCTATCACCGGAGCGATCCTGACATGGCAAATGCAGCAGAAATTCTCGTCGACACACTCATCGCCTGGGACGTGGACGTGGTGTTCGGCTTGCCGGGAGACGGCATAAACGGCGTCATGGAGGCGCTGCGCACCCGGCGGGACAAGATAGCCTTCGTGCAGGTCCGGCACGAAGAGTCGGCTGCCTTCATAGCGTGCGCCTACGCCAAATGGACAGGAAAGCTAGGCGTCTGCCTGGCAACGTCCGGTCCCGGCGGAACGCATCTTCTGACCGGCCTTTATGACGCCAAGCTCGACCAGGCTCCGGTGCTTGCGATCACGGGCATGCAGTTCCACGATCTGATCGAGACGTTCACGCAGCAGGATGTCGATCTGACGCGCGTGTTCAACGATGTCTCCGTATACAACGCCCATGTCTCCGATGCCGCGCATATGGAAAATGTTGCCAGCCTCGCCTGCCGAACCGCGCTGGCGCGTAAGGGCGTCGCCCATCTTTCGATTGCCAGTGACGTGCAGGAGCAAGAGGGCAATCCCTCAAAGCGCAGCAAACGCAACCGCCCGGCGCACACGCCGCAGCAAATGTTCGCCGGCCACACCATGCCGCCGGACGCCGAGCTTGACGAAGCAGCCGCCATTCTGAACCGCGCCTCGCGAGTGACGATCCTGGCCGGACGCGGCGCCATCGGCGCGGCCGCGGAACTCGAACATGCCGCGCATCTGCTGCAAGCACCTGTCGCGAAGGCCTTGCTGGGCAAGGCGGTGCTGCCGGACGACCATCCTCACACGACCGGCGGGATAGGCATCCTCGGAACCCTGGCTTCACAAGAAGCGATGGAGACCTGCGACGCGGTGCTGATCGTCGGTTCCACCTTCCCCTACATCGAATACTACCCCAAGCCCGGGCAGGCCCGTGGCGTCCAGATCGACTGCGATGCGCAGCGCATTGGCCTGCGCTTTCCGGTCGAGGCCGGCCTTGTCGGGGACGCCGCCGAGACATTGCGCGCGCTCAATCAACGTCTGACCCAAAAGCCTTCCGGTGAATTCCTGCAACACTCCCAGGAAACCATGACGAGATGGCGCCAGATGATGAGGCAATCCGAAGACGCGCGGACGCATCCGCTGAAGCCGCAAACGATTGCCCGGGCGTTCGGCCAAAGACTGGCCGACGACACGGTGCTGGCCACCGACTCCGGTCAGAACACGGAGCTTGCCGCCCGCCATGTCGATCTTCGAAGCGGCCAGGCGTTTGGCGTGTCCGGATCGCTGGCATCCATGGCTTGCGGCCTTACCTATGCCATCGCCGCCGGCATTGCATTTCCCGGTCGACCGGTCGCCGCTATCGTGGGAGACGGAGGTTTTGCCATGCAGCTGGGCGAATTCTCGACGGCGGTGCGCTACAAGATTCCGCTGAAGATTCTGGTCATCAAGAACAACATGCTCAATCAGATCGCCTGGGAGCAGATGATGTTTCTGGGTAATCCGCAATTCGGTTGCGAACTGCAGCCGATCGATTTTGCCAAGGCGGCGGAAGCGATGGGCGCAAGCGGTTTTCGCATCGAGCGGGCCGATCAGATCGAGACTATTCTCGACGAGGCCTTCGCAACCGAAGGTCCGGTTGTGATCGAAGCGCTGGTCGATGCCTATGAGCCGTTGATGCCGCCCAGGATGCCGCCCGACTATGCCAAGAATTTCCGCCAGGCCTTGCCGCAGACGCCGGGGCACGAGCGCATCGAAGAAAATATCGCCCGGGAGCCGGCGAAGTCGATGATGGATGCCTAGAGCAATTCCCGCGAAAATGCGAAGCGGTTTTGCGTTCGGAATTGCGTAACAAACATATAGAGCATTGGAGGCGAACCTGTTTTCGCCGGAAATACTCTGGAGCCGCGAAATGCAGCCAGGAGAGCAATGCCCCAGAGGCGTGCCATGAGCTTCGACGCACTCTTCTCGACTTCTATCTGCTATGGCAGCGGCGCCCCGCAAGCCGGTTGGACGCTGGCGTTTCCGATTACATTTCCGCTCGCGGCGGCTGTGTCGCTGTACATTGCTGGCGCCAGCCGGCTCTGGCGTCGGAGCGGACACGGACGTCCTTTGCGGTCGCGGCAGGCCTTGCTGTTTTTCGCCGGCTGGGCCGCACTGGCGGTCGCGCTTGTAAGCCCGATCCACGCATTGGGCGAACATGTGTTTGCCGCTCACATGGTCGAGCACGAACTGCTGATGGCCATCGCGGCACCGCTGCTGGTCGCTTCCCGACCGATGGCGGCAATGATGTGGGCGCTGCCCGCGCGGCTGCGCCAGACGCTCGGCGCGGCTGGGCACACAAACATATTTCAGGTGATCTGGGCTGTCATGAGCCGCCCTGTGGTCGCGACTTTCCTGCACGGAATCGCGATATGGACATGGCATGTTCCAGCGCTGTTTGAGGCTGCGCTCCAGCAGGGCTTTCTGCACTATGCCCAGCATGCGAGTTTTCTCGGCACCGGGCTTCTGTTCTGGTGGGTGCTGCTGCCCCGCCCTGGCCGCGAACAAGACTGTGGCGGTGCGGTCATGCATCTTTTCTTCACCTCGCTGCACACCGGCTTGCTCGGGGCATTGTTTGTCGTTTCGCGCAGGCTGTGGTACCCGGAAAATGCCATCGGCTCGAAACTGTGGGGCCTCAGCCCACTCGAGGATCAGCAATTGGCGGGCCTGTTGATGTGGATTCCGGCCGGCCTGATCTATGGCGGAGCCGCACTGCTCCTGGCCGCTTTCTGGATTGGAACAAGCGGGCGGCGGCACGCTTCCCACCTGCCCATCATCTAGAGCCGCGCTTCCGCCGTATGCTGAAGAACGGCCGCCCCTCGCCTTGGTTCGACAAAGTATTCCCTGAGTTCGCGCTCTTTCCAGGGACGGTAGCGTTGCCAAGCATCCTTTTGCAACCAACCGCGTTATGGCCTTGACAACGATGGTGGATCCTTCATGGCAAGGTGCGTGAGTCCGGTGGCCCGCCCTCGTACGCGGAAACGACCGCTGATGCCGCTCACCTGCACGTGGCCAAAACAGTGGGCCAGCACAGCGCCAATGCTGGTCCTGGCTGGATGCAGCGACTGGCAGTCCGCGCTTCATCCACACGGTGCGAATGCCCGAAGGATCCTTGACCTGATCTGGTCCTTCAGCGCGGTTGCGACGGGCACATGGCTGCTTGTCATGCTGGTCTTGGCGGCAGCGCTTCTGCGTCGCCCTCCGACCGAGACAACGCATTTGCCACTTGAGATCGATCTCCGGCAGGAACGTCGGTTTACGCGCCTTGTCGCAAGCGCCATCGCTTTGACCGTTCTCGTGCTCGTCATACTGACGACGATGAGCTTTTTCGCGGGCAAATCCATTGCTTCGCTGAGCGGAACGGAAACGCTCACCGTCCGGGTCACCGGGCATCAATGGTGGTGGGAGGTCCGTTACTTCGGGAATGAACCGTCGCAAGCGATCGTCACGGCAAACGAGATCCATATTCCCGTTGGCGACCCGGTCAAGGTCGAGCTCGATTCGCTCGATGTCATTCATAGCTTCTGGGTGCCAAGCCTCGCCGGCAAAAGGGATCTCATCCCGGGCCGGCCAAGCGAGCTCACGCTTATTGCGGACAAACCCGGAACCTATCGCGGCCAATGCGCCGAGTTCTGCGGCTATCAGCACGCCCATATGGCCATCACCGTCGTTGCGGAAAGCCGCGAAGCTTTCGATGCGTGGCGATCCAGGCAGGACGCCGCGGCGCCCGCGCCCGCCGGCGAAGAAGAACGCCGCGGCCAGCGGGCTTTTCTTTCTACCGGCTGTGCACTCTGCCACACGATAAGAGGCACACCGGCCAGCGGAACGCTTGGACCTGATCTTACCCATCTCGCAAGCCGCCGCGCACTGGCTGCGGATACGTTGGCCATCACCCCTGGGGCGCTTGCTGCCTGGATAGCCGATCCGCAGTCCATGAAGCCCGGCGCCAAGATGCCGCGCATTGCCCTCAGCGCCGACGATCTCAATGCCGTCGTCACCTATCTTGGAAGCCTTGAATGAGCGGCGTTGCGGGAACGTCAGCCGAGCATGAACAGGAGGTGCTGAAAGGCGTGCGGGACACCGGCCTCGATGAGGCGAGGCTGCGCGCCTTTCTGGCGCATGCCTGGCGAACGCCGAAAGGCCTCTATGGCTGGCTGGTCGCTGTCGATCACAAGCTCATCGGCCGGCGCTATATCGTGACGGCTTTCCTGTTCCTCATCCTTGCAGGTCTGTCCGCGCTGGCGATGCGGTTCCAGCTTGCCCGGCCCGAAGCCGGCTACATCGGTCCCGATCTCTACAACCAGCTGTTCACCATGCATGGCACGACGATGATGTTTCTGTTCGCCGTACCGGTGATGGAGGCGTTCGCCATCTACCTGGTGCCGCTGATGATCGGGACCCGCAATGTCGCCTTCCCGCGCCTCAATGCCTTCAGCTACTGGGTCTATCTTTTTGGCGGGCTGATGATCTGGATCGCCTTTGCCTTCGAAACCGGCGCCGACGCCGGCTGGTTCTCCTATGTTCCGCTCGCCGGACCTGAATACGGCATCGGTAAGCGCCCCGATTTCTGGGCGCAGATGGTGACTTATACGGAAGTGTCCGCACTCGCGGTCGCTGTCGAGATCATTGCGACAGTGTTCAAACAACGCGCGCCGGGCATGTCGCTCGACCGCATCCCGCTCTATGTCTGGTCGGTCCTCGTCACCGCTTTCGTCATACTGTTCGCCATGCCCGCGGTGATGGTATCGAGCACGATGCTGATCCTCGACCGGTTGGTCGGCACGAAATTTTTCGATCCTGCCGCGGGGGGAGATGCACTGCTGTGGCAGCATCTGTTCTGGTTCTTCGGTCATCCCGAGGTCTACATTATCTTCATTCCGGCGACCGGCTTTGTCTCCGCGATCCTGCCGACCTTCGCCCGGCGCCCGGTCTTCGGCTATCTCGGGATCGTGCTGTCGCTGGTCGCGATCGGCTTCCTCTCCTTTGGCCTGTGGGTGCACCACATGTTCGCCACCGGTCTGCCCCAGCTCGGCGAGAGCTTCTTCACCGCTTCCTCGATGATGATCGCCATTCCGAGCGGCATTCAGATCTTCTGCTGGATCGCGACGATCTGGGACGGCCGGCCGAGCTTCGGCACGCCCATGCTTTTCGTGCTCGGCTTCATCTTCACCTTCGTGATCGGCGGACTGACCGGGGTCATGGTCGCCTCGGTACCGCTCGACCTGCAGGTGCACGACACCTATTTCGTGGTTGCCCATTTCCATTACGTGCTGGTCGGCGGCGCCGTCTTTCCCCTGCTCGGCGCCGTCTATTACTGGTTCCCCAAGATCACCGGCCGCATGCTGTCTGAAAGGCTTGGCCGCTGGAATTTCTGGCTGGTCTTTCTCGGGTTCAATCTCACCTTCTTCCCCATGCACATTCTGGGTCTGCAAGGCATGCCGCGCCGTGTTTACACCTATCCGCCGGCGAGCGGCTGGGGCGAGATGAACCTCTTCATCAGCCTCTCGTCGCTGGTGGTGTTCGCCGGTTTTGCGCTTTTCTTCCTGAACATCCTGCTCAGCCTTCGCAACGGCCGCATTGCCGGAGATAATCCCTGGCAGGCGAGCACGCTCGAATGGGCGACGACTTCGCCGCCGCCCTCCTACGATTTTTCGCGGCTGCCGGTGGTAAACCACCGCGAACCGCTCTGGGCCGAACCCGACATGCTCCTCGTCGTCGAAGGCCTGCGCGTCGATGCCCGCGAGGTGCTCGCCGGCACGGTCGCCGACGCGGTGCCGCAACTGAGGGTGCCATCGGCCGACAATTCGATTTGGCCGCTGCTCTCGGCCATCGCGGTTGGCGGCGCATTTCTCGGCTCGATATTCACGCCATGGGCGGTGGTCTGGGGCGCTATACCGGTCTCGATTGGCTTCATCTGTTGGTTCTGGCCGAAAGGCGAACCGGAGGACGAGGAATGAGGCAGCGCCCTGTCGCCGATGTCAGCCACCTGCCCACATATGATTTCGGGGCGGCGAGCCCGATGTGGTGGGGAACCCTTGCCTTCATCGCCCTTGAGGCGACGGGGTTCGCCTTGGCGATCGGCACCTATTTCTATCTGGCTGTGCTGGCCCCGCATTGGCCGATCGGGGCGCCGGCACCAGATCTGCTGCCAGGCACGACAGTATTGGTTATTCTGCTGGCGAGCATCGTGCCCAACCATCTGCTCGAACTTTGGGCGCGCCGTCAGGACCTCGCGAAAGTTCGCCTTGGCATGATCATCATGTCGATCGCCGGAATTCTTCCGCTGATCGTTCGTGTCTGGGAATTTCCGGCGCTGCGGATTTCCTGGGATCAGAACGCCTACGGCTCGATCGTCTGGTTCCTGCTCGGGCTGCACACAACGCATCTCCTTACCGATGTCGGGGACACGATCGTCCTTGCGGCTCTCATGTTCACGCAAAAAGGCAAGGCCGGCCGACGCTTCAGCGACGTCTCGGACAACGCCTTCTATTGGGACTTCGTGGTCGTCTCATGGGTCGTGCTCTATCTTATCATCTACTGGGCCCCGAGGATGTGAGATGCAGGCGATCCGCACCGGCGTTTCCTGGGCAGGCCTGGTCAGTGGACCAGCCGCGTGGGCCATAACGCTGCAGCTCGATTATTCAACCGCGTTCTGGCAATGCCACGCCAGCTTTTGGCCCACTGCCTTGTTCTCGTTGATAGGTGCCGCCGCGGCCACGGCAGGCGCGCTGCTGTCGTGGCGCGCGATTCATGACCGAGGCCATGGCACGAGCCCGCCCCTTAAAGCGCGCACTCGCATGTTTCTGGCCAGGACTTCGGTCGGTATTGGAGCGCTGTTCACGCTCGTGATGCTGACACAAATGTTGGCAGGGCTGACCTTCAGCGGGTGCGAACTGTGATGGCGCCACGAAGCGGGCTATTGGCCGTGCGCCGCCGTGCGCTTCGGCATGCGGTGAGCGCTCCAGTCCAGGCCGCCATCTCTTATGCGATCGCGTCCGTTTTGGCATCGTTGGCGTTTTGCACGCACCTGCAGGCGAGCGAAATCCAGAAGGGTGAATATCTTACCCGGGCGGCCGACTGCATCGGCTGCCACACGTCCAATCCCAGCCGCCCATTCGCCGGAGGCTATCGCGTCCCAACGCCGTTTGGCGACGTCTTTTCCACCAACATCACACCGGACCTCGATACGGGCATCGGGCGCTATTCCGCGGACGAGTTCATACGAGCCGTCCAGCAAGGCGTCAGGCGTGACGGGGCCGACCTTTATCCCGCAATGCCCTATGACAGCTTCGCAGCGATGAACCGCGAGGACGTGCTCGCGATCCGGTCGTATCTGCTGGCGCAGCCGCCGATCTCCCAGCCGCGCCCAGCAAACATCCTGCCTTTTCCGTTCAACCAGCGATGGACTCTGGCGCTGTGGAAGCTCGCGAACTTGCACAGCGGCGGTTTCATGCCGGATCGGAGCCGAACCGCCGCATGGAACAGAGGGGCCTATCTTGTCGAAGTGCTCGGTCACTGCGGTGCCTGTCACACGCCAAGAAATACGACGTTCGGCATGGATGACAATCGCAAGCTTGCCGGCGGCAGCGCCGGCATCTGGCAAGCCTTCAACATCACCAGTGACAAGATCGCAGGCGTCGGCGGCTGGAGCGATGAAGAGCTGTTTCGGTTTCTCAAGACCGGCGCCGTGCCCGGAAAGGCATATGCAAGCGGCCCGATGGCGGAAACGGTCATGAACAGCCTGCAACATCTGTCGGACGACGACATCCGTGCCATGGTCGCCTATCTCAGGGATGTGCCCGCACAACCCGGGGACGAAAGGCAGCCGCGTTTTTCATGGGGCAATGTGCCCACGATCGCGGACAATGCTGGAAGCAAGGCGCAAGGTAGCGGAACCGCGGCCGGCGGCGATCTCTATCGATCGCTCTGTTCGGGGTGTCATGGAGCAAATGGAGGCGGATCAGCGGACGGCTCCGCCCCATCACTGATCCACAACACCTCCCCCGGCGCGGCCGTGCCTGACAATGTCGTCATGACGATCCTCGAAGGCGTCAAGGCTGGTGACGTCGCGGAACGCAAATCAATGGCGGCCTTCGCCGGCTGGTTGGACGACGCCCAGGTGGCGATACTTGCAAATTATGTGACCGCGCAATTCGGAAATCCGGAAGCGCGCGTTACGGCGGCCGACGTGCGTCAGATGCGGGCCGGCACGTCAACGGCGCAGACAGTCCTGGTTCTGGCGGGACAGGCGCTGGCGGTTGGAGGCGCCGGATTGCTCCTTGGTCTACTGTTTCTGCTGGCAAAACGACTGCGCCCAGCACTGCGCTCAACGCGTCTCACGTTCGGGCATAGAGATAGGCGGTGATGTCGCGCGCCTCCTGGGGCGACAGATTTGTGTTGGGCATGGCCGTCTTGGGATCGACGTCGCGCGCCCTGCTGATCCAACGCATCATCGCGTCTGGGGACGTTCGCGACGCCCCGACATATTCTCTCTCGGCGACGCCTCGCAGGGACGGACCGACGGTGCCACGGGCACCAGGGACTCCCGGAATTTCGTGGCATCCGCCACAGCCATTGCGGATCATTGCCGGGACGGCGCGGTCAGGATCCCCACCAACCGCCTGCAGGATGGTGGTTTCTCGCAGATTGCTGCTGCGCATCAAGCCGATCGCGCAGACCGACAACGCAATAAGGGTAGCCGCCGAAGCGCCTGCCGCCCACGGCAGGGCCGATGGCGCCTGCTTGACAGCCTGTCGGCTCATCTGCGCCTGCAGCGTTGCAACGAGAACGCCGCCCGATTGGTCGCCCCGGAGAGAAGAGCGACTTCGGGCGGTGCTCCTAGCCACCGGCTCATTTGTTGCAGTTCTGCATGTTCGACGTTGTCGCGCCGGAGGCGGTGTTGTTGTCGATGTCGTTGCCCGCGGCGTCCTTGCAGCGGTCGGTCATGCCGCTCGACGATTTTGTCGAATTAGTAGCGTTCGGATCGGTGGGCGTTACCCCTGCACCAGAGCCGGTGCCGGTCCCATTTGCGCCATTGGTCATGCCGGATGTCGAGCCTGAACCGCTGTTGGTTCCGGTGCCGTTCGACTGTGCCATGGCCGATGTGGCCAGAGCGACCGCAAGCACGGTGGCGGAGAGAAGTTTGACAATCATGGAGGACCTCCCTTGGTTGTGTGTGCTGCCTCCACCAAACCAGTCGCTCGCTTATATGTTCCGAGTGAAACGATCTTCAGCGAAATTCTTATGGGTTCTTTGCCGATCGATTTGATGATGGCCCTCACATGTCGCGGAAACCGACCCGTGCGAGAAATATCATGTCTCCGGCAAAGCAAGCACCAATGATGCTTCAGCGATAGCTAAAGGAACCGAACGGCGAGCGCTGAATTCTGCTTCAAGCGGATATCGAAAGGGACCGTGTTTTTGGAGCACCTCCATGAGGGACATAAGCGCCGAAGTCTCTGAAAAACAGAGCAATATTCGGGCAAAAGGGCCTTTTCAGCGATTCCTGCGCACAATCGGACCTGGTTTCATCACAGGCGCTTCGGACGATGACCCTTCGGGGATCGGCACGTACAGCCAAGCGGGCGCTCAGCTGGGCTTCGATGTCGGTTGGACCATGGTGTTCACTCTTCCGCTCATGGTCGCGATCCAGGAGATAGCAGCGCGGATAGGCCGCACGACAGGTCGAGGTATTTCCGGCAATCTGGCCCGACACTACCCGTCTCCCCTGATATATTTTGTAGCCTTGCTTTTGTTCGCCGCCAACGTGATCAACATCGGGGCGGACCTGAGCGCGATGGCTGATGCATTGCGATTGCTCGTGGGCGGCCCAAGCTCGCTTTACGTCGTTGCGTTCGGCCTGGCTTGCGTTTTGGCGATCGTCTTTCTCGACTACCGCCGGTACGTCACGGTCCTGAAATGGACAACGCTGAGCCTTTTTGCCTACGTGGTGGCTGCGTTTCTGGCTGATATCCCGTGGGGTGAGGCCCTCAAGGGGGTCGTTCTTCCGCACATGGAATGGAGCCGGGCCTTTTTCACGACATTTCTGGCCATACTCGGCACCACGATTTCTCCCTATCTGTTCTTCTGGCAAGCGTCGCAAGAGGTCGAAGAGGAGACGATCGACCCCAAGGCCAAGCCGCTGAGGCGGGCACCGTGGCAAGCGCCGGGTGCCTTCCAGCGCATTCGCGCCGACACCCTGGTGGGCATGGCTTTTTCGAACCTGATAGCCATCGCAATCATCGTTACAACGGCTGCCACCCTGCACAAGGCCGGAGTGACCGACATCAATTCTTCCTCTGATGCGGCCAAGGCCCTGGAGCCGGTCGCGGGCAAATTCGCATTTGAGATCTTTGCAATGGGGATTATCGGCACCGGCCTTCTCGCGGTGCCGGTTCTCGCGGGCTCGGCCGCATTCGCCGTGGGCGAGGCGTGCCGCTGGCCAGTGGGACTGGAGCGCAAGCCGAAGGCAGCGATGGCATTTTATGCGACCCTGGCCGCCGCCGTGGCGCTGGGAATGGGGATCATGCTCACGCCGATCGATCCCATCAAGGCGCTTTACTGGAGCGCCGTCATCAACGGCATATGCGCGGTCCCCGTAATGGTCGTCATGATGCTGATGACCGGGCGCTCCGACATCATGGGCGAATTCCCCGTTGAGGGTTGGCTGCGCTTTCTCGGATGGCTGGCGACAATCACAATGGGACTGTCCGTGGTCGGCCTCGCGCTGCAATGGGCCTTTTGAGGGCCCCATCGCCTTGCACCTCAACGTGCGCTGAGCGCGACCATGCGATCGAGGGCGGCGCCAAGGCCTTTCAGCGACACCGGGAAACTCAGCGGAGTTTCGGCCGCCGTGGTGACGTTGAGCTTGAGCTCGGTGCCTGCCTTGAGCCTCTGCGTCAGCGCCCGGTCGATCGGAAACAGCGCCACGCAGCCATTCGGCAGGCAGGTCCTGAACTTCAACGGTCCGACGGGCTGCTGGTCGTCGATCTGCGCCGCCACGCCGGGCTCGAACAGGATGCCGAAGGGCAGCAGCAAGGTTCCGGTCAATCCGCCCTTCTGCCCGACGCGCAGTTCCACGGCCAGAAGCCTCTGGCCGTTTTTCTGCGTCTGGTCCTGCGTGACCGTGCAGACCCGGGCATTGTCCTGCATGCCGCAGGCCAGCTGCCAGTCCTGATAGGTTTCCTGGAGCGACGATGCGCCGTTCGGCAGCGACGCCGCCTGCTGCTGTTGGGCGAAAGCAGCCGGCAGCGAAGCGGAGAAGGCAGCCGCGCAGATGGCGGCTGCCTTCAGCGAAAAATGTCTATGAACCAATGAATGCGGCCTTCTCTTTTGTGCCGGGCAAATGCCCAAAGTGTCGGCTTCGAGACGCCGTTATTCTCACGTACAGACCCATTCGCGGATCTTGCACTGGATCCCCCCCGCCTCGCAGGCCTGGAGCGCGAGGTCCTCCGCCTCCCGGCGGGTCTCGGCCGAGTTCACGCCCCAGGGGGTGAACCGGTGCTCCACCTTGTCGGCCACGGCGAGCGCGCCGCAATGCTTGTAGGGAAATCCGGTCTCGTCGTCGTCCGTCCAATGGCGGTGATTGCGGAACACGGCAACGACATTGCAGGCTTTTCCACCGGCATTCTCGCAATATTTCTGCGCTATGTCCTTAGCTTCCTGCCGCTTGTCGGCGCCCCAGAAGAAGCCGTACTTGGTATCGGTCTGGGAGTAGGCGATTGCCGCCCAGATGCCTTTCTCCTCCTGTGGCGGTTCGGACGGCTTCGCCAGATCGGCCGAGACCACCTGCCCGCTCCACAGCAAGGCCATGCACAAGACTGTCAAACGTCGCGATTTCATGGTCCGCAATCCTTTCCAGGGCGCCTCGCCCATTCGCCTGACATCCTCACTTGGCCGCCGATGCGATGGAAATCACCACGCATGTGTTGCCCGTCGGCAGCAGAAGCGCTTCACCCGTGTTGCCGCCAAGCTCATACACTTCGACCTGTCCGAGATGATCCGTGATCTTGCTGCCTTGCGGAAGAATGGACGGAATGTCCGCGCACGGACTGGCGAACGGCGCCACCCGCACCATCGCGCCCTCGCAGCCCGAAGCGGTGGGCGATGCGAAGACCACGCCGGCGGCCGGCCCGCTGTACCGGTCCGTGGCATAGTCCATGCCGACAAAAGCCTGGACGGCGTGCTTGTCCGCGGCCTGGTCGTTCCAGAGGGATTTGACGCTGTATTTCGTGCCGGTTGTCAAAAGCTGTCCGAGCACCGGAAAAACGGTCGAGCAGGCCTGTACGCCCGCCTGCTTGACGTGCTGGAGGAAGGGCGTGTCCGGCAGCGCGGGAGCGGCGGCGGCCTCGGCCTGTGCCGCCGTCGGGCTGCCGACCAGGCCGGCGATCGCGGCATAGTTCGCGCCGGCGAAGCCGATGCCCATCATGGCCAGGCCCAACAGCGACAATCCGACGATGCGCGGCCACCGCCGCGGCGGCTCGACGGGCCTCTTGCGGTCCGGCTCGACGATCCTTTTGCGGTCCGGATCGACGGTCGGATTGCTGCGCGTCGCGGAGATGAACGGGTCTTGCTGGCTCACGGTGCTGCCTCGGTTATTTGATTGGCGCAAGGGCCTCTGACAGCCCCTTGAGCGTTGCGGTGACGGTAATGGTCTGGCCATCGACGGTCGGGTAGGAAATCGCCGGCGTCGCCTTCTGTGCTATCTCCTGGCGCATCAGGGGTCCCACCGGCAGCATGCCGACGCAGACCATTTCGTTGCAGCCATTCAGATGCACGTCGATCGGTTCGGCGCGCCCATCGAACTTCAGCGACACCAGCCCATCGCTCCTGGCGTTCGGCGCGGTGCGCAGGATCATGTAGGGCTTGCCGTCCTGGGTGGCCGCGAGAGACCAACTGAACGCCATCTTGCCGGCGCCGTCCTCGATCACCTGCGAGACGTTGCAGACCTTCTTGCGCGCCTTGAGGTTCTCGTCGCAGATCAGCGTCCAGTTCTCGAACGGACGGATGGTGCGCTGGTATTGTCCGAGCTTCACGTCGGGAGGCAAGACCACGTCGGAGGACTTGATCCTGTAGGGCGAACCCACCTGCCCGACAGCTGGCGCCAGCCCGCCGGCAAGCGCCAGGCAGGTCAGGCATGCCAAGGCGAATCCGGGAAAACCAGGCGGTCTTCCCGGATCAGCGTCTAGCCTGTCATGGCCGGTTCGCCTGTTCATTGCCGCCCTGCTGCCCACCTCAGTTCAAGGTGAAGCTCAGGCCGGCGCCGACACCGACATTTCCACCCGCCGCCGTGCCGGACACGTTGCCACGGATGCGGCCGTCCTCGCTGGTATAGCCCGCGCCGAAGGCAAAGGCGCTCGAATCCCGCCAGAAGCCGCCGCCGGCCGCCACGCTCAGCTTGCCGGGACGGTCGTCATAGCGCAGCGAGGCCGCCGCCAGTCCGATTGCCGCCGCCTGCCGGGCTTCGTCCCTGATGCCGCTGATGTCGGAATTGAGCTGGCCCAGTTTCTGGTCGGTATAATTGTTGGCCTGCTGCAACGTCGTGACCGCCACCTGGTCGGTATAGGTCTTGCTCTGGGCCAGGTTCAGGTTCAGCTGGTTGACGTTGACCGCGTCGGTGCCGGCAACGCCGGGGCCGACGTTGGAGATGACGACAGGCGCATTCGGATCGCCGCCCTGCAGCGTTATCTTGTTGGTCTTGGTCGTCGATCCGTCCGGATTGTTGACGGTGTCGTATTGCACGGTGTTTTGGACAGTGCCGCCGATGCCGCCGATCGTCTTGGTCAGGTCCTCGATCGCCGTGTTGGTGGCGTAGAGCTGCGAGCCGTTGATCGCATCGGTGCTGCCGGAAGAAACGCGTCCGGCGGCGACATTGGTGATCGTCCGCTCGGAGCCGGCGTCGCCGACGCTGACGGTTCCGGTCGGGGTGGTGCCGGCATAGGCGTAGGTCTTGCCGTTGATAGTGGTGCTGGACGTACCGACCGCGGTCTGCGACACCGAACCCGAACCGAGCGCCACATCGCTGGCGTTGTTGGCCTGTGCGCCCTGGCCGAGCGCGACGGCGCCTTGGCCCGCGGCTGTCGAACCATGGCCGGCGGCCAGGCTGTCTGTGCCGCTCGCCACGCTCTCCGGCCCGATCGCCACGGCGTTGGTGCCCCCGGCGACGCTGTCTGCCAGTCCCGAATTGGCGTGGAAATACTTGATGCCGCCGCCATTGTTGATGTTGGTCAGCGCATTGTCGACGGCGGTGAAGCCATCATAGACGGTCGAATAGTTGTTGCCCTGGATGTTGTAGGTCGGACCGGTGATCGAGCCGTCCGGATTGACCGTTGTGCCGCCGCCGAACAGGTTGGACACGTTTTGCGAGACGCCGCGCAGCTGCGAGACGTTGACGCCGTCGGTGTCGGCCGAGCCCGCCGCGACATTGGTGAGCTTGCGTTCGGCCCCGGCGCCGCCGATCGACACCTCGCCCACCGAAGTCTGCGGGGTGGTCAGGGCAAAGGCCGTGTAACCGGCCTGTGCGCCGACCGTGGTGACGGACTGCGCGCCCAGCGCCACGCTGTTGATGAAGCTGCTTTGGGCGCCGGCGCCGAGCGCCACCGACTGGATGCCGGAGGCGAGCGAATTGGTGCCGAGCGCCAGGCCGTCGGCCAGCATCACATGGGCGTTCTGGCCGATGGCCGTGCCGCCGGGTGCCGTCTGGTCGACGACGGCGCCGTTGCCGATGCCGATGCCGTTATCGCCGTTGACGACCGTGGTCGGACCGACCGCGACCGATTCCGCGCCGACCGCCAGCGAGTCGCCCGCCACCGAATTGGCATGGAAATACTTGGTCGAGGTGGCCGATACGGCAGCGATGGCGCCGGCGAGCTGGCGCACCGTCACCGCGTCCTGGTCCTGCGTGCCGTCGGCCACATTGGTGATCTGCCGATAGGATGTGGCGTTGCCGACCGACACGGCGCCGAGCAGCGTCTTGTCGGTGGTGTTGTACTGGATGAAGTTGGATGGGCCGGCGGGCAGTTGCCCGGTAGCCGGAGCGATCGCGCGATCGGAGACCGAACCCGAGCCGAGCGCCACGCCGCCGTCGATGCTGGCGTTGCTGTCGCGGCCGAGCGCCAGCGCGCTGACCCCGGTCGCGGTCGCCTGGTAGCCGACCGCGGTGGAACCGACGCCTTGTGCGAAGGAGTCCGTCTGCGCCAGGCCGGCCTCGTTGGTGCGGGCGTAGCGGATGCCTATGCCGTTGGCATCGGTGTAGGCGGTCGAGGTGTCGCCGGCAATGTTGTTGATCGTGTTGCCGAGATTGGTGACGCCACTGCCGATATTGGCGATGTCGGTCGTGTTCTGCGTCACCTGCTGGTTGGTGGCGAAGAGCTGCGAGCCGTTGACGGCATCGGTCGAACCGCCGTTCAACTGCCCGGCCGCGACGTTCTGGATCTGGCGCTCGGCGCCGACCGAGCCGACCGAGAAGGCGCCCGCCGGCGTGCCGCCGGCGAAGGTGTAGTTGACGCCGCCGATCGTCGTGCCGCCGACATTGGTCGTTGCGCCCGACGTCGAATTCAGGCCGATCGCGACGTCGCCGGCATTGTTGGCCACCGCGTTCGGGCCGACAGCGACGGAATCGGCTCCCAGCGCCTGCGAATCCGCCAGCACCGAGTTGGCGTGGAAATACTTGATGCCGCCGCCGACATTGATGTTGTTGACGACGGCGCCGATGGCATCAACCGCCTGGTTGGTGGCGAAGAGCTGCGAACCGTTGATGGCGTCGGTCGAGAGCGCGCTGATCCGCCCCGCCGCCAGGTTGGTGATGGTGCGTTCCGCTCCGGGCGCGCCGATGCTGACCGTCGAGGTCGGGTTGGTGCCCTGGAAGGCATAGGTCGTGCCGTTGACCACTCCACTGGCGGTGCCTACCGCCGTGGCGGTCACCGAGCCCGAGCCGAGCGCCACGTCGCCGGAGCTTGCCGCCGCCGTCGCGCCGTTGCCCAGCGCGACATTGCCGGCGAGACCGGCGGCACCCGCCGTCGAGCCGTTGCCCAGCGCCACCGAGCCCTGCCCGATCGCCTTGTTGTTGTTGCCGATGGCGACCGCGCCGGCGGCCTGGTTGGCGGCGGTGGCGGTTGCCGTGCCGTCGCTGTTGGCGATGTTGTTGGCGCCGCCGGTGAAGGCGCCGGTGCCGCTGGCGAAGCTCGGATCGCCGATTGCCACCGCGCCGTCACCATAGGCGGTGTTGTTCGCACCGATGGAGATGGCTTGGCCGCCGGTCGCCACCGCGTTGGTGCCCATGGCAACCGCGTTGGTGGAACTGGCCGCGGCATTGTTGCCGATGGCGATGGCGCTCGTGGCCGACGCCGCGGCGCCGATGCCGAGTGCGGTGCTGGCGACCCCGCTGGCGTTGGCGCTGACGCCGGCAGCGAGGGAATTGTCTCCCGTCGCCTTGGATCCGGACCCGAATGAGGAGGCATTTTGGCCGCTGGCAACGGCGACGTTACCAACCGCTGTGCTGGCGGCGCCACTCGCAACGGAGGTGGTGCCTATGGCGATGGCAGATTGAGCGCTCGCGTTTGCAGCCGTTCCCAGCGAAGCTGCATTCAAGCCACTCGCAGCGGCATTGTTGCCGATCGCCGTGGCGTTGACGCCCGCGGCCTGGGCTCCAGACCCCGCCGCGACCGTGCCGGTAGCGCTCGCCACGGCCAAATTGCCCAGTGCCAGCGAGAAGTCGGCCGAAGCGGTGGCAGAGCGACCGAACGCCCCGGAGCTTGTCCCCGCAGCATTGGCAAATAGGCCGATCGCCGCGGCGTTCGTGCCAGTCGCCTTGCTTTGGCGGCCCATCGCGATCGTATCGACCTGGGACGCCGTCACATCAGTACCGATAGCGATGGCGCTCTGGGCCAGCGCTCCCGTTCCGGCGGCAGTGCGCGAGCCGAGATAGACTGAGTTTATCGTGGTTGCAGTCGCCTGAAAGCCGATTGCAACGGCATTCTGGGCGCCTGCGTTCGTGTTGGTACCTTGGGCAATGGTGTCCAGTCCCGACGAGACCGCGTTACTCCCGAGCGCGATGGCGCGCGTCCCGGTGGCTTTAGATGACCAACCCCCGGCGAATGACAGGGAACCGCTGGCCAAGGAACTGACGCCGACCGCGGTGGAGTTACCTCCGGAAGCAACGGAGAAGGTGCCCAAGGCGCTGTCGCCGGCGCCGGTGGCACTGGCGCTCACGCCGATCGCCACCGTGTTGACATTATTTGAGATTGTGCCAGAGCCCAGCGCCACCGCGCCGCCGGGGCCCGTGGCCGACGCGGTCCGGCCAATGGCAATCGAATATTGTGCCGCCGAATTGGCCTGGAAACCGACTGCTATGGCCCAGTTAAGGCTGGCGGTTGAGCCATTTCCGATCGCCACGGTCTCGGGACCGGTCGCTGAACCGCCGCCAGCCTGATATTGCGCCTGAGCCGGCATCGCAGCCATGCCGATCGCGAAGGCGCCCAGCATCGCGGCCGCCGCCGGCATCCCGCCGACCCCGAGCGTTCCCAGCCCCAGGCGCTTGCGCCCCATACCCTGCGCGCGATGAGCCATGCGCAGGACCGCCATCAAACGACGGCGAACCGAGCGAGAGCGAGGATCGGCATTCGCGATCCAGTTGCCGGCGAAACGCGCCGCGCGACGCTGCACAACAAGTGAGCCGCTCGAAGTCTTGGTGTCGGTCATGGTGCCCTCTCCGCTGGCCGGCATGGAATCGTCTGACAATTCCAATCCACGACAGGAAGACATGATTCCTGCTTGCGGTATTTCACGATATTGCTGTCTTGTGAGAAAAGAGTCGAGCAACCCGGCAGAGGTTAACGGCTCGTTACTTTAGCCGATGCTTTAAGACCAAGCAGTGAAACAACGCCGCAAGTCGACCTTCATCTAACCTTGGCGTTAAGCTTACCTACCCGCGCCTGCAATGGCGTCACCTGCCGGTATTTCTTCATCATGGTGGTAAAATGGCTCTGGCTAGAAAATCCGCAGGAATGAGCGATGTCCGCGATCGTCATGCGGCTGTCGGCAAGCAGCCTTTCGGCAAGGTCCAGCCGCAGGTCGAGGACATATTGGTGCGGCGGCACCCCGAACGTCCTGGCAAATGCCCGCACGAAGTGAGAGGGCGAAAGCGCGCAGACCGCGGCGATCTCGGCAAGCGACAGCTTGCGGGTGAAGTTCTCGTGCAGGAAGTCTTGCACCTTGCGTGCGGCACGGGGAGAAAGCCCGCCTTTTGCAGTGAGCGCCGGCTGCCGCGCCGAATTGATTCGAGAAACTGACCCAGGGGGGCCATCATCGCCCGGCATTCTTCGGCCTCCTGACATGTCCCAGATAAAGTTCAACCCGAGGCTTCCTTCCCCGTTCCGCCGGAAAACAATTCGTGATTGATCGCAGCGGGCCTGCAGCGCCAGGCCCGTTCATGGGATCGATGCGTCCCGACGGCGAACAATGCGCAGGCTGCATGGGCGCAAGCACGATCCCTACGGAGTACTCCTTGGCCAGGAATGTCTGCGAGCCGGGCCCGCGAACGGAATAAATCACGCTTCCTTGCGCTGTGGCCCTGCGCGGACCTGCACTTTCAGGAATGATGTCCAGGACGTATCGAGCTGCTCGCTCCCGATCGATGCCTTGGGAAACGCCGCTTTCCCGTGCCTCGTCCGCATTTTTCATTCGCGCTGCCTCAGCCGTCCGACGCCGCCTCAAATCCCCTTTCCCGACCCGGAAGATAGCGTAACGCTCGCACCTTGGCTTGGGAAGAACTCCCACGCGCAAATAAAAATCTTTATTCGAGATAAAGATGGAAAAATGAACGGCTAGAGATCTCCGCGCCGGTTCTCGTACAGATCCCAGGCGAGTTCCACGATAGTCAGAAGAACGTCGTCCCGGTTCCACCCGGCAGCCACCGCAGCCTGGACGATCCCGTTGACGAGAGGCAGCAACTGGTCCTGGCAATCGGCCGACATATCGCCGTCGCCCGGCCCTTCGAAGTTGAACGTGATCATCCGGCGCCCCCCTCGCCTTCAGCCGAAGTGTTACATCGGCAATTTCATTCCCCCTCATATACAACGGATGCGGTACCAAAGTACAGGAAGCCCTGGAAGACCAAAGCAGAATGGGAGGGGCGCCGGATCACAACGGCTTTATGCTTCCCCGGGGTCAGGGTGAACGCCGCTTTCAGCGTCTTGGTTGAGTTGCTCAAATAACCGTGCGCCGGCCGTTCTTGCATCCGTAGACACAACCCGGTAGCGCCGCGCGGCCAATGGGCGGATGTGGACATCGCCGGCTGCATTGCCTTCCGCGGGCGCTCGCTGGATAGTCCCGGCAATGTTCGAGACCCTGGTGATTCACTGGACACAAATACTGGCGATCATCTCGGTGGTGATGGCGACCATCGGCATTGCCCATGCCGTCATGACCAAGGAGGACGTCCGCGCCGCCACCGGCTGGGTCGGCGTCATGGTGCTGTCGCCGATCCTCGGCGTGCTGATCTATGCCGTGGCCGGCATCAACCGCATCCGCCGCGCCACGATCAGCGCGCAGCGCCCGCTTGCCGAAGGCCTTGTGTCGGCCAAGCACGAGCGCGACGTCGCCGCCGAAGAGGCGTTGATCGTCGAGCGCTATGGACAGCGCTTCACCGGCCTCAGGACGCTGGGCGACAGGGTGGCGCGGCGCGCGCTCAACCCGGGAAATGCAATCGACGTGCTGGAGAGCGGCGACGAGGCCTACCCCGCAATGTGCGCGGCGATCGACGGGGCGGAGCGCAGCGTCCTGCTGGAGACCTATATTTTCGACAATGACGGCGTCGGCCTGCTTTTCGTCGAAGCGCTGGCCGGCGCTGTCCGGCGCGGCGTCACCGTGCGTGTGCTGATCGATGCCGTCGGCGCCCGCTACTCCGTCCCCAGCATCCTGGCACATCTGCGCCGCGCCAACATTACGGCGGATGTCTTCAACGGCAACATCGTCATGGGCCTGCGCCTGCCCTATGCCAACCTGCGGACCCACCGCAAGATCCTGGTGATCGACGGCACGGTTGCCTTTACCGGCGGCATGAACATCCGCAAGGGTTTTTCGTCGGAGTTCGCCGGATCGAACAGCGCCAGGGACACGCATTTCCAGGTCACCGGACCCGTCGTCGCCGACCTCTTCTCGGTCGCCGCGGAAGACTGGCGCTTCGCCACCAAGGAGGCGCTGAAGGGCGATGCCTGGCGGATCACACCGGTTTCACCGCCCGCCGGCCAGCCGATGCTGGTGCGTGCGGTCGCATCCGGGCCGGATGCCAGCAACGAGACCAACCACAAACTGCTGATCGGCGCCTTCTCTGTGGCGCGCAAGTCGATACGCCTGATGTCGCCCTATTTCCTGCCAGACCGGGAACTGATCAGTGCCCTGGTCACCGCGGCCAGGCGCGGTGTCGAGATCGATGTCGTGGTGCCGGCGGTGAACAATCTCTTCCTTGTCGACCGCGCCATGACCGCGCAATTCGACCAGATCCTGAAGAATTATTGCCGCATATGGCGCACGGAAGGACCCTTCGACCATTCCAAGCTGCTTTCGATCGACGGCGTGTGGGCCTATGTCGGGTCCTCCAATCTCGACGCCCGCTCGCTGCGGCTCAACTTCGAGATCGACCTGGAGGTCCTCGACGCAGGCTTCGCCACCGAGATCGAGAGGCGGATCGAAACGGCGATCGAAACGGCTGTTCCAGTCACGCTGGCCTCCTTGCGGGCGCGTCCCTTCATCATCCGCCTGTTCGACCGCATCCTCTGGCTGGGTTCGCCCTATCTCTAGAAAAAACCATTATCTGCGACAAAAATCCTATCTTTAACAAAACGACGTGTTTGCCCGGTAGCATGTCACCAACGATGGAACATCGGCCGAAAGACTTTATTTCCAGGTGCATGGTGAGAACCCTAGGGATGATGGGCGGGTTATGCGAATGAGCGGGCGCAGCCTGCCGGCCAGCATGCTCCTGTCCATTCGCGACAGGCGGATGCGCAAGGCCAACGCCTTGTCGCCGAAGAAGGACGGCGTCACCGGGACGCTGGTCGCCTCCTACAACGTCCACAAATGCATCGGCGTCGACCGCAAATTCGATCCCGACCGCACCAGCCGCGTCATCCGCGAGATCGCCCCCGACGTCATCGCCCTGCAGGAGGCCGACAATCGTTTCGGCGACCGTGTCGGGCTTCTCGACCTGCACCGTCTCGAACTGGAAACCGGCCTCGTGCCGGTGCCCATTTCCGCAACGGGCAAAGGCCACGGCTGGCACGGCAATGTCCTGCTGTTCAAAAGGGGCGTCGTTCGCGACGTGCATCAGATCAGGCTTCCGGGTCTCGAACCGCGCGGCGCCGTGGTGGCGGAGATCGATTTCGACGGAAATCAATCATTGCGCATCATCGCGGCCCATCTCGGATTGCTGCGCCGCTCCCGCTCGCAGCAGGCCCAGGTCGTGCTCGATCTCATGAACAGCCCCGATGAGAAGCCGACGCTCCTGCTCGGCGATCTGAACGAATGGCGGCTCGGAAATCGCTCCGCGCTGAACACGCTGCACGCGACCTTCGGCCCGCAGCCACCGGCAGTCCCCACCTTCCCGTCCAACCTGCCGCTGCTGGCGCTCGATCGGATCATGGCCAACCGGCACGGCATCATCGCGGCCGTCGAAGCGCATGACACGCCGCTGTCGCGCGTGGCCTCCGATCATCTGCCGCTGACCGCCTTCGTCCATTTGTAATGATTTTTGCCGCGCGTCGGTCACGTCTTGATGTCCACCGCGTTGGAAAGCGTGTGGTATGTACCCTGGAACAAGCTCCTCCTGTTGCGAGTTGATGCCAGTCAACCCCAGGAGGACGAAACGTGAAGAAGGTGATTTTGGCTTCCCTATTGGCGTTTGCCGCGACGGCTTCAGTCATTGCGCCAACGCAAGCCGCAAGTTTGACGATTCAGTCCGATGACGACAACCGATATTCCTCGGATGACGATTCCGGGATTGTCGTTCGCCGTCATCATGTGCGCCGTTATGATAACGAATACGATGGCGACCGGAACGCTCAGTACGAAGACTACGACAATGGCGGCTACCGCTGGCACCGCCGGCACCACCGCTGCCACACGGAAACGATCGTGCATTGGCGCCACCACCACAGGGTATTCGAGGACGTTCGCGTCTGCGGCTGAAGCCGCTCCGTCTCCTGATCCTATCCTTGGCGGATTGCCGCCAAGGTAGCCGTTGACGTCCGTCGCCTTTCCACGGACGCGGCTATTGCCGCATTGCACAAATTCCCCAGCATGCCCACAATGCCGGCATGATCCGAACTTCACTCGCCGTCCTGGTGATCGATGAAAACCGCATCCGCGCTTCGATAATCGAGGCCGGCTTGCGCGAGGCGGGCCATGAGCGGGTCACCGTCATCCATGACGTCAGCGGCATTGCGCGCCGCATCGCCGAGATCGAGCCCGACGTCATCGTCATCGATCTGGAAAACCCCAACCGCGACATGCTGGAAAACATGTTCCAGCTGTCGCGCGCGGTGAAGCGGCCGATCGCCATGTTCGTCGACCGCTCCGACCAGGCCTCGATCGAGGCGGCGGTCGATGCCGGCGTTTCGGCCTATGTCGTCGACGGGTTGAGGCAGGAGCGCGTCAAGCCGATCCTCGACATGGCGGTGAGCCGCTTCAACGCTTTCTCGCGCATGGCGCGCGAGCTGGAAGAGGCGCGCAGCGAGCTCGAGAGCCGCAAGGTGATCGACCGCGCCAAGGGCATCCTGATGAAGTCGCGCGGCCTGACCGAAGAGGCCGCCTACGCGCTGCTGCGCAAGACGGCGATGAACCAGAACCGCAAGATCAGCGATATCGCCCAGAGCCTGGTGACTGCCGCCGGGCTTCTCGGACCGGCGGAGGACGAATAGACATGGGCGCCGAGCACCAGATCACCGCCGGCTTCATGCCGCTTTTCGATAGCGCCGTCCTGGTCGCTGCCGGCGAACTGGGCTTTGCCGCGCGCGAAGGCATCGATCTCACGCTGCACCGCGAGACCTCCTGGGCCAACATCCGCGACCGCATCGCCATCGGCCATTTCGACCTCGCGCACATGCTGGGACCGATGCCGCTCGCCTGCAATCTTGGCCTCACCCCCCTCGCCTCCGAGACCATCGTGCCCTTTTCGCTGGGGCTCGGCGGCAACTGCGTCACCATCTCCAACGCCGTCTGGGCGGGCATGGAGGCGCACGGCGCCGTGCCCGATCTCGATCCGGCGCGCGCCGGCGCGGCCCTTCGCGCGTTCATCCGCGAGCGGGCGGCCGCCGGCCGCGACCCACTGCGCTTTGCCGTCGTGCATCCGCATTCCGGGCACAATTACGAACTGCGTTATTGGCTTGCCGCCTGCGGCATCGATCCCTCGCGCGAAATCGAGATCGTCATCGTGCCGCCGCCCTTCATGGCCGACGCGTTGGCAGCCGGCCGCATCGACGGCCATTGCGTCGGCGAACCCTGGAACAGCGCCGCCGTGGCAGCCGGCACCGGCCATATCGTCACCGTCAAGGCGCTGCTCTGGCGCAACAGCCCCGAGAAGGTGATCGGCGCGCGCAAGGCTTGGGCCGAACAGAGCCCCGAGGCGCTGGCGGCGCTCTTGCGCGCACTGCATCACTCGGCGCGCTGGTGCCAGGATCCCGCGAACCGCGACGAATTGGCCGCGGTGATGGCGCAACGTGGCTTCCTTGGCCTGCCGCCGGCCGTCCAGATGCCGATCCTGACTGGCCGTCTCCGGCTGGGCGGCGGGGCGGAGCTGGACATCGACGACTTCTTCGTGCCGTTCGACAAGGCGGCCAACTTCCCCTGGAAAAGCCATGCGCTGTGGTTCTACACGCAGATGGTCCGCTGGGGGCATGTCGCGCATACGCCGGAAAACCTTGCCATCGCCCGCGATTGCTACCGGCCAGATCTGTACCGCTCGGCGCTGAAGCCGCTCGGCGTCGCGCTGCCCGGCGCCAATGCCAAGGTCGAGGGCGCGCTGAAGGTGGCGACGCCGGTGGGCTCGGCGGGCGCGAGCCTGGTGCTTGGCCCGGACGGCTTCTTCGACGGCCAGATCTTCGATCTCGACGAGATCGACGCCTATATTGCGAGCCAGTCGCGCCGCTGATCATTCGCGCGCCATTCTTGTGCATTGCACAAAATTTATGCGATCCATCGACCGGATTGGTCAATGTTTGACCTTATCCGTTGCTGGCGCGACCGAACCATGAGTCGGCGATGTAACTGATTTCGCTAGACATTCCAGACAGTTCGGAAACTGGCACGGTTCCTGCATTGAAATAAACGAGCCCTTCTCGGGCAATCGAACAGGCGTCCAATGGCGGGCGCCACAGGCAAAGCTGCCGCTCAGGTCTACACGCGATCCCGGATGTACGGACGCGAGGGCTTGGACGGCGGCTTTTTTGTTTTGGACCCGAACACGCAATCAACGGAGCGCCGTTCCCAAGGCGCCCAACCGGAGACGACGATGACGAAACGGATCGGAACAACATCCCTGAAGGATTTCACCCGCCGCGATTTTCTGGTGAGCAGCGCGATGACCGCGGTGCTGTTCACCGTGGCGCTCCTGCTGTTTCCCACCGGCACCAAACCAGAGGGCAAGGCTCCGCAAGTGATCGCGCAAGGCGCGGCCTCTTCGCGCTGACCTATGCCGCACCGCATTCACCACCCAAGAACGAGCGCGGCGATGCCGCAAACCGGAGCCTGACATGACCGCAAATCTCCCAGCCGCGCCCAGCCAGGACACTGCTCCCCGGCAGGCGCTCGTAATGTCCACCATCGCCTTCACCGTCTGCTTCGCGGTGTGGACGATCTTTTCGATCATCGGCGTGCGCATTAAGCAGGATCTCGGGCTGAATGAGACGGAATTCGGCCTGCTCGTCGGCACGCCGATCCTCACCGGTTCCCTCGTGCGCATGGTGCTCGGCGTCTGGACCGACCGCTTTGGCGGGCGGCTGGTCTACACCGCGACCATGCTTGCGGCGGCAATCGCGACCTTCCTGCTGGCTTTTGCGCACACCTACGCGCAGATGCTGGTCGCCGCGCTCGGCGTCGGGCTAGCCGGCGGCTCCTTCGCCGTCGGCGTGTCTTACGTCTCGCGCTTCTTCCCCGCCGGCAAGCAGGGTACGGCCCTCGGCATCTTCGGTGCCGGCAATGTCGGGGCCGCGGTCACCAAGTTCCTGGCGCCGTTCGTGCTTCTTTCCTGGGGGTGGCAGTCGGTTGCGCTGATCTGGGCGGCGGCACTCGTCGTCATGGCTGTCGTCTTCTGGTTCACCACCGGCGACGATCCGGTCATTCGCGAGCGCCGTGCCGGCAAGGCGACACCCGTGAGGAGCTTCTGGCAGGAATTCGCGCCGCTCAAGAACCTGCAGGTCTGGCGATTCGCCTTCTACTATTTCTTCGCCTTCGGTGCGTTCGTGGCGTTGTCGCTGTGGCTTCCGCGCTATCTGATCGGCGTCTACGGCTTCGGTCTCGCGACCGCCGGCATGATCGGCGCGGCCTATTCAATTCCCGCAAGTGTCTTCCGCGCTTATGGCGGCGTGCTCTCCGACCGGATCGGCGCCCGCACCGTGCTCTATTGGACTTTCGCGGTCAGTGCCGTCACGACCTTCATTCTGTCTCTCCCCTCGGCAGACTACGTCGTACGCGGCATCAGCGGGCCGATCGCCTTCCATTTCGAGATCGGCCCGCTCGCCTTCATTGCCGTTGCCTGCGTGCTCGGCTTCTTCATGAGCCTTGGCAAGGCCGCCGTCTACAAACACATTCCCGCCTATTATCCACAGAGTGTCGGCGCGGTTGGTGGTGTGGTGGGCATGATCGGCGGTCTCGGTGGCTTTATCCTGCCGATCGCCTTTGGCGCGCTCAACGACCTCACCGGCGTCTGGTCGAGCTGCTTCATGCTGCTCTTCCTGATCGTCGTCACCTGCTTTGCCTGGATGCACTTTTCCATCCGGCGCATGGAGCGCGCGACAGCCGCCGAAGCTCCAGACCTTTCCTACGCCGCAGAGTGACACGGGAGCGGAGTAAGCACATGACCGAAAAACTCGTTATCATCGGCAACGGCATGGCCCCCGGGCGCATGCTGGAGCATCTGCTGGAACAGGCGCCGGGCCGCTACGCCGTCACCATCTTCAACGCCGAGCCGCGCGTGAACTATGACCGCATCATGCTGTCGCCCGTGCTGTCAGGCGAAAAGGCCTATGAGGAAATCATCATCCATGGCGACGGCTGGTACATCAAGCACGGCATCACCCTCTACAAGGGTCACAAGATCGTAGCCATCGACCGCCAAGCGAAGACCGTCACCTCCGATCACGGCGTGACCGAGCCCTACGACAAGCTTGTCATCGCCACCGGCTCGGTGCCGTTCATCATCCCGGTGCCGGGCCACAACCTTCCGGGCGTGCTGACCTATCGCGACCTGGATGACGTCCGCGCTATGATGCTTGCCGCCCAGTCGCGCGCCAAGGCCGTGGTCATCGGCGGCGGCCTGCTCGGGCTCGAGGCCGCGGCCGGGCTGAATTCGCAAGGCATGGATGTCACCGTGCTGCATGTCATGCCGACGCTGATGGAGCGTCAGCTAGATCCGGCCGCCGGCTATCTCCTGCAGCGCGCCGTCGAACAACGCGGCATCAAGGTCATCACCAAGGCCAACACCCAGGCGATCACAGGCAATGGCAAGGTCCAGCAGGTGGAACTCGCCGACGGCACAATCATCCCGGCGACCCTGGTGGTGATGGCGGTCGGCATCAGGCCGAATGCGGCGCTGGCCAAGGATGCAGGCATCGCCGTCAACCGCGGCATCGTCGTCGATGCCGGGATGCGCAGCAACGACCCCGACATCTTCGCGCTCGGCGAGTGCGCCGAGGTGGGCGGCACGGTCTACGGGCTGGTGGCGCCGCTCTACGAGATGGCGCGTGTTGCCGCTCATCAGCTTGCCGGCGACGAGACCGCCGCCTTCGTCCACATGGACACGCCGACCAAGCTCAAGGTCACCGGCATCGACCTCTTTTCGCTCGGCGACTTCGCCGATGGCGACGACCGCCAGGAGATCGTGCTGCGCGACGCTTCCGCCGGCGTCTACAAACGCCTGGTGCTCAGGGATGATCGCATCATCGGCACCGTGCTCTATGGCGAGACGGCTGACGGCGCCTGGTTCAACGACCTGAAGAAGAAGCAGACCGACATATCGCAAATGCGTGATACGTTGATCTTCGGCCAGTCCTACCAGGGGGGTGCCCCGCTGGACCCTATGGCGGCCGTTGCAGCCTTGCCGGATGATGCGGAAATCTGCGGCTGCAACGGCGTCTGCAAGGGCAAGATCACGGGCGCGATCACGGGCAAGGGCCTGACTTCGCTCGACGACGTCCGCGCCCACACCAAGGCGTCGGCCTCCTGCGGCTCCTGCACAGGGCTGGTCGAAAAGCTGATGGTGCTGACCCTTGGTGACACCTACAACCCGGCCGCGGTGCAGCCTATGTGTTCCTGCACCACGTTCGGCCATGACGAAGTACGCCGGCTGATCAAGGCCAAGCACCTGAAGACCATTCCGGCGGTCATGCAGGAACTGGAGTGGAAGACCTCCTGCGGCTGCGCCAAATGCCGGCCGGCACTCAACTACTATCTCGTCTGCGACTGGCCAGACGAGTATGCCGACGACTACCAGTCGCGCTTCATCAACGAGCGCGTCCACGCCAACATCCAGAAGGATGGCACCTATTCGGTGGTGCCGCGCATGTGGGGCGGCGTGACCAATGCGGCCGAACTGCGCGCCATCGCCGACGTCGTCGACAAATTCGAGATCCCGATGGTCAAGGTCACCGGCGGCCAGCGCATCGACATGCTGGGCATCCGCAAGGAGGACCTGCCGGCGGTGTGGGCCGATCTCGGCCAGGCCGGCTTCGTCTCGGGCCATGCCTATGCCAAGGGCCTGCGCACAGTGAAGACCTGCGTCGGCTCCGACTGGTGCCGCTTCGGCACGCAGGATTCGACCGGGCTCGGCATCCGCATCGAGAAATTCATGTGGGGTTCGTGGACCCCCGCCAAGGTCAAGATGGCGGTATCGGGTTGTCCGCGCAACTGTGCCGAGGCGACCTGCAAGGATGTCGGCGTGATCTGCGTCGACAGTGGTTACGAGATCCACTTCGCCGGTGCCGCCGGTCTCGATATCAAGGGCACGGAAGTGCTCGGCCTGGTCAGGACCGAAGACGAAGCGCTGCAGCACATCGTGGCGCTGACGCAGATGTATCGCGAGCAGGGCCGCTATCTCGAACGCATCTACAAATGGGCCAAGCGCGTCGGCATAGCCGAGGTCAAGCGCCAGATCATGGACGACGGCGAGAAGCGCCAGGCCTACTACGAGCGCTTTGTCTTTTCGCAGAAATTCGCCCAGGTCGATCCGTGGTCCGAGCGCGTCTCCGGCAAGGACAAGCACGAGTTCCGGCCCATGGCCTCGGTCGGGTTTGCGCAGGCGGCGGAGTGACAATCATGAACTGGATCGCGATCGGCACCATCTCCGATATTCCCCGGCGCGGCGCGCGCTGTGTCGCCACACCGCAAGGCAAGATCGCCGTCTTTCGCACGGCGGACGACGAGGTCTTCGCCATCGAGGACCATTGCCCGCACAAAGGCGGACCGCTGAGCCAGGGCATCGTCCATGGCGCGGCCGTGACGTGTCCTCTGCACAATTGGGTGATCTCGCTGGAGACGGGCAAGGCGCTTGGCGCCGACGAGGGCGCCGTGCGCACTATCCCGGTGAAGCGGGAAGGCGAGCGCCTGTTCATCGCGCTGGAAGCGCTGGCCAGCCGCGCGGCCTGAACCATGGAGATTGACGAAGCACGCGAGGTGAGGACCACCTGCCCCTATTGCGGGGTGGGCTGCGGCGTACTGGCAAAGATCGCCACGGACGGACAGGTGTCCGTCCGTGGCGACCCCGATCATCCGGCGAATTTCGGCCGGCTCTGCTCGAAGGGCTCCGCGCTCGCCGAGACCATCGGCCTCGACGGCCGGCTGCTCCATCCGCAAATCCACGACCACGGCTCGTCTTGGGACGAGGCGCTCGACCTCGTCGCTTCGACCTTCTGCCAAACCATTGCCGAACATGGTCCCGACGCGGTCGCCTTCTACGTCTCCGGCCAGTTGCTGACCGAGGATTACTACCTCGCCAACAAGCTGATGAAGGGTTTTGTCGGCTCGGCCAACATCGACACAAATTCGCGTCTCTGCATGGCGTCCTCGGTCGCCGGCCACCGCCGCGCGTTTGGTTCGGACACCGTGCCGGGAACCTACGAGGATATGGAACTCTCCGATCTCATCGTGCTGGTCGGCTCCAACCTCGCCTGGTGCCATCCGGTGCTTTATCAGCGCATCGCGGCCGCCCGCGAAAAACGGCCCGAGATGAAGGTGGTGCTGGTCGACCCGCGCCGCACCGTGACATCTGACATCGCCGACATGCATCTGGCGATCGCGCCGGATGGCGACGTCGCCCTGTTCACCGGCCTGCTCGCCTGGCTCGGCCAGCACAATGCGCTCGATCGTGCCTATATCACGGCGCATACGTCCGGCTTTGGACAAGCACTGTTCGCCGCCTCGGCGCTCAACCTTGCCGGCGTCGCTGCCGCCACGGGGCTCAGCGAAGACGAGCTCGGCCGTTTCTACAGCCTGTTCGCCAGGACGGAGAAGACAGTCACCGTCTACAGCCAGGGCGTCAACCAGTCGTCCCAGGGCACCGACAAGGTCAATGCGATCATCAACTGCCATCTCGCCACTGGCCGTATCGGAAAACCGGGCGCCGGGCCGTTCTCTGTCACTGGCCAGCCCAACGCCATGGGCGGCCGCGAGGTCGGCGGCATGGCCAACATGCTCGCCGCCCATATGGAGATCGAAAACCCCGAGCATCGCGAACGCGTGCAGCGCTTCTGGAATGCGCCGGCGATTGCAGGGAAACCGGGCCTCAAGGCGGTCGATATGTTCAAGGCGGTTGCCGACGGACGCATCAAGGCGCTGTGGATCATGGCCACCAACCCGGTCGATTCGATGCCGGATGCAGGCGCCGTCGAAGCGGCGATCAAGGCCTGTCCCTTCGTCGTAGTGTCGGACGTGCTGGCCGAGACCGACACCGTCCGCCATGCCCATGTCCGGCTGCCGGCGACGGCTTGGGGCGAGAAGGATGGCACCGTCACCAATTCCGAGCGCCGCATCTCGCGCCAGCGCGCGTTCTTGCCGATCCCCGGCGAGGCGCGGCCCGACTGGTGGATCATTGCCGAGGTGGCGCGGCGCATGGGCTTTGACGGGGCGTTTGCGCATGAGACGCCGGCGGAAATCTTTGCCGAGCACGCCGCGTTGTCGGCATTCGAGAATGACGGCGAGCGCGATTTCGACATTGGCGCTTATGCTGGTGTCGATAGAGAAGACTACGACGCGCTAGCGCCTTTCCAATGGCCAGGGCCGAGCCCAGGCACTCCCCTCACCCCGACCGGGCACCAATCCATCCGCTTCTTCGCCAACGGCAACTTCTACACGCCCGACCGCAAGGCACGCTTCATCGCCATCCGCCCGACCGTCGAAACCCGCATCACCTCCGACTTCCCGCTCATCCTCAACACCGGCCGCATCCGCGACCACTGGCACACCATGACGCGTACGGGCAAAAGCCCGCGCCTGTCCCAGCACATCGCCGAGCCCTTTGTCGAAATCCACCCAGTGGATGCGCACCGCCACGGCATTGGCGATGCCGACATCGCACGCGTCTCGACCCCGCGCGGCGAGGTGCTGGTCCGCGCGCTGGTGACCACGCGCCAGCGCCGGGGCAGCCTGTTCGCGCCGATGCACTGGACGGACCTATTCGCCGCCAGGGCCCGGCTCGACACGCTCACCGCATCGCTTGCCGATCCGGTGTCAGGCCAGCCGGCGTTGAAGCATGTCGCGGCCAGCATCGAGAAATTCACCGCCAGGACCTTCGGCTTTGCCGTGACACGCAAAAGACCCACGACGATGGCCGCCGACTACTGGGCGGTAGCCAGATGCCGGGGCGGCTGGCGGGTCGAGCTTGCCTTTGCCAATGACGATGTCGACTGGACGGCCTTCGCCGGTTCGCTCTTCGATACCGCGGATGCCGAAGTTCTCGCCTATCACGACCGCGAGGCCGGCCAACACCGCATCGCCGCCTTCGATGGCGAGCATCTGACGGGTGCCTTGTTCATCGCGCCAGGTCCGGTCGCGGTGTCGCGCGGCTGGGCGGCCGAGCAGCTCGGCGAGGTCCACGCCAGCCAGCGTCAGCGCTTCAGGATCGTTGCCGGTCGCGCCGGTGCCGGACGGCCCGATGCCGGCGCGACCGTCTGTTCCTGTTTCAACGTCGGGGTCAACCAGATCACGGCTGCCGCGGCCGCTGGCTGCACCACCGTGGACGCCATCGGCGCCGCGCTGAAGGCAGGCACCAATTGCGGCTCCTGCCGGTCCGAGATTCGCGCAATTATCGCGGCCAACCAGGTTCAGGCCGCCGAGTGAAGGCGACCCGGCAGGCCGGGCTGAACTCCGGCCGGAAGTTGGGATCGAACCTTTCCAGCAGAAATCGACTTCGCGGGTGATGGGGTGAAAGACGCCGCCATGGACCAGCAACCGGCCCCTGCAGGCGACCGTCGCGTGACGCCGCTCGCGTGGCTGGATCCCACCGTTCGGCTGACCATTGTTGGGAGGTGTTTTCCAAGCCATAGCAAGCAGTTGGCGAAATGCGCCATGAAATCGCCGCCGTGGATCTGTGGCTCGGCTGGCGCTGTCCTCCGCAATTGGTACGTCTGGACACGCGTGTTGAAGACTGAAAAATGGGGAACGCAACCCTCGCCATCCGAGTTGATTCAAAGCATCGGGAGATCAGCGCTGAATCTGGAAGACATAGCCGGCCATCCGGCCTTGCACCGCTACGTTCAGGAACAGTCGCAGTCCCTGATCCGCATCTATGAGGAAAGCCCGCGCCTGGCTTCCATCTTTGCCACACAGCAGCGCTGGCTTTTGGGTCATGTCGGCCTTGCCATGCACTTCAGGCGAGGCCCGAATGACCGCCGCAAGGAGCTGACCGTATCGCGTTTCATCGAGGTCGTGCACAAGAACGCGGTGGCCAGCCGCAACACGGCGGACGCCTTCATCAAGGAGATGCTGCACTACAACATCGCCGAGTATGTGGCGGGCGGCGACGGCCGCACGCATCCCCTGCAGCCGACAGCGGCCACCATCGAGCGATTCACCGGCTGGGTAACAGCCCATCTGCGCACGCTCGACCACATCGACGGCGGCGACCGGCTGGCCAGATTCCTGGAGCGGCCCGAAATGCTTGCCACGCTGCAGCCGCTGGTGGCTGACGGCCTGCTTGCGTCCAAGCCGGTGCGCGAACCCAACCAGACCTTCTCCCTGTTCATCTGGCTCAACAATGGCGGCATCGTCATGGACTGGCTGATGTCGGGCATCGACCCCGACCACGCCGGCCTGGAGCGGATTCCGACGGGCGTGGTTTCGATAGGTGACTTTGCCAAATGGCTCAAGCTGTCGCGGACCCATCTCGGCCGCAAACTGCGCACGGCGGAGGAACTCGGCAGCATTGGCTGGCTTGGTCAGCGTGGCCATTCGGTGATGTGGGTGTCGCACGGATTCTACGAGGAATACATGACCGTCCAGGCCGCCAAGCTGGCCGTCGTCGACACCGCCTTCAAGGCCTGTTTTCCGGCATCGCAGGGCGACGGCTGAGCAGCGCCGCGCATGAGAGTCATTCCAGGAAAACTGTGAAGCGTTTTCCGTCCGGAATTGTACCAGAACAGGTGGATTGACCGGTTCCGCGTTTGCGTGGCTGCGCGACGCCAAGGACCTCGGCAGCGTCGGCTGGCTCGGCCAGCGCCCAGTCACGAAAAGCCGACGCTGGACAGGCGTCAGAGCCTGTCCGGCGTTACTGCCGCGTGTACACCCTCCACCTGTGTCGATTGATGCTCGCCGAGCTTGATCGACACTGATCGCGGGCGGCGTTCTCAATCGATGTCGAACGAGACGCCTTGGGCGAGCGGCAGCGCCTTGGAATAGTTCACCGTATTGGTGGCGCGGCGCATATAGGCCTTCCATGCATCGGAGCCGCTCTCGCGTCCGCCGCCGGTTTCTTTCTCGCCGCCGAAGGCACCGCCGATTTCGGCGCCTGAGGTGCCGATATTGACATTGGCGATGCCGCAATCCGAACCGTCGACACCGAGAAAGCGCTCGGATTCCTGCAGGTCGCGGGTGAAGATCGATGACGACAAGCCGGCGCCGACCGCATTGTGCTCGTCAAGCACGGCGTCGAAATCCGAATACTTCATCACATAGAGGATCGGCGCGAAGGTTTCTTCCGTTACTGGCGAAACCTGCTTTGGCATTTCGACCAGCGCCGGATGGACATAATAGGCATCCGGATGGCCATTCTCGACCCGTGTCCCGCCGGTCACCTTGCCGCCATGGGCGGTCGCTTCGCTCAGGGCCTTCTGCATGGCATCGAACGCTGCCTTGTCGATCAACGGCCCGACCAGCGACGAGGTCTCCAGCGGATTGCCGACCGAAACGCTCTGATAGGCCTTCTTCAGCCGCGGCACCAAGGCGTCGTAGACGCTGTCATGGACGAACAGGCGGCGCAGCGTCGTGCAGCGCTGGCCAGCCGTGCCCATGGCCCCGAAGGCGATGGCGCGCAGCGCCATGTCGAGATCGGCCGTCGGGCACACGATGCCGGCATTGTTGCCGCCCAGTTCCAGCACCGCTCGTGCAAAACGCTTGGCCAGGCGCGGACCGACATCCCGGCCCATGCGGGTCGAGCCGGTGGCCGAAACCAGCGGCACCTTCGGATGATCGACCAGGATCTCGCCGACGGCACGGTCGCCGATCAGCACCGGCGCCAGGCCTTGCGGTGCGTCCGCGCCGAAGCGCTTGACCGCGCGCTTGAAGATCGCCTCGCAGGCAAGCGCCGTCAGCGGCGTCTTCTCGGAAGGTTTCCATACCACTGCATCGCCGCAGACCAGCGCCAGCGCTGCGTTCCACGACCACACGGCGACCGGGAAGTTGAAAGCCGAGATGACACCAACGACGCCGAGCGGATGCCAGGTTTCCATCATACGGTGGCCGGGACGCTCGGTGGCGATGGTCAGACCGTACAATTGCCGTGAGAGACCGACGGCGAAATCGCAGATGTCGATCATTTCCTGCACTTCACCGAGCCCTTCGGAGGGTATCTTGCCAACCTCGATCGACACCAGCCGGCCCAGCTCGGTCTTGTGCGCGCGCAGTTCTTCGCCCAGCAGCCGAACCAGTTCGCCGCGCTTGGGACCCGGCACCAGCCGCCAGGACTGGAATGCCTGGTGGGCGTCATTAATGGTCTTTGCCGCGTCGACTGGCGAGATCGTCTTCAGCGCCGCGATCTGCTCACCCGTCACCGGGCTGCGCACGATCAGGTCGCCGCCGACAAGCGCCTCCTTGGCCACGCCCAATTTCGCCAGAAGCTCGGCCGTTTCCTTCGCTATCGTCATTTTTGTCCCTTTCAGATCCCGCCGCTCGTGTGGCGTGGGTCAACGTCTTGCGCCATGCCTTCCCGCGCCGTTGCGGCTGGAAGGGGCTATCATGGCGTGCCATTACCTGTTTCAGGGGAAAATCGCCACCCCGGCATGGTCCAAGCCCAGGCTGCACGATTGAGCCAGACGACCCTTGGAGCAGAACTGGCAGAGGGCGCTTAGTCTAGTTTGCCTTTTTCGCCGGCGCGCGCACGGCGCCGTCCTTGATCAGACGGTCGATATGCATGCGGATATGGGCTGCTTCCGCCGCCGTGTTGGCGAGCGCAATGGCGCGGTCGAAGGCAATGCGTGCCTCCTCGCCCCGGTCGAGTTGCATCAAGAGCCCGCCCTTGAGGCCGAAGAAATGGAAATAGCCGGATAGTCTCTGCTCGAGCGGCTCGATCATCGCCAGCGCCGCTTCCGGTCCGCGCACCTTGGCCACCGCGACCGCACGGTTGAGCGTGATGACCGGCGACGGCTGCATCTGTTCGAGCAGGCCGTAGAGCAGGTCGATCTCCACCCAATCCGTGTCCTCGGCCTTCTCGGCCCGCGCGTGGAGCGCCGCGATCGCCGCCTGCACCTGGTAAGGGCCGGGCTTGCGGTGGCGCAGGGCCTTGTCGACCAGCGCCAGCCCTTCGTCGATCATCTTGCGGCTCCACAGGCTTCGATCCTGGTCCTCGAGCAGCACGATCTCGCCATCATCGTCGAAACGTGCCGGTGCGCGTGCGTGCTGCAGGAGAAGCAGCGCCGTCAGCCCCATGATCTCCGGCTCGGTCTGGAACAATCTGAGCAGCAGCCGTGCCAGCCGGATCGCTTCCTCGCACAGAGGCGCGCGGGCCGGCGCCTCGCCGCTGTTGGTCGAATAGCCCTCGTTGAAGATCAGGTAGACCATGGACGCGACCGCCGCGAGCCGCTCGGAGCGCTCGACCGCGCCTGGCGTCTCGAACGGCACGCCGGCGTCCGCGATGCGCGCCTTGGCGCGGGTGATGCGCTGCTCCATCGCGCTCTCGCCGACCAGGAAGGCGCGCGCGATCTGCTTGACGGTGAGGCCGGAGACGACGCGCAGCGCCACTGCGATCTGCTGTGTTGCGGGCAAATCAGGGTGACAGCAGATGAACAGCAGCCGCAGGATGTCGTCGCGGTAATGCGCGCCGTCCAGCCGCTCCGCGATATCGCTCTCGGCGTCTTCCAGATCGGATATCTGGTCTTCCTCTGGCATCGGCGCTTGCTTGGCGCGCTTGCGCACCGCGTCGATGCCGCTGTTGCGGCCGACGAAGATCAGCCAGGCCGCCGGATCGCGTGGCGGCCCGTTCTGCGGCCAGTTCTTCAGCGCCTTGAGACAAGCGTCCTGGAAAGCTTCCTCCGCGGTATCGAGATCGCGGAAATAGCGCAGCAGTGCGCCCATCGCTTGTGGGCGGGCAGCGCTGATTGCGGAGCTTATCCAGGCGAATTCGGTCATGCTGGAACCCTGGTTGGATGGAACACCGAGACCGGCCGGATCTCATAGGAACCGCCGCTCGGGTTGACCTCGGAAAGCTCGCGGGCGAATTCGACGGCCTCGTCGAGGTCAGCGCAATCGAGCGTATAGAAGCCGAGGAACTGTTCCTTGGTTTCGGCGAACGGCCCGTCGATGACCAGCGATTCGCCTTTCACTTTCCGCAGCGTCGTTGCCGCAGTTGTCGGCAAAAGCCGCGCCACGGGCCCAAGCCGGCCGGCGTTGGCATACTTCTCCTGGACACCGAGCAGGTCGGCCATGACCTTGTCGTCCTGTTCCTTGCTCCAGGAGCAGACGACATCTTCGGAGGCGTAGCAGAGGATGGCATAGAGCATGGAGGGTCCTTTCTGTAGCAAAGGACGAAACAGTAGGGCCGATCCCGACATGGCGTCGATAAAAAAAATCGAGACGCCGCGGATTCAGCGGCCGCTGATTGCCGCCGATCGACTCTCCTGCGTCTTCAACCATCTCAGCACGAGCGCTTCCTCCTCATCGAGACCGTCTATGGATCGCTTGCGCTTGTTGGCTTCCGCCATTTCGGCAAGCAGCCGTCCTTCGCTCCAGGCCTCGAAGACCTGCGGGTGGATATAGCATTTGCGGCAGACCGCGCGCGTATTGCCCAGCCGTTCGGCCACTTTGTCGATGATGTTGTTCATCGCCCGCTTTCGCTGTGCCTGGCTTTCAGGCAGTTCCGTCTGTGCAAACAGCGACGCGGCATGGATGGTGCCGCCCCATGTGCGGAAATGCTTCGAACTGAACGCGTCGCCGGCGGCGTCCCGGATGTAGCGGTTGACGTCGTCGGAGCGGACCGGGCGTCTGTCGTCCCTCTCGTCGAGATACTGGAACAGTTTCTGGCCCGGCAGGTCCTGCGCGCCCCGAACGATCCCGGCGATGCGGCGGTCCACCAGCTTCAATCTCCATTCCTTGCCGGACTTTCCCTTGAAGGCGAAGCGCAGGCTCGATCCCTTGATGTCGACATGCCGATCGCGCAACGTCGTCAGGCCGAAGCTCTTGTTATCGCGTGCATAGGCCGCGTTGCCGACGCGGATCATCGTGTTGTCGAGCAGCCAGACCACCGCTGCGACGACGCGTTCGAGCGGCAGGCCGTGACGGCGCAAGTCGCTATCGATTCTGCGCCGAAGGTCCGGCAGGCTTTCGGCGAAAGCGACGAGGCTGGAATATTTGACACCGTCGCGCTCCTCGGCCCATTGCGGGTGATAGCGATACTGCTTGCGCCCCCGCTGATCCCTCCCGGTCGCCTGAATATGTCCATCCGGATCGGGCGAAATCCAGACATCGGTCCAGGCCGGGGGAATGACGATGGCCGCGATGCGCGCCCTGTCGGCATCGGAGACCGCTCTCCCGTCCGGTCCCTTGTAGGCGAATCCTTTGCCAGCCTTCAGCCGGCGGATGCCGGGCTCGGCATCGCTGACATAGGTCAGCGCGGTATCCCGGGCGGAAATCTGTGGTCGATTCTTGGGTACGCTATCACAGTCAGCCAATCGGCTACGCGACGATCCGGTTCTCTGCAGCATGACGGCTCCACGCAAAATGTCCGTAGATAAGTTGCGGGCAGACTGCTGGTTCCACACCCCGTCTGGAAAGCAGGATCCGGTGGCGTCGGCGAGGCAATGCGCTGCATCTGTGTCGGCGGAAAGGACAGCCGGCGGCGCGCGCCTTTTTTTACGCCTTTTCGAGCACCACCGGGATGACGTCGACAGCCTGCTCCCCGACCTGTCCGCCGGTCGTCTTCAGCACGCCGACGATGGGCGCCACATCCGAATAGTCGCGCCCGTAACCGACGGTGATATGGTCGTTGGAAGCCCGCATGCCGTTGGTCGGATCGAACTCCTGCCAGCCGGCATCACGCCCGCACCAGACCTTGACCCAGGCATGCATGGCATCCGCACCTTCCAGCCGCGGCTTGCCCTTGGGCGGAATGGTGCGCAGGAAGCCGCTGACATAGCCGGCCGGAATGCCGAGTCCGCGCAGCCCGGCGATCATGATGTGCGAGAAATCCTGGCAGACGCCCCGCTTCAGCCGAAAGGCATCGCTGGCCAGGGTCCGCACCGTGGTCGCTTCGCCATCATAGGTGAAATCATGGTGGATGCGCTTGCAGAGGCTCATCGCCGTGCCGGCGGTCGAGCCACCGATGCTGTCTTGCGCATAGGTGGTGATCGCCGCATCCATGCCGGCGTGACCGCTTGCCACCAGGAAGTGATGCGGCGACGCCGGCGCCAGCGACCGCACGGCCGCCAGCTCCCGCCTCAGTCGGCCGATATCGGGCGACACGTCGAGCCCAGGCTCGGGCCGCGACACCGAAACGCGCGCGCTCATCCTTATGTCGAGCGCTTCATGCGCGTCGCGAAACGCGATCGAGGTAACGTTGTTGCCGAAAAAATCGGTAAAGTCGGATCGTTCATTGGGTGCCGGTTCAAAGGACAGCGAAGCGGCGATGACGCGCTGCACGCCGCCAATGGTCGGCGGCAGCACCCGCACCTGATGCCGGCCGCCGCCGGCAGCGGCGGCGTAGTCGTAATGGAGCAGAAGCCGGATGTCGTACAGCATGGCCATTGCTTTCTAGCCGAAATAGGCTTTGGCGAGGCTGTTGTAGAGGCCGCCGATTTCGCTGGCGAGTTCGTTCAGCGCCTTCGTCGTCATGTCAGCCGGCTCCTTGATGGCGATGGCGGTATTGAGCTGCAGGATCTCCTTGGCCGCCGCCGACATGTGCCCCTCGCCGCCGGTCGCCGGCAGCAGCCCTATCTCGGTCTTCAGCCTTTCCAGCTGGAACAGGATGGAGCGTGGATTGAGCGGATCGAGCGCCAGGAGATCGACCACCGTGCGCCGGCCGGCCTGCACCGGATATTGCCGGCGATGGGTCATGACGCTGTCGCCGATCTCCAGCATCATGTCCAGCGCGCCATCCGGCGCCTTGCTGCCGGTCAGTCGGGCCAGCGTGCCGGCGATCTGGATGCCACGTTCCAGCCGCCGGCCGATCTCGAGGAAGCGCCAGCCGGCGAAACGGTACATGTTCTCGTGCAGCAGGCCGGAGAATCCGGCAAGCTTGCGCAGAATGACGGTCATGGCCCGCGTCGCGTCGTCGCCGGGGGCCACGGTGGTGGCAAACCGATGGATCGTCTTCGACAAATCCTTGAGCGCCAGCCAGCCATCCGGCGAGAAACGATCGCGGATCTGGCCGGCGCTGTAGACCGCGCTGTCGAGCATGCCGATCAGCCCTGGCGGGATCGCCGTTTCGACATCGATGCCGAACGGCTCGAGATAGTCCCTGATATCTGCCAGCAGAGGCATGTCGGGATCGGACGTTTCGGCGAGCCGCACATGATAGGCGCGCAGGATGCGCACGGTGTCTTCCGAGCGTTCGATGTAGCGGCCGAGCCAGGTCAGGTTTTCCGCCGCGCGGCTGGGCAGGCTACCTGGCCTGGTGCGGTTGAAGCTGTCGCCCTCCTGCGGCAGCAGCGTCTCGCGCTCGACTGGTCTGTCGCTGACCACCCAGACATCAGCCGCCTGGCCGCCGCGCTGCATGGCGATCGCCGTCGGGTCGAGCGACAGGCCGACGCGGGCGAAACCGCCCGGCATCACCGTCCATCCCTCGGGCGTGCGCGCCAGATAGACGCGCAAGCTCGCCGGCCGGGGTTCCAGCCAGCCGCCGACATAGACGGGTGTCGTCGAAAGTGTCACCGCTTCCTGGCCGACGAAGGCCTCGCCATCGCGTTCGATGCGCGCCACCAGTTCCGCCCGTTCTCCGACCGACAGCGCCGAGCCGAGCTTTGTCTGTCCGTCATCCTCGAAGGCAAGTCTTGTCGACAGCGCCGGGCCGACCACCATTCGGTCGATATTGGCGAGGACATGGGCGCGCTCCGTCCCCTGCCCGCACCACCATGTCACCACACTGGGCAAAAGCAGCTCCTCGCCCCACAATTCGCGCGCGATCTTGGGCAGGAACGCAAGCAGCGCACGCGTCTCCATCAGGCCCGATCCCAGCGCATTGACGGTGGACACCGTACCTTGCCGGATCGCTTCGACCAGGCCCGGCGTGCCGATCTGCGAATCCGGACGCAGTTCGAGAGGATCGGCAAAGGCGGCATCGAGCCGCCGCCACAGCACGCTGATCGGCATCAGGCCCGACACGGTGCGCACCATGAGCCTGCCGCCGGAAACAGTCAGATCCTCGCCTTCGAGCAGCATGATGCCGAGGTAGCGGGCGATATAGGCGTGTTCATAGTAGGTTTCATTGAGCGGCCCCGGCGTGAGGATGGCGACGCGGCCGTCGCTCTCCTTTGCCATTCCGATCAGCGCATCGCGGAAGCGACGGAAGAAGCCGGCGAGCCGGTGCACATGCATCTCGCCATAGATGTCTGACAGTGCGCGCGTGGTGGCGACCCGGTTCTCCAGCGCGAAGCCGGCGCCCGAAGGCGCCTGGGTGCGGTCGCCAAGCACCCACCAGCGGCCATCGGGCCCGCGGCCGAGCTCGAAGGCGCAGAAGTGCAGGAAATGCCCTCCGGCCGGCCTGGTGCCGACCACGGGCCGCAAATATTCAGGGCTCGCCGCGATCAGCCCTGCCGGCAGGATGCCTTTTTCGACCAGTCGGTTCTGTCCATGGATATCGGCGACAATTTCCTCGAGCAGGTCGGCGCGCTGCACCAGGCCGGCGCTGATCGCCTGCCACTCGCTATCCTCGATGAGCACGGGAATATGCGCCAGCGGCCATTCGCGCTCGTTGGCGCCCGCCTTGTCATAGACGCGGTAGTAAACACCCGCATCGCGCAGATACTGGTCGGCGCGGGCGAAGCGCTGGCCGAGCTTTTCGGCCCCGAGTTCGTCCAGCGCTTCGACAAAATCCTTCCAGACCGGGCGGGGATTGCCCGACGCGTCGACCATCTCGTCGACGACGCCGTCAATCGGCTGGTAGTGCTTCAGCAGGCTATGGGCCTGCGGCTTGCCGCGCACCCTTTTGTGATTCCCCTTTGCCATGTCAGATCACAGTCTTGGCGGACGCCTGAGGTCAAGGGTCATCGGGAAATCTTCCCCCGGCTGTTCTTCACGCAACACATAGCCGGACGGGGTATGGCCGCGCGGTTCGAAGCGGGCGAGCCGCCGTGCCTCGGCCTCGTTGCCATTGACCGGGAAGGTGTCGTAATTGCGTCCGCCGGGATGGGCGACATGGTAGACGCAGCCGCCGACCGCCCTGCCCGACCAGCGGTCGTAGATGTCGAACACCAGCGGCGTGTTGACCGGCAGTGCCGGATGCAGGCCCGAAGCCGGCTGCCAGGCCTTGAAGCGCACGCCCGCCACCGCGACCTCGCGGTTGTCGGTAGCCCTCATCGGCACGATGCGGCCGTTGCAGACGATCGCATGGCGCTCCGGATTGAGACCTTCGGTCTTGACCTGCAGCCGTTCGACCGAGGAATCGACGAAACGCACCGTGCCGCCGATCGCGCCCTGCTCGCCCATGACATGCCATGGCTCCAGCGCTTGCCTGAGCTCCAGCTTGATGCCCGCATGCTGGACTTCGCCGCAGAAGGGAAAGCGGAATTCGAGCTGGGCGTCGAACCATTCGGGCCGGAACTCGAAACCATTGAGCTTGAGGTCGTCGAGCACATCGAGAAAGTCCGCCCAGACATAGTGCGGCAGCATGAAGCGGTCATGCAGCGAAGTGCCCCAGCGCACGAAGCGTCCGTCGAGCGGGTTCTTCCAGGCGCGTGCGATGATAGCCCGCACCAGCAATTGCTGCGCCAGAGACATGCGCGCATTGGGTGGCATCTCGAATCCACGGAATTCGACAAGGCCAAGCCGACCGGTCGGTCCATCGGGCGAGAACAGCTTGTCGATGCAGATTTCCGAGCGATGCGTATTGCCGGTGACGTCGGTCAACAGATTGCGGAACAGGCGGTCGACCAGCCATGGCAAGGGTGCGGCCCCCTGGTCGGGATGCGGCACCTGCGCCATGGCGATCTCGAGCTCATAGAGCGAATCGTGCCGCGCCTCATCGAAACGTGGCGCCTGGCTGGTCGGCCCGATGAACAGGCCGGAGAACAGATAGGACAACGAGGGACGCCGTTGCCAATGCAGCACCAGGCTCTTCAGCAGGTCGGGCCGGCGCAGGAACGGACTGTCATTGGGCGTGGCGCCACCGACCACGACATGGTTGCCGCCGCCGGTACCGGTGTGGCGGCCATCGATCATGAACTTGTCGGCGCCAAGCCGCGTCTGCCGCGCCTCGTCATAGATCGCCGTCGTCGTCGCCACGCAATCCTGCCAATTCGAGGCGGGATGGATGTTGACTTCGATGACGCCGGGGTCGGGTGCCACGCGGATGACGTTGAGGCGCGGGTCCTGCGGCGGGCCGTAGCCCTCGATATGCACGGGAAGGCCAATCGCCTTCGCCGCGTTCTCGGCAGCGGCGACGAGTTCGAGATAGTCTTCCAGCGCCTCGACCGGCGGCATGAAAACGCACAGCCTGCCGTCACGCGGTTCGACCGAAAGTGCCGTGCGCACCGCGCCGCCGATCTCGGTGATCTCCTGCTCGACCCGCTCCTGCTGGCCGGTCGCCGCCGTGAACGACACCGCCTGCTGGCGGCGGGCCATTTCGTCGGCGCCTTCCAGTTCGGCCGGAGCCGCCGCAGGCAAGATTGCTTCCCGCACGGGCAGCGGGCCACGCGGCAGCGACGGATCGACAGGCACGATGTAGGGGAACTGCGCGGGCGGCACATGAGGAAGCGTTCCCAGCGGCAAGCGGTAGCCGACCGGGGAATCGCCCGGCACCAGGAACAGCCGGCCACGCCGCGTCTTCCACTTTTCCGAACGCCAGCGCGGATCCGATGCCTGGCTGTTCCAGCGCTGCACTGGCAGCACATAGCCGGATGGCTTGGTCAGCCCGCGCTCGAAGACGCGCGCCATGCGGCTGCGTTCCTCGGGGTCTTCCAGCTTGGAGTTGGACGGGTCGACATTCTCGGGCAGCTTGCCTTCCTTGAGCAGCCATTCGGCCGGATCCTCATAGGCTTCACTGACCATGGACGTGTCGATGCCGAGCTCGCCGGCGATCGCCGTCAGCAGGCTTTCGGCCTGTTTCGGCCCGACATCAGCCGAGCTTTTCTCCGGCGCGATCAGCGACGGATCGCTCCACACCGGCTCGCCGTCGGCGCGCCAAAAGAGCGAGAAGGTCCAGCGCGGCAGGCTTTCACCGGGATACCATTTGCCCTGGCCGTAATGCAGAAAGCCGCCGGGCGCGAAGCGCTCGCGCAGGCGGCGGATCAGCGCGTCGGCCTTTTCACGCTTGCTCGGCCCGACGGCGGCGGTGTTCCACTCGGCGGCCTCGAAATCGTCGATCGACACGAAGGTCGGTTCGCCGCCCATGGTCAGCCGCACATCCCCGGCCGCGAGCGCGGCATCGACCTTGTTGCCGAGCGCGTCGAGCGCTTGCCAGCTTTCATCCGAGAACGGCTTAGTGATGCGCGGATGCTCGGCGATGCGATCGACCCGCATCTCGAAGCCGAACTCGACATTGGCAAAGCTCGCCATGCCTGAAATGGGTGCCGCATTGCGGAAATGCGGCGTGGCGGCCAGCGGCACATGGCTCTCGCCGGTGAGCAGGCCGGAAGTCGGGTCGAAACCGATCCAGCCGGCACCGGGAAGATAGACCTCGCACCAGGCATGCAGGTCGGTGAAATCGACTGATGTGCCGGCCGGCCCGTCCAGCGCGACTAGGTCGGGCTTGAGCTGGATCAGATAGCCAGAGACGAAGCGCGCGGCGACGCCGAGATTGCGCAGGATCTGCACCAGAAGCCAACTCGAATCCCGGCAGGAGCCCTTGGCCGCCGCCAGCGTTTCCTCCGGTGAGAAGACGCCGGTCTCCATGCGCACGATGTAGGCGATCTCGCGCTGCAGGCGCGCATTGAGGTCGACGAGGAAATTGACCGTGTTCGGCGCGCTGCGGTCGACGGTTTCCAGGAAAGCCGAGAGAAGCGGCCCCGCCGGCTCCGGTGCCCGGTAGATGGCCAGATCAGCCCTGATTTCCTCGGGATAATCGAACGGGAACGCCTCCGCCGACGGTTCGACGAAGAAGTCGAACGGATTGTAGACCGTCATGTCGGCGACGAGATCGACCTCGATCTTCAGCTCCGTCACCGGCTCGGGAAAGACAAAACGGGCGAGGAAGTTGCCGTAGGGGTCTTGCTGCAGATTGACGAAGTGGTTCGCCGGCTCGACCTTGAGCGAATGGCTCAACACCTTGGTGCGGGAATGCGGTGCTGGCTGAAGCCTGATCACCTGGGGACCCAGAACCACCGGCCGGTCGTATTTGTAGTGGGTCAGGTGGTAGACGGCTGCCAGAATTGCCATGGGGCCCCGGAATTCAGCGTTTCAAACGATTTCGCTGAACCCTGACACATCCGGCCGCCATTCTCCAAGCGGATGTTGCGGTGCACCTAAATTAAACGGCTATCGAACGGTCAGAAGAACGCCTGTATCCCCGTCTGCGCCCGTCCCAGGATCAGCGCGTGCACGTCATGCGTGCCCTCATAGGTGTTGACGGTCTCCAAATTCTGCGCGTGGCGCATGACGTGGTAGCCGATCTGGATACCGTTGCCGCCATGCATGTCGCGGGCCTGGCGGGCGATGTCGAGCGCCTTGCCGCAATTGTTGCGCTTGACGATCGAGATCATTTCCGGCGCCATTTTGCCTTCATCGAGCAGACGCCCGACGCGCAACGAAGCCTGCAGCCCCAAAGCGATCTCGGTCTGCATATCGGCGAGCTTCTTCTGGTAGAGCTGCGTGCCGGCCAGCGGCTTGCCGAACTGCTTGCGGTCGAGGCCATACTGGCGAGCGCGATGCCAGCAATCTTCCGCCGCGCCCATCGAGCCCCAGGAAATGCCGTAGCGGGCCCGGTTGAGGCAGCCGAACGGTCCGCCGAGCCCCTTGGCGTTGGGCAGCAATGCTTCCTCGCCGACCTCGACGCCTTCCATCACCACTTCACCGGTGATCGACGCCCGCAGCGACAGCTTGCCCCCAATCTTCGGCGCCGACAGCCCCTTCATGCCTTTTTCCAGCACGAAACCGCGGATCTCGTCCTTGCCGTTCTCGCCCTTCAACTTCGCCCAGACGACGAACACGTCGGCGACCGGCGCATTGGAAATCCACATCTTGGAGCCGGTCAGCTTATAGCCGCTGGCGGTCTTTTCCGCGCGCGTCTTCATGCCGCCGGGGTCGGAGCCGGCATCCGGCTCGGTCAGGCCGAAGCAGCCGATCCATTCGCCGCTGGCTAGCTTCGGCAGGTACTTCTTGCGTTGTTCATCCGAGCCATAGGCGTAGATTGGATACATCACCAGCGATGACTGCACCGACATCATCGAGCGATAGCCGGAATCGACGCGTTCGACTTCCCGCGCTACCAGCCCGTAGGTCACATAGTTGGCGCCGAGACCACCGAACTCCTCCGGGATGTTGATGCCGAGCAGGCCAGCCTCGCCCATCTCGCGGAAAATCGCTGTGTCGAAAGTCTCGTTGAGATACGCCTCCTCGATGCGCGGCGCGAGCTTGTCGGCGGCAAAGGCCGCCGCGCCGTCGCGCACCATGCGTTCGTCTTCCGAAAGCTGGCCCTCGATCAGGAACGGGTCTTCCCAGACGAATGCATTCTTGTCGGCGGCCATGGCTTGATCCTCAGAAGGGTGAAGCCCGGCTTATCGGCCCATGGCCTGAAAAAATCAAACGAAATTGCTTCACCGATCAATGAGCGTTAGGAATGGATCATGAGTGTCCAGCGTCGCCTTTTACCCAACATCAGCGCCCTTGCCGCCTTCGAGGCGGTGGCCCGGCTTGGCAGTTTCACCGCTGCCGCCCAGGAACTGGATCTAACCCAGGGCGCCGTCAGCCGGCAGATCAGCTTGCTGGAAGATCAGTTCGGCCGCCGATTGTTCGAGCGCGACAGCCGCAACGTCCGCCTGTCGACGGCAGGCGAAATCTACGCCGAGGCGGTACGTTCGGCGCTTGGCCAATTGCGCGACGCAGCGCTTGGATTGATGAGCAATCGGCATAGCGGCATCCTGAACCTGGCCATATTGCCGACCTTCGGCACGCGCTGGCTGATGCCGATGATCCCCAATTTCGTCGAAAGCAATCCCGACATCACCATCAACTTCGTCACGCGCGTCGGCCGGTTCGACTTCGCCAGGGAGAGGTTGGATGCAGCCATCCACTACGGCCTGCCGGACTGGCCGGACGCCGACTCGACACTGCTGGTGCGTGAGACGGTGGCACCGGTGGTGTCGCCCGAGTTCCTCGCCGGCCGCGCCATCGCCACGCCGGCCGACATCGGTCGTTTGCCGCTGCTGCATATGACGACGCGCCCCGGCGCCTGGACGGAATGGTTCGAGCATCAGGGACTGAGCGCGCCGACCGGGCCGGGCATGCAGTTCGAGCAGTTCGGCACCGCCGCCCAGGCTTGCATGGCGGGGCTCGGCGTGGCGCTGTTGCCGCTGCTCCTCATCGCTGGCGAATTACAGCGCGGCCAGCTTGTGCCAGCACCCGGCCAGCCGATGCAAAGCCGCAGCGCCTATTACCTCGTCATTCCCCACGACAAGCGCGGCTATCCACCGGTTGCCAGCTTTCGAGATTGGCTGCTAGGCCAGCTCGAGAAGGAGCCGGCTGTTCTGGCGTGGTAGCTATTTCCGCTTCAGTGCGTCCGCCAGCGCAGCGCCGAACGCACCTTGCTGTGCCGGCCGCTCGGGCTGGCGCTGCGGCGCCGGCGAGCGTGGCGCCGGCCTGCCGCCGCCATTGTCGCGCGGCCCGCTCCTCGGCGCGCCGCCCTCACCGGCATCCCTACGCATAGAGAGCGCGATGCGCTTGCGCTTGATGTCGACATCGACGACGCGCACCTTCACCACGTCGCCGGCCTTGACCACCTCATGCGCGTCCTTGATAAAACGGTCGGCCAGTTGCGAGACATGCACCAGCCCGTCCTGGTGGACGCCAATATCGACGAAGGCGCCAAACGCCGCCACGTTGGTAACGGTGCCTTCCAGCAGCATGCCGGGCTTCAAATCCTTGATGTCGTCGATGCCATCGGCGAAGGTCGCGGTCTTGAAGCCGGGGCGCGGGTCGCGGCCGGGCTTTTCCAGCTCGGCAAGAATATCGCGCACCGTCGGCAGGCCGAAACGCTCGTCGACGAAGACGCGCGGGTCGAGCGCCTTCAGCGCGGCGCTGTCGCCCATCAGCGAACGCACATCGCGGCCGCAGGCGGCGACGATCTTCTTGGCCACCCCATAGGCTTCCGGATGCACCGACGAGGCATCGAGCGGCTCACTGCCATTGGCAATGCGCAGGAAGCCGGCGGACTGTTCGAACGCGCGCGGCCCAAGCCGCGCCACCTTCAGCAGGTCCTTGCGGCTGGCGAACGGGCCGGTCGCATCGCGATGCGCGACGATCGCCTCGGCAAGCGACGCCCCGAGGCCCGAAACGCGCGCCAGCAAGGGCGCCGAGGCGGTATTGAGGTCGACACCGACCGCGTTGACGGCGTCCTCGACGACAGCCTCCAGCGAACGGCCGAGCCGGTATTGGTCGACATCGTGCTGATACTGACCGACACCGATGGATTTCGGCTCGATCTTGACCAATTCGGCTAGCGGATCCTGCAGGCGCCGCGCAATCGACACCGCGCCGCGCAGCGACACGTCGAGGCCGGGAAATTCCGCCGCCGCCGTCGCCGAGGCCGAATAGACCGAGGCACCCGCCTCGCTGACGATAACCTTGAGCGGCTTCGGGCCTGAACCCGCTGGCATGTCCGACAGCATGTCCGCCACCAGCTTCTCCGTTTCGCGGCTACCGGTGCCGTTGCCGATCGAGATCAGCTCGACCTTGTGCTGGCGGATCAGCGCGGCAAGCTCGGCCTGCGTGCCGCGCACATCGTTCCGCGGCGGGAACGGATAGACCGTCGTCGTCGCCAGCAGCTTGCCGGTGCCGTCGACCACCGCAACCTTCACGCCGGTGCGGATGCCGGGATCGAGCCCCATCGTCGGCCGCGAGCCGGCGGGAGCCGCCAGCAGCAAATCCTTCAGGTTTCGGGCAAAGACATGGATCGCCTCTTCCTCGGCCCGCTCGCGCAGGTCGCGCATCAGATCGAGCGTGAGGTGCAACGACAGTTTTATCCGCCAGGTCCAGCCGGCGACCTCCATCAGCCAGCGGTCGCCCGGCAGGCTGGCGCCGATGGCGTAGGCATTGGCGATCATCCGCTCGACCGGCTTCACCGGTGAGACATCGTCGGCGTCGACCTCGATATCGAGCGACAGCACCTCTTCATTGCGGCCGCGCAGCATGGCCAGCGCGCGGTGGCTTGGCGCCGTGGACCAACGCTCGACATGGTCGAAATAGTCCGAGAATTTCGCGCCGGCCTCCTGCTTGCCGTCGACCACCCTGGCGCGCAGGAAGGCGCGCTCCTTCATGTAGCCACGCAGCTTGCCGACCAGATCGGCATTTTCCGCGAACTGCTCCGACAGGATGTCGCGCGCGCCATCGAGCGCCGCCTTGGTGTCGGCCACCTCTTCGGTGACATAGGCGAGCGCGACTTCCGCGGGCACCAACGAGCGGTCGTTGAGAATGGCTTCGGCGAGCGGCCCCAGCCCGCGCTCCCTGGCGATCTCGGCCTTGGTGCGGCGCTTCGGCTTGTAGGGTAGGTAGATGTCTTCGAGTTCCGCCTTGGTGGCCACCGCCCCGATCTTCGCTTCGAGGTCTGGCGTAAGCTTGCCCTGCTCGCGGATCGAACCCAGGATGGTGTCACGGCGGGCGTCGAGTTCGCGCAGATAGACGAGACGCTCGGCAAGGTCGCGCAGCTGCGTGTCGTCCAGCCCGCCGGTCACCTCCTTGCGGTAGCGTGCCACGAATGGCACCGTCGCCCCCTCATCGAGCAGTCCGATCGCCGCGGCCGCCTGTTCGGGCCGCGCCTTGATTTCGGCTGCGATGATGGCTGCGATGCGCTTGATGTCGGATGCCATGTCGTTCCCACTCTCGTCGAAAAGAGCGGCGACCATAGGCGCAGAGATCAGGTCCGCCAACCACCGCGTTTTCAATGGCGGCGGAGGTCCACAGGAAAGCGCGGGCGATTGGATTGTCCGGGCTGGTCAGACCATGCGGCTCAGCACTTCGAAAAAGGCAACGATTTCGAGGTCCAGTGCATCGTCGACCGGCTCCGGCTGCGACGACATCTTGGCAATGACCACTTCGGTCCTGGGGTCGACATAAAGCCATTGCCCATGAATTCCGATGCCGCAATAGGCGCCATTTTCGAAACCGGTCTGATACCATTTGTTGCGGTAACGGCCGTTCGGGAACAGCGGCAGCATGGCGCCGCGCTGCCAGGCTTCCGAGCTGCCGCCGGTGCTGGTGGTGTCGCGCACCCAGGCCTCGGGCACGATGCGGCGGCCATTGGCCGTGCCGCCTTGCCGCATCATCTCGCCGATGCGCGCCAGGTCACGCGGCGTCACCGAAATGCCGCCTGCGGTACGTGCCGTGCCTTCCATGTCGACACCGACGGAGGCCTCACTGACGGCGCCAAGCGGCAGCCACAGTTTCTCACGCATCAAGTCGCAGAAGCGCTGCCCTGAAGCGCGTTCCAGGAGAAGGCCGAGCAGGTCGGAATTGGGCGAACGGTAGCGGAAGGTCTGGCCATGCGGCTCGGCAAGCCGCTGCAGGGTCAGGATGAATTCGCGCAGGCTTTCGGTGCCGCCGCCGGGGTTCCACAGCGTCGCGCGGCGATAGCGGGCAAAGGCGCTTTCCGGATCGAGATAGGCTTCCTCGAAATCGAGGCTGACGCTCATATCGAGCACATGCCGCACGCTTGCATCGCCATAGGCCGAGCCGGCTGCTTCAGGGATATAGTCCGTCACCGGCGCTTCCGGATCGAACACCCCCTCGCCTTCCAGTATGCCGGCGATGATCGCCGTCACCGACTTGCTGACCGAGAAGATGATGTGGCGCGCGCCGAACTCCATATGCGGCGCGAACCAGTCGCCAATGATCTTGCCGCCTTTCATGACCGTCAATGCGTCGGTGCTGGAGCGGACGAGAAACTCGGCCACCGTCTCCGGCGCGCTCGCGACCGTGACTTTTTCCCCGAGCAAGCCGTCCATGTCTCGCTGAGGGACTTCCACGGCGCCGGGCGCTGCCGCCACACGGGCGGTAGGCACCAGTTCGCCGAGATTCTGGAACGACCACCGATTGAACGGGGCCACGCGCCAGTTGGCGAGCAGCACCTCGTTACGGCGGAATCCGTATCGAGTCTCGAACGCGGTCTTGCCGGTCATGGCGTTCCTCCCAGTCCATTGGTCTTGAAGCTCAGGCAAGCGCCGCTGCGATGGCGTGCACGGCCTTCAGCGTTGCCACGGAATAGGCCGTGTTGCTGAAATCCGGGTAGGTCGACAGCTTCACCACCACCATTCCTGTGTTCCAGTCGATATGGATCAACTGTCCAAACACGCCCCGGCACATCAGGGCGCGCGAGCTGGGATCCTCGATCCAGAACTGGTTGCGGTAGCTGCCCTCGGGCAGGCTGGCGGAGAAATCCGGACCATGCTTGCCAGTGCGCGTCGCCTCGATCCAGTCGGCCGGCACGATGCCGCCGCCATTGTCGAGGATCAGCTGGCCGAAGCGGGCGTAGTCGCGCAGCGTCGCGTTGAAGCCGCCATCGGCGAGCGCATAGCCGGCGCTGTCGACGGTGAAGCAGGCGCTTTCGTCGGCACCGAGCTTTTGCCAGAGTTCCTCGGAAACCAGCTGCGCCAGCCGCTTGCCCGTCACCCGTTCCATGATGAAGGCGAGCACGTCCGTCTCGATCGAGCGATATTCGAACGCAGCCCCATGCGGGCGCACCGTCTCTTTCAAGCCCAGGATCAGCTCGAACATGTGCGAGGGCCAGCGAAAATCCGGATTGCTGCCCGGCGGCACCGGCTTCCAGCCGGTGGCGACATCGACCTGGCCGATGTCGGAATAGCGGTCGGTGTATTCCTCTGAGAACCGCACGCCGGTGGTCATGTCGAGCACATGCTGGACGCTGGCGCCGGCCCAGCCGGTCGCGCTCAGTTCCGGCAGGTAGTCCGTCACTAGCTTCGCCGGATCGATCAGGCCGCGCCCCGCCAATATGCCGAACACCGAGCCGGTGACAGACTTCGCCATCGACTGCGACAGATGCAGCGTGCGCTCGTCCATGCCGTTGAAATAGCGCTCATAGGCTATCCTGCCGTCCTTGAGCACCAGGAGGCCGTCCGTATAGGTCTCGTCGAGCAGACCGGCGAGCGTCGAAGGCCTGCCCCCGCTGTCCTCGACCGCCAACCCGTCGAGATCGACCTCGGCGCGTTCGAGACGGTGGCGATGGCCAGCGCCGCGCCAGACTTCGACGGTCGGCAGAATTTCCCTGATGTGCTGGAAAGCCCAGCGGTTCCAGGGCGCCCTGTCCCAGTCGAGCTTGGGGGGCACCATGGCGGGCGGCGAACCCTGCATGATCGGCGGCCGCGGATCGCTGTTGCGGTAGGAGTCCATGAAGGGCCATTCCCGGAAAAGAAAAGACCCGGCGGCATGTGCCGCCGGGCCCTTGTGTCTGTGACTATTTCTGCAGTTCGGTCCAGATCTTGGTGTAAATGTCCTGGATTTCCGGAGCGCACATCTTCTGCAGTTCGCCAAGCGGCTTGGCGTCCGCCGGAATGACGACTTCCGGCGCGTCCTTCATGTCGGCCGGCATGTACTTGTCCGAACCGGCGATGGCATTGGCGTAGCGGTGGAAGGCCGAGAGACCCGCCGCATTTTCCGGATCCATGATGAAGTTCTGGAACAGCTTGGCGTTCTCGACGTTCTTGGCCTCCTTGAGAACGACGACGTTGTCGCTCCACAGGCCATAGCCTTCCTTCGGATAGTTGAAGTGGATGGCAGGATTGGCCAGCCGCTGGCGCAGGGCCGAACCGTTCCAGTCGCTGGTTGCCTTGAAGTCGCCGGCGCCCATCTTCTCGATGGTGTTGTATTCCATCGAGATCCAGTTCGGCTTGGCCGCGACAAGCGTATCGCGCACCTTCTTCAGAACCGCCTTGTCGTCGGTGCATTGCTGGCCACCGAGATACTTGATCGCCGCGAAGATGACGTCATTCATCTCGGGAACGACGTTGACCTTGCCCTTCAACTCGTCAGGCGTATTGAAGATGATGCCCCAGCTATTGGTCGGGCCCTTGTAGGCGTCGGTGTTGACGACGACGCCGATCGTGCCCCAAGCCCACGGAACGGTGTATTTGCGGCCTGGATCGAAGTCAGGATTGGCCCATTCGGGCGCAATGTTCTTGGCGTTCTCCATCTGGCCAGGGTCGGTCTCCTGGACGAGGCCTTCCTTGATCCAGATCGGCACGTAGGTCTGCGAAGGCACCGCGATGTCGAAGCCGGTGCCGCCCTGGCGGACCTTGGCCAGCGCGGTGTCGTTGGAATCGTAATCGGTGATGGTCACCTTGATGTTGTATTTGGCCTCGAACTTCTTGATCACGTCGGGGCTGGTATAGTTGCCCCAATTGTAGATGTTCAGTTCGCCATCGGCGCGGGCGATGCCCGTCGAAGCGAGCAGCGCCAACCCTATGGCGCTCGCTGTTGTCTTCCAGTTCATGGTTTTAACTCCCATTATCGGTTTCAGTCTCGTTTCCTGCTGACGAAGAAAAACAACGTGACGATCGCGACCGAAAGCAGCAGGAAGGCGGTCGATATCGCGTTGATCTCGGGCGTTATGCCGCGGCGGATCTGGCCGAGCATGTAGGTGGGCAGCGTGTCCTGGCCGCCCGATTTGACGAACTCGGTGATGACGACGTCATCGAGCGAGATGACGAAGGCCAGCATCAGTCCGGCCAGGATACCGGGCCACAAAAGCGGCAGCGTGATGCGACGAAAGGTTTTCCACGGCGGGGCGTAGAGGTCGGCCGCGGCGCGTTCCAGCGTCAGGTCCATATTCTCCAGCCGCGCCCGTATCGGCAGGTAGGCAAAGGGAATGCAGAACGCCGTATGCGCGGCGACCAGGTAGCCGATACCGGAATAGCCGGTGAAGATCTTGATGCGCGAGAAGAAGATCAGCAGCGCCACGCCGGTGACGATCTCGGGCACCATCAGCGGCTGGTTGATCGCCGCGTATTTGAAGGTGAGGCCGGGATAGGACGCCGTGCGTGTGGTGGCTAGCGCGGCCATGGTGGCGAAGATGGTCGACAGCACCGCCGCGATGGAGCCGATCTGGAACGAACGCAGCGTCGCGTCGATGACCTGCGTGTTCTGGTATGCCGACTGGAACCATTTCAGCGAAAAGCCACCCCATTCGGATGTCGAGCTCGCCGCGTTGAAGGCGTAGATGACCAGCACGATGATGGGCAGATAGAGGATGACAAAGCAGGTCGCCGCGATCGCTGTGAAGCCGGTCTGATGCTTGATGGAAAAGTTCTTAGCCATGCCGCATCCCCGACTTGCCGGCATTGCGCACATAGGCAAGCAGCGCCACCATGACTATGATCATCACCGTGATCGACAGCGCCGAGCCCAGCGGCCAGTTGCGGCCCTGTCCGAACTGCAATTCGATCAGGTTGGACAGCATCATGTTCTTGCCGCCGCCAAGCACGCTCGGCGTCACGTAGGCGCCCAGTGCCGGAATGAAGACCAGGATCGAGCCGGCGATGACGCCGGGTTTGACCAGCGGGAAAATGATCTTCCGCAGCACCTTGAAGCGTGTCGCGTAAAGGTCATAGCCAGCCTCGACCAGCCGGAAGTCGAGCTTCTCCATGCTGGCATAGATCGGCAGCACCATCAGCGGCAGGTAGACATAGGCCATGCCGATCAGGATCGCCGTGTCGGTGTAGAGCATCTGGACCGGCGCCGAGACGATGCCGAGCTTGAGCAGGATCGTGTTTACGATGCCTTCGTTGCGGATGATCTGCAGCACGGCGAAGGTGCGGATCAAAAGGTTCGTCCAGAACGGGATGGTGATCAGGAACAGCCAGAGATCCCTGGTCTTTTCGCTGCGCGTCGCCATGAAATAGGCCGTCGGGAAACCGAGCGCCAAGGTGGCGAGCGTCGTCACCACCGCAAGCTTGATCGAGCGCCAGACGATGGTGACATGCGCCGCCGCGAGCGACAGCGTGTCGTCGAAAATATCGCGTTCCAGGAAGACCGATGTCCAGGCGTCGGATGAGAACTGCCATTTCACGTCGCCATAGGCGCCGGGGGTGAGGAACGAATAGACCAGCACGATCAGCAGCGGGCCGGTCGCGGCAAACAGAATGACCAGCAGCGCCGGCGCTGACAGAAGCCAGCGGTCACGGACATCGCGCCGTTCCGCTGCCTTGGCGACTTCTTCCGCGGTCGCCATCAGTCCCTCAGCACTTGCGCGGCATCGTTGCCGATCATGATGCCAACCTTGTCGCCGCGCTCGAAACCGCAGCCGGCGCTGCGCGTGTTCTGCTGGCGCACGGTGAAGGCCTCGCCGCTGTCGAGATGGACATGGATATGCGTGTCGGTGCCGAAATAGACGATGTTCTCGACCGTGCCCGACAGGTCGCCCTTGTCCTTCGACAACTTGGCATGCTCGGGCCTCACCACCACGGTGGCGTTTTCCTTCGGCTGGAAGCCTTCGGCGACGGTGGCATCGATGACCGCACCGGATTTGAGTGTCGCGCGCGCTTTGCCATTGCCGGCGCCTGAAATGGCGGCGGTGAGGAAATTGGTTTCGCCGATGAAGTCGGCCACGAAGCGTTCCGCCGGCTTGTCGTAGATGTCCCAGGGCGAGCCGACCTGCAGGATCTTGCCCGACGACATCACCGCGATGCGGTCCGACATCGTCAGCGCTTCTTCCTGGTCATGAGTGACGAAGATGAAGGTGATGCCGGTTTCGTTCTGCAGCCGCTTCAACTCGATCTGCATCTCCTTGCGCAGCTTGTAGTCGAGCGCCGAGAGCGGTTCGTCGAGCAACAGCACTTTCGGCTGCGGCGCCAATGCCCTTGCCAGCGCCACGCGCTGCTGCTGGCCGCCCGAAATCTGGCCGGTGCGGCGGCCGGCCAGCGCTTCCATCTTGACCAGCTTCAGCATCTCGGTGACGCGCGCCTTGATCTCGGCCTTCGGCCTGGCCAGCATTTCCAGGCCAAAGCCGATATTGTCGGCGACCGTCATGTGCGGGAACAGCGCGTAGGACTGGAAAACGGTGTTGACCGGCCGCTTGAAGGGCGGCAATGGCGCGATGTCCTGGCCGTAGAGCAGGATCTCGCCGGCGGTTGGAAAGTCGAAGCCGGCGATCAGCCGCAGCAAGGTGGTCTTGCCGCAGCCGGATGGTCCCAGCAGCGTGAAGAACTCGTTCTCGCGGATGGACACCGAAACCTTGTCGAGGGCAGCGACCTGCCCCTCACCCGATCCGAAAATTTTGCTGACGTTTACTACCTCAATCGCATTCCGATCCGGTTTGTCCGGCACGATTACGCCTCACTGTTGACCCCGCTCTTGCTGGCGGAGCTTGTCCCCTGTTGGATGTGACCACACGGCCGGTAGGTTGGCAAGCCCGGCATTGAATCACAGTTCAGTCAGTCTTTCAGCCAGCAAGCCTCATGCCATTATCGGGCCTGATAGGTGATCTTGCCGCCGCAGATCGTCGTCACCGGCCGCAGCTTGTGCAGATCGGCCGGCGCCGTCTTCTCGATATCGGCCGACAGCACCACCAGATCCGCCATATAGCCTGATTTCAGCATGCCTTTGCGGTGCTCGGCGAATTCGGCATAGGCGCCCTCGACCGTGTAAGCTGCGATCGATTCATGCAGCGAGAAGCGCTGGTCCGGGTCGCTTTCTGCCCACGGTTTGCGCAGCACTGCCGCCTGGATGCCCAGGATCGGATCGATCGGCGACACCGGCCAGTCCGAGGCGAACACGACGTGGGCGCCGGCGTTCTTCAAGGTCCGCCAGGCATAGCTCAGCGGCCAGCGGGCCGGGCCGATGCGCGACACGGTCGGCTCCAGCGGAAAATCCATGGCGCCGGGCGGATGCGGCGGCTGCATGGAAGCGATGACGCCGAGTTCCGCAAAACGCGGCACATCCGCGGTGGTGGTGACCTCGATATGCTCGACGCGATGCCGGCTGTCACGCTTGCCATTGGCTTTTTGCGCTGCCTCGTAGCCGTCGAGCACGGCACGCACCGCGCCGTCACCGATCGAATGCACCGCGATCTGCAGCCCGCGCCTGTCGACGGCGACAGCCAGATCGATGAACTGCTGCGGCGTGAACAGCGGCTCGCCGACCCAGTCGGGCCGATCGGCATAGGGCTCGACCATGACAGCCGTCCAGGAATCGAGCACTCCGTCGTAGAACACCTTGACCATGCCCGATGACAGCCACTCGCTGTTATAGCGCTCGGCCATCACGGATGCCTTGTCCAACATGTCGAGCGTCATGAAATTTTTGTAGTGGAAAGGGATCTGCACGCGGCAGGGCAGGCCTTCCCCGGCCTCGATCTCGGCCAGCAGTTCGAGCTGGTAGAGATTGCCGTCCATGTTCTGGATCGAGGTGATGCCGTGGCGCGCGCACCAGGCAAGCCCGCGCCGCATGATATCGCGGTCGGCGGCGCGTTCGGCGGCCGAAGGCATCGGGTCGGGCTCGCCGCCGGTCGCCAGGCCCAGCCGCACGCGGCCTTCGCCGGCAAGGTCGAGAACCGGGCCGAAGGCCTCGCCCTCGCGCAGTTCACCCGCTGCCAGGCCATCGTCGCCCATGACAATCTCATTGCCCGGACCAAGCGTGCGCCCATTGAGGATGCCGGCCATTTCAAGAGCCTTGGTGTTGGCCCACATCGTATGGTGGTCGGGCGCGGCCATGACAAAGGGCCGGTCCGGCAGGATCGCATCGAGATGATGACGCGTCACCCGCTCGTCGTCGAGCACGGTGTAGTCGACGCTCTGCCCGACCAGCATCCGCGCGTGGGGGTGCGTCGCTGCATAGTCGCGGATCGCCTTCTGCAGCGCCTCGAACCCATGCACGCCGGCCAGTTGCAGATGGGCAAGCTCGGCGGCGCCCGAAAACAGATGCATGTGGGCTTCGATGAAGCCGGGCAGGACCGATCCGCCAAGCGCGTCGATGACCTTGGTACCCGATCCCTTGAACTCTTCGATGGAGGTGCGGCTGCCGATGGCGATGATGGCGCCGTCCTTGACGGCAACGGCCTCGGCGGCGGGATTGTCACCGTCCATGGTCAGCACGCGACCGTTGACGACAATCAGATCCGCACTACCACCCGCACCCGTGACCGACATCGCGACTCCGCGTTTTTTGACGACTGACTGAGACCGGCAAAGCTCGCGTCCAACGACCTGCGCACCACGGCGCGGCGCTATCGGACAACGAATGATGCCAGTGCGCTGTCTTCGAAATTCCCCTTGTTATCCCAAGAGACAGCGTGGATAAAGAATGCGACTGATTATTCGCGTTTGTCAACATGCCGGATTTAGAATGTATTGTGGACAGAAGCGCTTCGCTTGTGTTGGGACCAGGCGGGAACGAGGGCATCAAGCAGTGAAGCGCAGTCTCGACCGCAAAACCAGGATAGCGCTCGAGCCGCGCAAGCAGCCGCGGCAACAACGGTCCAGCAAGGTCGTCGACAGGATTCTCGACGCGGCGCTGATCCTGACGCGGGAGCAAGGAACCAAGACGCCGACGACGCTCGCCATCGCACAGCGCGCGGGGCTGTCGGTCGGTTCGATCTACCAGTACTTTCCCAACAAGGAAGCCATTCTTCTGGATCTCGCCCGGCGCTGGCTGTCATCCTTTCCCGAGGTGATCGCTAGGCGCATCAAGGTCGCCCCGCCCACCAACCGCGAAGAGTTCCGGCGGGAAGTGCGCAAGCTCTTCATCGACACATCGAAGCTCTATCTCGAAAACGCCACCCTGATGCCGGTGATCGAGGCCATTTCAGGCAATGCGGACCTGCGGCCGATCCAGAACGAATATGACGACCAGATCATCGCCCTTTATGCCGCATGGCTGCAGCATGTGAACCCGGCACTCGAAGGCAAGATCGCCAGCCGGCTCGGGGCGGTGATGATGGAGGTCGGGCATGCCTGCAGGCTCGTGGGGTTGAAGAAGGACCGCAGGACATTCGACCTCATCGAGGACGATGTCGAAACCATGTGGCTCGCTCTGCTGAGCCCCTATCTCAATCTTGGCTGACCGGTTTCAACGCAATTCCGGACGGAAAACCGCTTCCCACCTATCCCGGAATTGCCTTAGTTGCGCACTTTGAGAGGAATTTCATGAAGACTGTCTATTCGCCGCTTCACGCCGGCCATGCCGGCCAAATGGAACTGGTTACCTCAGCCATCGTGCCCGGCTTTGAAAAGCCCTCGCGCGCGGAGTTCATCAAGGCGCGGGTCGAAAGCGAGAAGCTCGGCCCGATCATAGCACCGGTCGAGCACGACCTTGCCTCCGCCAAGCGCGTCCACAGGGCCGACTACATCGACTTCCTGCCGACCGTCTGGCCGCAATGGGTGGAATCCGGCTTCACGGGCTCGGCCATGCCCTTCACCTGGCCGACGCGCGGCCTGCGCGGCGACGTGCCGCCCAAGCGCATCGATGCCCTGCTCGGCTACTATTCCTTCGACGGCGGCGCCACCTTCGTCGAGGGCACCTGGACCGCGATCAAATCGTCCTTTGACGTGGCGCTGACCGCAGCCGGCCGGGTCAAGGACGGCGAGAGATCGGCCTTCGCGCTCTGCCGTCCGCCCGGCCACCATGCCGGCGCCGGCTTCATGGGCGGCTATTGCTACATCAACAACGCCGCGGTCGCCGCGCAATGGTTCCGTGACCAGGGCGCCAAACGTGTCTCGATCCTCGACGTCGATTATCACCACGGCAATGGTACGCAGGAGATATTCTATGACCGCGCCGACGTGCAGGTTCTCAACCTGCACGGCGATCCGATGGTCGAGTACCCCTTCTTCCTCGGCCATTCCGATGAGCGCGGCGCGGGCGCGGGCGAAGGTTTCAACATCAACTATCCCATGCCCTTCGGCACCGGTTGGGATACCTGGAATGCCTCACTCGAGGATGCCTGCGCCAGGCTCGCCGCATACGCGCCTGACATCGTCGTCGTCTCGCTCGGCGTCGACACCTTCGAGAAGGACCCGATCAGCCAGTTCAAGCTGAAAAGCCCCGACTATCCGAAGATCGGCCGGCGCATCGCCAAACTCGGCCTGCCGACGCTGTTCGTCCAGGAAGGCGGCTATGCGGTCGAGGAGATCGGCATCAACGCCGTCGGCGTGCTGACCGGCTTCGAGGATCGGTAAGCCTGCCAGAAAATCCAGGCGAGCAACGACAGACAGTAAAAGGGCGGCGTGGCCGCCCTTTTTGCAAGCTACGTTGCGATGCCGGTGCTCGGCGCGGCCATTGGCGTGGCTGCCCCGCGTGATCGTCCGAGATAATAGACCGCCGCAGCCGCGACGACGCCGACCGCCAGGATGGCCGCTGCCAGAACCGGCCGATACCAGAACCAGGCAATCGCGATTGTCGTGGCGCCGACCAGGATCGCCAGGAAGAAGGCGATGATGCCGGTTCCCATCCGCGCCATGCTGCCAAGGAACGGAATCACGTCGAGGATCACGCCGATCGGGCTGAGGAACAGCGCAAAGCCGATGGTCAGCAATAAAAGGCCGGCAACGCGCAGCAGCCAGGTAATCAGCGTGTTGGCGCTGACCGCCTCGGCGAACATCTTGTCGGCCGGCACCGAGCCGGTGTCGACCATCAGCAGCGCATCGCCCGCCTGCGTCTGGTAGGGCTCGAATCGGCTGCCGGCCTGGCGCGCCACGATGCTGACCACGCCGAGCGGCGCCAACTCGTAGCCGATACGGTAGTCGCCTAGCGCGGGCGTCGTGTTGTCGCTGCCGAGATAGATCTTCCCATCGATGATGCTGAGCGGCTTCGTTCCGGTGTAGGCGGCCTTGATCGCGGCTGACTGGCTGGCCGACAACGAAAGACCCTTGTCGCCGTCGATGCGACCCAGCACCGGCGTATCGAGATCGAAAGCGCCAAGCTTGCCCTGTGGAATCTGAAAGGCATGGCTGTGGATCGCCATCGGCGGATTCTGATGGCCGTCGGGCTTCTTGAAGTCCGACGAGTCGATCTGGTTGTTGTCCCACACCTTCGAATAGCTGTAGGTCGTCTCCGTCTCCTCGCCGCCGCCAAGCTTCTTGGTGGTTTCCGATTTGGACTCTTCCTTCCACTGATACATCTCGACGCCGCGCGACAGGCGCAGCCCTTGCGCCGCGATGCCGAAATCCGGATCCGCCAAGCTGCTGTCCGCCGTCACTGGCCCGCTGACATGCACCAGTTTCCCTTCATTGGCGGCATCGGAACTATCAGCCTCCACCGAGACCACGGCACCAGAGCCCTCGGCCAGCGAGCGCGCCGTCTGCACCGCACGGCCTTCGTTCCAGAACAGCCCAATCACCATCAGCACGATCAACAGCAGGCCGAAGATAACCCCGCCGACCGCGCGCTTGATCCGCCCGAACCACGAGATTGAAGTAACTTCCCGAAATGAATCGCTCATTGTTTCCCCCGAAACCAACCTTGCCAAGACCCGAGTAGCGCCGCAGCGGATAACCGCATTCCGCGCTGCCGACCTTGCGCTCGACTGCCGGGGTGCCCACCCCTTCGGCACGAGCGAAGCTACCGCAACGGGCCGGACGCTGATATGGCCTACGCGCACAGTCCCGGTATTTTCGCCCCTCAGTGGCTTCGAAAGCTCCCCTGAGTCGCAAGCAGAGTCCCCCAGATTCGATTTTGTCAAATCGCGTTTGATGTCGGATTCATCTGCGGGTAGATTAGACCCGAATCAGCCGGTCCGCGGGGGGCGCGGCGACCACCCAAAGTCTCACGTTCCGGACTTCTCCGGCGCCAGACGCGGATGTTTTCGCGTTCCCTGAATGGATTCCGTCTGATTGGGCGCGGCCCCGCGTCTCGTGTGTGTCTCGTAAAAGTAATGCGTTTTCGGGTTCGGCGGCTGGCTCTCCAGCAACCGGACATCAGCATCGATTCCGGCCAAAAGCAGCAGATGAGCAGTCCCGCCGCGCCTCTTCAATCCGATACATTGGGCTCGCGCCTGACGTCGCGTGGTGATCTCACCAGCTTCTTCATGGAGCTGACCGCCGAGATCGGCGCCGACAGCTACATGCTGGTCGCCATCGTCCATGACCAGGACCGCAACGATGCGCGTATCGTCTCCTCGAACTGGATCTTCGACGCCATCGAGCTGATCGGCAAGCGGCTGATCGCCGGCCTCGCCCAGGGACCACTCACCGCCGCACCCGGTATCCGTCCGACACCGTTGGTGGCGGCCCAGGCGCCGGATGCCGACGGGCTGGTCTCGGGTGAAGAGGCCCGGCTGCTCGACGTGCTCGGCCATGCCGAGATCTATTCACTGCGGCTGAATGTCGGCCGTCAGCGCCTGTTCGCCTTGTTCTCGGCGGTGGCCGCCGGCCGGATCGACCCGCCGGCGCTGATGAAGGCGCAACTGAAATGCTGCTACGCGCTCTCGCACATTCCGCAGTTGATCGCCGCCGCTGCCATGCAGGATCCGCTGTCGGACCGTGAGCGCGAATGCCTGTTCTGGGTCTCGGAAGGCAAGACCACCGACGAGGTGGCCGTCATCCTCGGCGTCTCCTCAAACACCGTCAACAGCTACATCACCCACGCCATCCAGAAATTCGCGGCCAGCAACCGTGCGATGGCCATCGCCACGGCGATCAGGAGTGGCATCATTTGAAACACACCGAGATCAAGGACGCAGCGGAAGCCCTTTTCAACGAGCAGCGCAGCCCTTTCGGCGCCTTCTCGCTGGGATCCGAAACACATCACGCCGTCACCATTCCCGATGCGGTGCGCCGCTGCCGCTGGATATCAGTCGACATTAACGCCTCGGCCTTCGGCCTGTTCTTCGTCAGCCCGTCGCCGGAGCGCGCCCGGCTGGTCCCGTGCTTTGATTCCGATTATCCCAGCGTCGCGGTGGCGTCGAAATTCATTTCAGGCGCCAATGGCGAGGAGATCGTTCGCCATAGCCGGATTTCGACCGAGCCGCGCTGGTGGACGGATGATGGCGTGGCGGCGATGGCCGACATGTTCGGCAATCTGGCCTGGACCGGGCAGATCGCGCCGCTGACACCCGGATCGAGTGGCATTGCCTTTCCCGTCCATGCCGATCGCGGCCAATGCGGCCTTGTCGTCTTCCTGGGATCGGAGATCGCGCTGCCGCAGGATGCGCTCTACGAAATCCACGCTCGCTGCTTTTCGCTGTTCGCCGCCGTCGCGCGGATGCGTCCGGGCGATGTCGGCAGAATGCGGTCGATCTCCAAGCGCGAGCTCGAATGCCTGAAGCTGACCGCCAATGGCAACACCAGCGAGGAGATCGCGCGGCTCCTGAAACTGTCGGTGCACACCGCCAACCAGTATCTCACCCAGTCGACCCAGAAGCTCAACGCCGTCAACCGCAACCAGGCGGTCGCCAAGGCGCTGCGGCTGGGACTTATCGAGTAGCCGCTATCGGCTGACCGAAGCGCTTTAAAACGCCAGCGGTTCGACCTTGCGGATACGAGCCTGTTCGATCACCGCCTCCAGCAGCGCCGTATTGTGCTGGGGGTCTTCGCCCGGTTTTTCAAACGACACGTAATTGACCACCACCGTGTTGCCGGTCTCGTTCAGCGTCAGTTGGAAATAGACGGTCACGCCGGGTGGCCTGAGCTCCAGGTCGAGCACGATGCGCGGGCTGCCGCTCCAGTCGACATGCGCCTCGCCGCCATGGCCGAGCCGCAGCGTACCAGGCATGAAGAACAGCTCCGCCGCTGAATCGACCAGATCCGACAGGCAGGCGAAGTGCTCCAGCCGGATGAAAGCGATATAGTCGGCGACGTCGATCAGCCTGAGTTCCACCACCACCTGCTCGATGGCGCTGGCGACGATGATCTCGCGGGATTTTGCGTGCGGTTGACGGTTCATGAAATCTGTCTGCGCTCAGCCTTTTTCGAGTAGACGATCCGCACCAGTTCGGCGACGGCCTGGTAGAATTGCGACGGGATCACATTATCGACCGAAACTTGCTTGTACATGGAGCGGGCGAGCGCCACGTCCTCGAAGATCGGGATGTTATGCTCCTTGGCGATCTCGCGGATTTTCAGCGCCACGAGATCCTGCCCCTTCGCCACTACGAGCGGCGCCGAGTCCTCGTCGCGCACATATTTCAGCGCGATCGAGAAGTGGGTCGGGTTGGCGATAACAAGCGTCGCGCGCGGCACCGCCGTCATCATCCGCTTGCGCGCCCGGTCTCGCGCCAGCGAGCGCAGCCGCGACTTGACGATCGGATCGCCCTCGGACTGCTTGAACTCGTCCTTGACCTCCTGCTTGCTCATGCGCAGGTCCTGCTTCCAGTGGAAGCGCGACCAGACGATGTCGATCGCCGCGATCAGTCCCATGACGAAGACGATCGCCACCAGTATGTCGATGGCGATGCCGCGGATGACGAGGCCGAAAGCGACCGGATTGGTGATCATCCCGGCAAGCAGCTTGCGGTGATCCTCCGACAGCGTGAAGGTGAGCACGGCGATGGCAAAGCCGACTTTTGCGAGGGACTTCAGGAACTCGACCCAGCCCTGGACGCCGAACATCCGGTTCCAGCCCTTGACGATCGAGATGCGTGACATCTGCGGCCTGATCCGCTCGCCGACGAATTGCGGCATATTCTGCAGCACCGAGGCGCCGATGCCGGCAACGGTGAGCAGCACCAGCAGGCTGAGTACGGCGCTGCCCACTTCCAGCATGACGAGCTTGTAGAGCGCGATGACATCGGTCTCGGTGTCCATCGGCCAGGCTTCGGGCTTCTCGAGGAACATCGACAGGAACATGCCGAGCTCGATGATGGCGTCCTTGGCATAAAAGACCGTGAAAACGAGTATGGCGACAAAGGAGGCCAGGATCGCGGTTTCCCTCGAATGGGGCAATTTGCCCTGTTCGATGGTATCGCGGATCTTCTTTTCCGTCGCCTCTTCGGTTTTCGAGTCCTTGTCGACGGCGTCGGACATGCCTTAGGCGGCGTTCTGCGTCGAGGGAAGTTCGAAGGCGCCTTCGCGCGACAGCCGGATCGTCGTCGTCACGATCGTCTTGCGTGCCGCCATGATGTCGGCGGCGGGCACACCCTCCGACCCTTGCCCGAGTTCGGCCTCGATCATGCGCCGGGAGCGGGCGCCGATCGCCGACAGCACCGCTTCGGCCAGTGCCGCCGACGTGCCGCGCAGCGCCAGCGTGACAAGCTCGGTCGATAGCCCGTCGAACAAAAGCACGCGCGCCTTCTGGGTGAGCAGCGGCAAATCGTCGAAAGCGAACAGCCGGGCCCGAACACCGTCGAGGTCGGGCGTGCCGGCGGCTTCGAGATCCTGCATGACCTCATCGAGCAGGGGCTTTTCCAGCTCGTTGAGCACGCTGGCGACGCGCGCCTGCCCGGCCGAAGTATCCTTGGTCGTGGTGTCCGACAGCACGCTGGCGCGCAGCCGGTTCTCGACGATCCTGGTGGCGGCGGCCGGAACATTGGCCATCGTCACCATGCGCTTGATGATTTCGCCGCGCATCGGCTTCGTCAGCGTCAAAAGCACGCTCGCCGCCGCTTGTGGCGCCAATTTCGACAGCACCATGGCCGCCGTCTGCGGATGTTCGCCCGCGAGGAACGCGCCAAGCCGCGAGGGCTCCAGCTTTTCGAGATCGGGCCAGATCGGCGGTGGCCCTTCGGGTGCCGCCTCGGGCTTCTTGTTGCCCATGATGGCGTTCATCTCTTCGGGCGAGAGAGACTCGTTGAGGATGGTATCCATCCTGTCGGCGGAATCGAGCAGGCCCGCGCCCTCGGTGAACTCGGCCTCGAATTCGGCGACGATGCGCTCGAGATCGCCTTGCGGAATGGTCCTGAGCAGCCGGGCGCCCTCGATCAGCGCCTTCAGCTCTTCCTGCTTGAAGAATTTCAACAGGCGGCTGGCGGACGGTTTGCCCATCGCCACCAATATGGCTGCCGCCTTCTGTGCGCGCGTCAGGGTCGTCAGCGGCGTTGTCATGCCTTTCGCCTCCGCTGCCATCGGCAAGCCCCGCCAGCCATGTCTAGGCGCCCTTCGTGCCGGCGATGATTTCGGTCAGCCTGATGCCGAAGCGCGAAGGGTCGCTTTCGAGCACGGTGATCTCGCCGCGCGCTATTTTGCGGCCGTTCACCACCACGTCGACCGGCTCGCCGATGCGCCGGTTGAGCGCGACCGTCGACCCCTTCTGCAGCGCCATCAGATCGGCAACCGCCATCTCGGTGCTGCCGAGAATGATCTGGACATCGACTGGGATGTTCATGATGACGCTCGAATTGGCTGCCGCGCCGGCCCTGAACGCCGCATCAGGGCGTCGCTCTTCTTCGTGCAGGACCCCGCGCAATTCCTCGATGGCGCGATCGAGCTGCTCGTCCGGCTGGTCGAGCTCTGGTTCTACCTTGGTCTTGGCCATGCGTCGTCTCCAAAAGCTCAGGCGCGCCCGGCACCAGCCGGCATGAGCCCGTCGATAAAGTCCTGCCCGGCATCGAAAGGATGTCTGATTCGGACGGTGTAATTCTGCCCCAGTTTGCCGAACTCGCATACGAACAGCGTCTGGCCGCGCGCGCCGAGGCGGGCGCGCGATTGCGCCGTTTCTTCGAAGTCGATGACCTGGCCTACTTCGAGATTGGCGAGGTCTCCGAGCGTCAGCCGTGCCAGCGGCATGGTGGCTTCGAGCGCCACGGTCGAGCGCATCACCTCTTCCGAAAAGCGTGCCCGCCAGCTGGTGCTGTGATCGTCGTCGCTGACGCTTGCCGTCCCGTCGCGGCCGGCCAGCACGATACGCTGCGGCATCGTCACCGTGATCGAGCCGCTGTCGACCGGCGTCGAGATGCCGAGGACGATGCGGATCGCGGCGCCGTCGCGCAACACGTGTCGCCTGGCCTCGATGCCCGACATGGCCCGCGGCGCCGGCAGCCGCAGTTCGAGCGAGCGCCGCCCCGATCCGTTCAGAGCCTGTGCAACCTCCTGGAACACCATGGTCGAGACATCGGCCTCGATCGACGACAGGTCGCGCTCGATCGGCGACACCGGCATGTCCGGATCGCCGCCGAACAGCGTCGAGACCATGATCGCGATCGCGGGAGCGTCGATGACGAGGGTCATCGCGTCCGAGGACGCCGGCGAGCCGACGACGGTCATGGCGAAATTGTCGCCGGCGCGCGAGCGCGCCTCCGGGACGCGGCTGACCTCGACGGTCTTGAGGTCGACGATTACGGGAATGCCGAGCTCGCCCGAGATCGCCTTCTGCAGCAGCGGCACGGCGCGTTCGGCCATGGCACGTCCGGCGTCGATGACCTGATCGGCCTCGCCGCTGTCGCCGACCAGACGCTCGATGATCAACGAACGCGCTTGCGAGGGGCTGCCCGGACTCGTCATGACAGTTTTGGCACCGGTCTGTCGCGCATCGCTCAGGCGGCCTTCTTCTCGGCGCTGCCGGTGTTCATCGTGCTCTGTTCGACGGCGTCGATGCTCGGCCGCTCATAGGAGGAGATAGTCTTGCGGCCGAACTCGATCGCCACCTGCGGCAGCGCGCCGTTCATGTAGGCGAGCAGCGTCTGCTTGACGATGATGTAGAGGCGGTTCTTCTTCTCGCGCACCGTCTTGATCTTGGTGGCGACAGGTCCGACCACCGCGTAGGACAGGAAGATGCCGAGGAAAGTGCCGACCAGCGCAGCGCCGATCAGGCCGCCGAGGATTTCCGGCGACTGGTCAAGCGCACCCATCGCCTTGACCACGCCGAGCACGGCGGCGACGATGCCGAGCGCCGGCAGGCCGTCGCCAACCGCGACCAGCGCGTGATAGGCCTTCATCTTGTCGGACTTGATGGTCTGGATTTCCTCGTCCATCAGCGCCTCGATTTCATGCGAGCGGGCGTTGCCGATGATGATGATGCGGCAGTAGTCGCAGATGAAATTCATCAAATCGTGGTTCTTGAGCACGGTCGGAAAGGCCTGAAAGATCGCCGATTCCTCCGGATTGTCGATATGCGCCTCGACCTCGCTGCGCGACTTGGAGCGTAACTCGCGCATCAGGCTGTGCAGAACGCCAAGGGTTTCCAGATAGTCCTGCTCCTTCGGCACAGCCTGTTTGAAGGCCTCCAGTATGCCTTTGCCGGTATCCTTGACCGTCTTCATCGGATTGGCGACCAGGAAAGTGCCGAGCGCGGCACCGCAGATGACCACGGCTTCCCATGGCTGCACCAGCACGTGCAGATGCCCGCCCATGGCCATGAAGCCGCCAAGGACGCAGCCAAGCGTCACCACAAGTCCAATCAGAATGCCCACGACCGGTCCTTCCGCATTTCACGTCGGAGAATGGATAGTCCCTGTGCCTTGTGTGAGGCTTGAATCGGAGCCGCCATGGAACCGAAAGTTGGCGATTCAGTTTCGCGCAAGGAAGTGAGCTTATTGTGCTGGCATAGCTTCGGCCGGAGGCGCGTCCTTGCTCAGTACCTATACCAGCTACCAGTTGATCACCAGAGACATCAACAAGTCGATCGACCGCATCGAGCAGCAGCCGACGGTCGATCGCGATACCCAATATTACCTCGCCAACATCACCAAGGTGAAATCGATCGACGATTTCGTCAAGAACGACCGCTTGTTCAAATATGCCATGAAGGCCTACGGGCTGGAGAACATGGACTACGCCAAGGCGTTCATGATCAAGGCGCTCAAGGAAGGCGTCACCAATCCCGACAGTTTCGCGAACAAGCTGACCGACAAGCGCTACGCCGCGTTCGTCAGGGCCTTCAACTTCGCTGCCAACGGCGCCGACGCGACGATCTACAACAAGGCCCAGCAACTGGTGACGAAGAACTATGCCACGCAGGCGCAAATCGCAGGCCTCGATCCGAATTCAGACTATGTGAAGGGCGAGACGACGTATTATCTCGCCAACATCACCAAGGTGAAGTCCGTCGACGATCTGATGGGCAACAGCCGGCTTTACACCTATGCCCTGGCGGCGTTCGGTCTCGATTCGGCGACCGAGGACAAGGACCTCATCAAGCAGGTCCTGCAAGGCGGAGTGCGCGATCCCGACAGCGTCGCCAACAAACAGACGAATCCGGCTTACGCGGCACTGGCCTCGGCTTTCAACTTCGAGCAGTACGGCGAGAACGCCACCACCATCAATCCGGCGCAGCAACCGACTGTCGACAGCTACATGCGCCAGACGCTGGAGGAAGATGCCGGCCAGACCAATGAGGGTGTGCGGCTGGCGCTCTATTTCCAGCGCAAGGCTCCTGACATCACCAGTTGGTACGACGTGCTGGCCGACACCGCGCTGGCCAGCGTGGTGCGCACCGCGCTGGGGCTGCCCGATTCCTTCGCCACCGCCGACATCGACAAGCAGGCGCAACTGTTCGAGCAGAAGCTCGACATCTCGGATTTCACGGATCCCGTGAAACTCAACAAGTTCCTGACCCGCTTCACCAGCATGTACGAGATCAACAATCCGACCTCGACGGCCGTGACATCGATCAGCGTGCTCTTCGCCAAACCGGTCACATCGGGCATCTCCACCGACCTGATGATGGCCATGCAGAAACTGAAATTCTGATCATGCGAGACAGTCTCTACGTCGCCCTCTCCGCCCAGATGGCCCTCGAGCGACGGCTCGATACGATCGCCGACAATGTCGCTAACGCCAGCACCGTCGGCTTTCGCGCCACCGGCGTGAAGTTCGAGGACGTGGTGTCGGGTGCAGGGCAGAAGTCGGTATCGTTCGCTTCCTCCGGCAAGACCTATCTGTCGGGGGCTCACGGTGCCATGACGGAAACCGGCAACCCGTTCGATTTCGCCATCCAGGGCGACGCCTGGTTCGCCATCGACACGCCGGCAGGCACCGTCATGACCCGCGACGGCCGCTTCTCGATGAACGAGAATGGCGAGCTGATGTCGGTCGAGGGCCATCCGGTGCTCGACGCCGGCGGGGCGCCGATCCAGCTCGATCCCCGTAACGGCCCGCCCAAGGCCGGCGCCGACGGCTCGCTGCGCCAGAACGAACAGCTCGTCGGCTCGATGGGCCTCTACAATTTCGATCCGGGCCAGAATTTCGTTCGCTACGGCAATTCCGGCATTGTGCCCGCACGCACGCCCGAACCAGTCACCGACCGTTCCGATGTCGGCATAGCGCAAGGTTTCGTCGAGGAATCCAACGTCAATCCGGTGCTGGAAATGACCCGGCTGATCATGGTTCAGCGGGCCTTCGAGAACACCGCCGCGCTGATGCGGCAGACCGATTCTTCCACCGACGAGGCGATAAAGACGCTCGGCTCGAAGTCGTAGCATGTCGTCGGAGCAACCATCCATCCGCGCACCCGAAAGACAGCTCCAGCCGGCGCCGAAGGATAGGCTTGCCGGGTTGGAGCGGATTATCAGGCGCTTCGGCGACGGCGACGGGCTGGTCAAGCGCGGCGGTCTCGTCACCGAAGTCACACCCACGCACTACAAGGTGCGCGGCCTTTCCGATTTCACCAGGCTGGGCGACATCGTCGAGCAGCGCGGCCAGGCCGGCGCGCGCCGCGGCGAGATTGTCAAGATCAGCCGGGACGAGGTTGTGATAGCACCCTTCGAACGCAGCGCCGACGCCGGCATCGGCGATGCCGTGTTCCGCAGGGGTCCGCTCGCGGTGGCGCCGCATGCCTCGTGGCGCGGCCGCGCCATCGACGCGCTCACCCGGGCGATCGATGGTGGTCCGCCTCTGATCAGGGGCGACGACATGTCGGCGACCGCCGCGACGCCCGGCGCCATGGCGCGGCAGCGTGTCGGCACAACCTTCATGACCGGCGTCAAGGTCATCGACATCTTCACGCCGCTCTGCTTCGGCCAGCGCATGGGTGTCTTCGCCGGCTCTGGCGTCGGCAAGTCGACGTTGCTTGCCATGCTCGCCGGCGCCGACGCGTTCGACACGGTCGTCGTGGCGCTGATCGGTGAACGCGGCCGCGAGGTCCGTGAATTCCTCGAGGACACGATCGGCGACAGCATGGCCAAGACCGTCGCCGTCGTCGCCACAAGCGACGAGAGCGCCATGATGCGCCGGCGCGCGCCCGACACCGCCATGCGCGTGGCAGAGCATTTCCGCGACCAGGGCCACCGCGTGCTTTTGGTGCTGGATTCGATCACCCGCTTCGCCCACGCGCTGCGCGAGGTGGCGACCGGCACGGGCGAGCCGCCGGTCGCCCGCGGCTATCCCGCCTCGGTCTTCACCGAATTGCCCAAGCTGCTCGAACGCGCCGGACCCGGAGCTGAAGGTAAAGGCTCTATAACCGCCATCATTTCCGTGCTGGTCGATGGCGATGACCACAATGATCCGGTCGCCGATTCCGTGCGCGGCATCCTCGACGGCCATGTCGTGCTCGACCGCGCGATCGCCGAACAGGGCCGCTATCCGCCCGTCAATCCACTGTCGTCCATATCGCGACTTGCGGGCAAGGCCTGGAGCGTCGAGCAGCGAGCCCTGGTGACGCGGCTGAAGTCGATGATCTCCCGCTTCGAGGACACGCGCGACATCCGCCTGCTCGGCGCCTATCAGGGCGGCGTCGACGCCGAACTCGACATGGCCGTGCGCCAGGTGCCCCTGATCTATGAGGCGCTGACGCAATCGCCCAGGGACCGTCCGTCGGCCGATCCGTTCTCCGACCTTGCCCGCTATCTCAAGGGAAAACAGAATGCCGAACCAGGAGACTGAACGCCAGTACACCGAGCGCCTCCTGAGCGAGATGATCGCCGAGGCGAACGCCGCGGAGCAGGCTCGAGCGGAGGAGGCCAGGGTCGCCAAGGCAAACACCGCCGGCGCCATAGCCGCCCGGACCGCGGCTGTTCTGGCCAGGGCCGTCAAACCGGCTCTCCCCAGATCCGAACCTTTTCTGGGTCGGACCGCCCTTTCCTCAACGCATGTGGTTCCCGGCGTCGATACTCCCGAGATGGCGCAGGCCAGCCGCGAATCGCTGATCGATGGCCTGTTCGCCGCCACCGAATGGCCGCAACCGCCAAAGGCGCAATTTCCAAAATTGAGAAAGAAGGCTGACCGTCGCAGCGACGTCGTCATCGCCGCGCTCGGCATCACGCTCGGCCTGACCTGCGCCCTGTTTCCCTGGTACATTTTCTTCAACCAGGACCAGTTCGGCGTGCAGGCGATCAAGTTCGGCGGCACCGGCACCAATTCGGGACGCGCGGGCGGCGGTGTGGTCGCCGCACGCAGCGCGCCGCTGACCGCCAAGGACGTTCCCAACACCAGCGTCGACCTGCTTGCCACCGGCACGGTGCAGGACGATTCCAAAGCGGACCCACCCGGCGACCAACCCTTTCCCGCCGATATCGCGAAGTTCCGCATGGTCCATGTCGCCAACGGCCGCGCCATGATCGAGGACGACACCGGCCTGTGGATGGTCCAGCGGGGTTCGACGCTGCCGGATTCCAGCAAGGTATCGGCGATCGAACAGCGCAACGGCAAATGGGTCATGCTCACCAGCGCCAACCAGGTGATCGAGCTTTCCCGGTAAGGCCGGTTCGGTTTTGGCCAGAGCTGGATCCAATTCAAGAGACGGAGCAAGATGCCGTCCAAAAGCCGCTTCATGCTTTTCGCCGTCATTTTCTAGCGACCGTCCGCAAGGTCCGCGCAAGACTGGCGGCCTAGTCTTTGGGCACATGCCCGGAGATTCCCATGGAGCCTGTTTCCCTTTTCGATCTCGCCGCCAAGCAAGCGCAGTGGCTGTCCGTGCGTCAGTCGGCGGTCGCCGGCAACATCGCCAATGCCAACACGCCGGGCTACACGGCAAATGATGTCGAGCCGTTCGAGAAGGTGCTCGACCGCACCGCGGTGTCGCTCCAGATCACCGAGCCCGGCCATCTCGGCAGTGCTGCCACAAATGCCGGCTTCACCATCAAGCCGCAGGAAGACGACGGCGTGATCATGCCGTCCAAGAACACGGTCGTGCTTGAAGACCAGCTTCTCAAGGCCGGCGAGGTACGCCGCTCCTTCGAACTCAACACGGCCATCGTCAAGGCATTCCACTCAATGATGATGATGGCGGTGAAGAGCTGATCATGGACGCACTGACCGCAGCCCTCAAAGTCGCGGCATCAGGCCTCGGCGCCCAGTCCGAGCGCCTGCGCGTGGTCTCGGAAAACCTCGCCAACGCCCAGTCGACAGGCACCACGCCGGGCGCCGACCCGTATCGCCGCAAGACCATCAGCTTCGTCTCCGAACTCGACCGGGCTTCCGGCAGCTCGACGGTTGAAGTGAATTCGATCGACCGCGACCCGAGCAACTTTCCCGTCGAATTTCAGCCCGGCAACGAGGCTGCCGACGACAAGGGCTACGTCAAGATGCCCAATGTGAACGTGCTGATCGAAATGGCCGACATGACCGAGGCCAACCGCTCCTACGAGGCCAACCTGCAAGTGGTGAAGCAGGCGCGCGACCTCATTTCAATGACCATCGACCTGATGAGGAACCAATGATCGTCAACGGCATCGGCGCGCTCAACCTGAAGCCTGGACTGGGCGACACAGCCACCGACCTGCTTCAGGGCGGTGTCGCGCCCGCGACAGCCGGCAACCTTGGCACCTCCTTCGCCGAAGCGGTGAGCCAGGCTGCCTCCAAGACCGTCAGCACCATGCAGAATGCCGAGCAGGTGTCGCTCCAGGCGCTCAAGGGCGACGCCGACACCCGTCAGGTGGTCGATGCCGTGATGAGCGCCCAGCAGGCGCTGCAGACCGCCGTCGCCATCCGCGACAAGGTCGTCTCGGCCTATCTCGAAGTCAGTCGCATGGGCATCTGAGGAGCACGCCATGAAAGCACTCGCCATCGCCGCTACCGGCATGAATGCCCAGCAGACCAATCTGGAAGTCATCGCCAACAACATCGCCAACATCAACACCACCGGCTACAAGCGCGCCCGCGCCGAATTCTCCGACCTGCTCTACCAGGTCGACCGCACGCAAGGTGTGCCGAACCGTTCCAACGCCTCGCTGGTACCGGAAGGCGTTTCGATCGGTCTCGGCGTCAAGACGACCGCCGTGCGCAACGTCCACACACAGGGCGAGCTGACCAGCACCGGCAACAGTTTCGACATGGCGCTCACCGGCAGGGGCTGGTTCCAGATCGAGGGTGCCGATGGCGGCACGCTCTATACGCGCGCCGGCGCCTTCAACACCAACGCCACCGGCCAGCTGGTGACGGTCGACGGGGCCAATGTCATTCCGGCCATCACCGTGCCGACCGATGCGGTCGAGGTGATCGTCAACAAGACCGGTCAGGTCTTTGCCCGCATCGACGGCCAGACCAACCTGCAAACTCTCGGTCAGCTTCAGATCGTCAACTTCGCCAACGAGGCGGGATTGGCACCACTCGGCGACAATCTGTTCCAGGAAACGACCGCCTCCGGCCCGGCCAATGCCGGCGTGCCCGGCGATCCCGGCTTCGCCACCATCCAGCAAGGCTATCTTGAGGCTTCCAACGTCGATCCGGTCAAGGAGATCACCGAACTGATCTCGGCGCAGCGCGCCTATGAGATGAATTCCAAGGTCATCCAGGCCGCCGACGACATGGCCTCCGTCGTCTCCAAGAACATCAGGTAACGGATGATGGCCATGCCGATCTCCTGCTCCGCATTCCGTTGCGCCGCGCTGTTCGTAGCGCTGGTGGCCGGCGGCATGCCGGCTTTCGCCCAGGAATCGGCCAGCCAATCGACGAGCCAGTCAGCCACCCAGATCGCCAGCAACCAGCCTGCCGGCGAGGTCGTGCTGATCCCCAACCGCGTCATCTATCCCGGCGAGACGATCGAACTCGGCGCCCTGAAGCAGGTGACCCTCATCCCGGGCAAGCACAAGCCGGATGCGGTGGCGACCCGTTCCGAGGAACTCCAGGGCAAGATCGCCAAGCGCACGCTGCTGCCCGGCCGCTACATTCCTTCAGCCGCCATCCGTGAGGCCTGGTTGGTCGAGCAGGGTGCCGCCGTGCAGGTCTTCTTCGTCGCCGGCGGGCTGACGATCACGGCCACCGCCGTGACCTTGCAGCCGGGCTCGGCGGGCGACTTCATCAAGGTCCGCAACAGCGACAGCGGCAAGATCCTCTCCGGCACGGTGATGGCCGACGGCACAATTCAGGTCGGCGCTTCATGATGCGCCCATTTGCCCTTCTGCTCGCGGCGGCACTTGGCCTGCAGCCGGCGCTGGCCGATGGCCTGACGTCCAAGGCCAAACGCGAGCTCGCCGCCAGGAATGGCGGTGTCTACGACGATCCGGAATATGATCCGGCCACCACCACACGCATGTTCCGCGTTTCGCCCGGGCCAAGTTCGCTGCCACCAGGCCAGGTCGCTTCGCGCATCAAGGACATTGCCCAGCTGCAGAGCTCGCGCGACAACCAGCTCGTCGGCTACGGCCTCGTCATCGGGCTGGCCGGATCCGGCGACAGCCTGCGCAATTCGCCGTTCACCGAACAGTCGATCCGCGCCATGCTCGAAAATCTCGGCATCGCCACCGAAGGCGGCAGCGCACGCGCCAAGAACGTCGCCGCCGTCATCGTCACCGCCAACATGCCGCCCTATGTGCAGTCCGGCGCCCGCATCGACATCGACGTCTCCTCGATGGGCGACGCCACCTCGCTTGCCGGTGGCACGCTGATCATGACGCCGCTGAAGGCGGCGGACGGGGAGATCTACGCCGTCGGCCAGGGCGCGGTCATCGTTTCCGGTTTCATCGCTAAAGGCCAGGCCGAGCAGTTGACGCAAGGCGTGCCGACCGCCGGCCGCGTGCCGAACGGGGCCATAGTCGAGCGGCAGGTGAAGGCCGAGTTCGACGACCAGTCGACGCTGACGCTGCAATTGCGCAATCCCGATTTTTCGACCGCTATCCGCATCGCCGACGCGATCAACGACTACACCGCCCAGCGCTTCGGCATGCGCGTAGCGGCAGAGCGCGATTCCCGAACCGTGCAGATCAGGCGGCCGAAGAGCGTTTCGGCGGCCCGCTTCTATGCCGAGATCGAGAATCTGGTGGTCGAGTCCGACACGCCGGCCCGCGTCGTTATCGACGAGCGCACCGGGACCATCGTCATCGGCAACGACGTCAAGATCTCGCGTGTCGCCATCAGCCACGGCACGCTGACGGTGCGCATCACGGAAGCGCCGCGCGTCGTGCAGCCCGAACCCTTCTCCAAGGGCGAGACCGCCATCGAGCCGTTCACCGCAATCGATGCCAGCCGGCCCGATGCCCGCGTCGCCGTGCTCGACGGGCCCGACCTGCAAACCCTTGTTTCCGGCCTCAACCGTCTCGGCGTCAAGCCGGACGGCATCATTGCCATCCTGCAAGGCATCAAGTCGGCCGGCGCCCTGCAAGCCGATCTGGTTCTCCAATAGGCGATGCCGATGATCTCCTCCCTCTCGTCCCATGAAAGACGCCGCTCCCGCACCTTCCTGTTTGCGGCCGCCCTCACGGTCATGCCTGTTTTTGGTGGCGCACACGCGGACGATACCGTGCGCCAGGTTCTGCCCGGTGCGCAGCCCGTGGTCGCGCCGCCGCAATTGACGCGGCAGAAAGCGCCGGACCAAAGCGAGATCGAGCGCTTCTGCTCCAATATCGCCGACGCCGCTCGCGACCGCCGCTATGCCTTGCAGGCCGAGGAGTTGAAACAGCTCCAGGCCGGCATCGACGAGCGCATGAAAGCTCTGGACACAAAGAAGGCCGAATACGAGACCTGGCTGAAGCGGCGCGAAGTGTTCCTGGCCCGGGCCGAGGACGGCGTCGTCAAGATCTATGCCGGCATGAAGCCCGATGCGGCGGCCGAACGCTTGGCGATCGTCAACGCAGACCTGGCCGCGGCCATCCTGATGAAGCTCGATTCACGCAAGGCGGGCGTCATCCTCAACGAAATGGACCAGAAGGCGGCGGCGACGCTCACCGGCATCATGGCCAGCGCAGCCCGAAGGGTAGATCCGTCATGATCCGCAGAATGCTCATCCTGTGCGCGGTGGCAGCCTTGTCCGGCTGTGGAACCAACTTCAAGGAGATCGGCAGGGAACCGGCGCTGTCGCCGGTCGGATCGGGCATCGGCAGCGACGGGGCAGCGCCCTACAGCTATCCTCAGCCGCCCGCCACGCCGGTCAAGAAGTTCTCTCTGTGGGACGATCGCCAGAGCCGGCTGTTCACCGATCCCAGGGCGCTGCGCGAAGGCGACATCCTGACCGTCAGGATCAAGCTCAACGACAAGGCCAATTTCAAGAACCAGAACGACAGGAGCCGCACTGCCGCGCGCAAGCTGGGCTATGACGTCACGCTCGGATGGGAAGGCAGCAGCACGAGCGGCAAGGGCGACGCCGGCTTGAGTTCCAGCACCGAAACCAACGCCGATGGCGAAATCAAGCGCTCGGAGAACCTCGAGCTCAACGTCGCCGCCGTCGTCACCGAGGTCCTTCCCAACGGCAATTTGATGATCAGGGGTTCACAAGAAGTGCGCGTCAACTACGAACTCAGGGTGCTCACCATCGCCGGCATGGTGCGCCCGTCTGACATCGGCGCGGAGAACACCATCTCCTATGAACGCATCGCCGAGGCGCGGATCTCCTATGGCGGCCGCGGTCGCGTCAGCGAGGTCCAGCAGCCGGCCTACGGCCAGCAGGTCCTCGACCAGGTTCTTCCGTTCTAGTTCTTGGCATTCTGGGGATTGGAGAGCAAAGCGCCATGGCCGATGTCGAACAGGTTCAGCCTCGCAAGGGTCCTTCCCTTGCCATCCAGGGCGCCATGCTGCTCGTGGTGACTGCCGCCGCCATCGGCATGGGCTGGATGTCAGGCGGCTACCTCAAAGGCGTCGATGCACCACCATCGGTGCCGGTTGCGCCTGAAAATGAGGGCAAGGTCGCCCAGCCCGCCGCCGCACAACAGCCTGGCACGGGCCCGACGCTTGTCGCACTGGCGCCGATCACCACCAACATCGCCTCACCCGCGGATACCTGGATCAGGATGGAAGTATCCGTGGTCTATGACGCGCCGCAGCCGCCGGCCATGGCGGAGAACATTCAACAGGATCTTCTGGCTTTCGTACGTACCCTGAAGACGCACCAGATCGAAGGCGCCAGCGGCTACCAGCATCTGAAGGCCGATCTCGACGACCGCGCCTCGATCCGCAGCCAGGGGCACGTCAAACAGGTTCTTATCAGGACATTGCTGCTCGAATGAGAAAATTCCTTCTTGCGGCGGTACTGATCGGTGCCGCCACCTCCGTCGCGGCGGCCCAGCAACTGGACCTTGGTGCCATCGGCAAGGCCGATGGCACCACCGTCGGCTACATCATCCAGATGTTCGGCCTGCTTACCGTCTTGTCGGTGGCGCCGGGGCTGCTGATCATGGTGACGAGCTTCACCCGCTTCGTTATCGCCTTCTCGATCCTGCGTGCCGGCATTGGCCTGCAATCGACGCCGGCGAACCTCATCCTCATTTCGCTGTCGCTGTTCATGACCTTCTATGTCATGGCGCCGACCTTCGATCAGGCCTGGAATACCGGTGTCAAGCCGCTGATGGACAACCAGATCAGCCAGACCGAGGCCTTCGAGAAGATTTCCGATCCGTTCCGCACCTTCATGCTGCACAATGTGCGCGACAAGGACTTCGATCTTTTCGCCGATCTCGCGCGCGAGCGCGGCCAGGTCGTTGCCAAGGAGACCGTCGACCTGCGCATCCTGGTGCCCGCCTTCATGATCTCCGAAATCCGGCGCGGCTTCGAGATCGGCTTTCTGATCGTGCTGCCATTCCTGGTCATCGATCTGATCGTCGCCACCATCACCATGGCGATGGGCATGATGATGCTGCCGCCCACGGTCGTGTCGCTGCCGTTCAAGATCCTGTTCTTCGTCCTGATCGACGGCTGGAACCTGCTCGTCGGCAGCCTGGTGCGCTCTTTCACCTGAGCGCCCGCGCCCGGCATCAGGCACCGCGCGCGCCGAGGAACCGGGCGGCGCGAGCATCATCGAATTTTCTCCGAATTATTTTCGATTAACCGTCCGATTTAGTCCTTTGGTAGGGACTCGCCGCCATAGTCGCTCGCAGATGGCGGGTGACCCAAACGCAACGGTCATTGGCATGATGCCGCTCCGTCATACCGGACAAACCGGTATGCAAAAAAACCTGTAAAAACAAGGTACGAGTAGCCATGGCCAGTATCATGACCAACGCCGCAGCGTTGACCGCGCTGCAGAGCTTGAACGCCACCCAGAAGAGCCTCGACACCACCCAGTCCCGCATCTCGACGGGCTATCGCGTCTCCCAGGCTTCGGACAACGCCGCCTACTGGTCGATCGCCACCACGATGCGCTCCGACAACCAGGCCATGTCCACCGTCTCGGACGCGCTCGGCCTCGGCGCCTCCAAGGTCGACACCGCCTACACCGGCATGAACAGCGCGATCACCACCATTAACCAGATCCAGCAGAAGCTGACCGCATCCTACGGCCAGACGGATGCTTCCAAGGAAAAGACCCAGGTCGAAATCGCCGCTCTGCAGAAGCAGCTGCAGGCCTATGCCGATGGCGCCACCTTCTCCGGCACCAATATGCTGTCGGTGTCCACCGCTTCGGGCACGGCGGCCGACGTGAAGGTCGTTTCGGCCTTCAACCGCAGCGCCGCCGGCGCGGTTTCGATCTCGACGATCGACGTCAATGTGGAAAGCATCAAGCTCTATGACGCCGGTGCTGCCCCGACTGCGAAGGGCATCCTCGACACGGCTCGTCTCGGCACCACCGGCGCCGCGGTTACCACGGCATCGAACCCGACCCTGGGCGCGGCCGCTGCGGCCACCGATACCTATTCGGTCGCCTCTCTGGCCATCTTCTCGGGCACCACTGCTGCCAGCGATACCCAGATCCAGCAGATGATGAACGTCGTCGATGCCGCGCTCAAGGGCATGACGACCGCCGCCACCAAGCTTGGCGCCGCCAAGAGCTCCATCGACCTGCAGAAGACCTTCACCTCGAGCCTGATGGACTCCATCGATCGCGGCGTCGGCCAGCTCGTCGATGCCGACATGAACAAGGAATCGACCCGCCTCCAGGCCCTGCAGGTTCAGCAGCAGCTCGGCGTCCAGGCGTTGTCGATCGCCAACGGCTCCTCGCAGTCGATCCTGTCGCTCTTCCGCGGCTGATCGCTCTCGACCGACCAAACCAGGCAAACGGGCCGCGCCAGAAGCGCGGTCCGTTTCGCGTTTGCTCCAGCCCCGCGCAACTCTCGTTCCTTAACCCTCTAAAGTCGGCTTTTAACAGGCCGTTAACCATAACGCGCTAGTCATGGTTAACCAATGACTTACAACGGATTACCGAATCGGTCCGATCGGGGCGGCGGCAATCCACGGGCGGGTCGAGCGGCTCGCGAGGGCAACGCCGGTTTTTGAGAAAGACCGGTCTGGAAAAAAGGAGCGAGTTTCTTGGCGAGCATCATGACGAACGCTGCGGCGTTGACTGCACTTCAGAGCCTCAACGCCACCAACAAGTCGCTTGAGCAGACACAGGCCCGCATCTCGACGGGCTACAGGGTCTCCGAAGCATCCGACAACGCGGCCTACTGGTCGATCGCCACGACGATGCGCTCCGACAACCAGGCGCTCTCGACCGTGCAGGACGCGCTCGGCCTCGGCGCCTCGAAAGTCGATACCGCTTATACCGGCATGAACAATGCGCTGGACACGATCGGCAAGATCAAGACCAAGTTGCTCTCCACCATTGGCCAGACAGCTGCTGCCAAGGCGAAGACACAGACCGAAATCACGGCCCTCCAGGCGCAGATGAAGTCCTTTGCCGATGCCGCCACCTTTTCGGGTTCTAATTACCTTTCGGTGACATCGACACAGGTGGCCGCCGCCAATGATGGCGTCCAGGCCAACGCCAAGATCGTCTCGTCCTTCAATCGCTCCTCCTCGGGCGCCATTTCGCTCGGCACGATCGACATCGATGTCGAGAGCACCAAGCTGTTCGATTCCGGTCTCTCCACCGCCGTCAAGAACCAGGGCACGCTCGATCGCCAGACCTCGGTCTATTCCACGGCGGCCGCCCAGAACCTGTATGATACCGCTTATGCGGCCGCAATCGCCGGCGGCGGCACGGACATTGCCGCCAACACCGCCGGCCAGACCGCGGCCGGTGCGGTGGTTCCCAGGATCGACAATGTTTCCGCTTACAATCTCGATATCACGGCGGCCGGCGTGACCGACGACATCATCACCCAGATGGTCGGCAAAATCGACAAGGTCATGAGCCAGTTGACCGACTCCGCCACCATCCTCGGTTCAGCCAAGAGCAGCATCGACCTGCAGAAGACCTTCACGCAGAGCCTGATGGACTCCATCGACCGCGGCGTCGGCCAGCTCGTCGATGCCGACATGAACAAGGAATCAACCCGCCTCCAGGCGCTGCAGGTGCAGCAGCAGCTCGGCATCCAGTCGCTGTCGATCGCCAACAGCTCCTCGCAGTCGATCCTGTCGCTGTTCAAGAACGGCTAATTCAACCTTAGCCGACGGATACGTCGATTTCCAATTCACGGGCCGCGTCGCAAGCGCGGCCCGATTTCATTTTCGCACAAGCTTCGAGGATTAGTGTTCCGGCGGACAGTCATGCTGGGAGTCGCTCAATCGTGCCGGAACAGATCCAGAGCATCATCTCGAATCTCCGCGGCTTTGGCGTCAGGCGCCTCGCCATGCTGGCGGGCATCGCTGTCCTGGTGATGGGCGTCATCGGCATTGCCTCGGTCTACCTCAACCGCCCGGCCTACGACACGCTCTATGTCGGGCTCGACCGCTCCGACGTGAACCAGATCGGCCTAGTGTTGGGCGAAGCCGGCATCGGCTTCGACGTCGGCGCCGACGGAACCTCCGTACTGGTGCCGGCCGGCACCACGGCGCAGGCGCGCATGCTGCTTGCCGAGAAGGGCCTGCCGACCAGCGCCAATGCCGGCTATGAGCTGTTCGACAATGTCGGCGCGATGGGCCTCACCTCCTTCATGCAGCAGATCACCCGCGTGCGTGCGCTGGAAGGCGAGATCGCCCGCACCATCCAGTCCATCGCCGGCATCAAGGCGGCGCGCGTCCACATCGTCATGTCCGAGCGCGCCAATTTCCGCCGCGACGAACAGCAGCCCTCCGCCTCGGTCGTCATCCGCTACGCCGGCATCGACGCGGAGAAGAGCGCCATGTCGATCCGCCACCTCGTCGCCGCTGCCGTGCCTGGCCTGTCGGCCGACAAGGTGACGGTGCTCGATTCCAACGGCAATCTGCTGGCCGCGGGTGATGATCCCTCCAACACCAGTGCCGCCCGCACGCTCGGCGTCGAGCAGACCGTGGAGGCGCAGATCGGTGACAATATCCGCCGCGCTCTGACACCCTATCTCGGCCCGGACAATTTCCGCGCCAGCGTCAAGGCCGAGGTCAACACCGACACCCGTCAGACGGAAGAGACAATCTTCGACCCGAATTCCCGCGTCGAACGCTCGGTGCAATCGGTGCGCGCCAATGAGAACAGCAACCAGAAGCAGGCTTCAACTCCCGCCAGCGTCGAGCAGAACCTGCCCGAAACCCAGGCGACCAGCACCGAGGGTCCGCAGACCTCCTCGGCCAACGACCGCAAGGAGGAGATCACCAATTACGAGATCAATTCCAAGAAGATCGCCACCGTCTCCAACGGCTATTCAGTGACCAAGATGTCGATTGCCGTCGTCGTCAACCAGGATCGGCTGAAGACGATCCTGGGCAAGGATGCGACACCCGAGCAGATCGCCAAGCGCGTCGCCGAAATCCAGAAGATGGTGAGCTCCGCCACCGGCTTCGACGACAAGCGCGGCGACGTCATCGACGTCTCGGCCGTCGAGTTCATCGACGGGCTGGACGGCGAGGCGGTGCCCCAGGCGGGAATGCTCGATTCCATCGGCCAGCACGCCGGCACGCTGATCAATGCCGGCGCCTTCATCGTCGTGGTGTTCCTGGTCGCCTTTTTTGGCCTGCGGCCGATGGCGACCGCGTTGACGGCCAGGGCGACGCCTGCCATAGCAGGCCCCAATTTCGATGAAGTCCAGCGCTCTCTGCCGACGCCGGAGGCAGCCGCTTCCGCCGATGCGGGTGCCGCCATTGGCGCCCTGCCCGGCACGCGTGCTGGCGCCACCCCGCTCGACGATCTGCGCCAGAAGATCAGGCCGGCCCCGCAGGAGCGGCTTGCCCGCATGGTCGACATCAACGAGGAACGCACCGCGCAGATCCTGCGCAAATGGGCGGCCCAGGAAGTCGCGGCGTAGACCATGCCCTCCGCAGCCCTCTTCGATCTTCTCCCTGATTTCGGCACGCGCGCGCAACGCGCCAGCCAGCCCCAGGCCGCCACCGAGCACAAACCCGAGGCGGCACCGCCGGCCGATATCGGCACGCTGATCGCCGAAGCGGTTGCCCAGGCGGAGGCAGCGCTCGGCGAACGGCTTGCCGCGACGCATGAAGCAGCGCTGGAAGCGGAACGCCGGGCCAATGCCGAGGAAGCGAAGGCCTTTCTCGACAGCTTCGGTGGCGATGTCGGCAAGGCGGTCTCGTCGCGGCTCGACGCCATGGAGGCGCGCGTGACGGATCTTGTCGGCGCCACGGTCGCCCGCATCATCGGCGGCGTGGTCAGCGACGACCTGCGGAAGCGCTCGCTTGAAGCGCTCGCCGGCGCGGTCCGCGAAGCCGTCGGCGATGGCGAAGCCGTGCGCATCACGGTCCGCGGGCCGCTCTCGCTGTTCGAAACGCTGAAGGCATCGCTTGGGCCGCGTGCCGAAAATCTCGACTTCATCGAGGCGCCCGGCTTCGACCTGACGGTCACCATCGACGAGGCCGTGTTCGAGACGCGCATGGCCGAATGGTCGGCAACACTTTCCGAGGTGCTGTCATGAGCGTCGCCGATGCCGATCATGGCAGGCACGAGATCATCATCGTGCGGCGCGGGCATGACGACCACGACGAAGGTCACCATGGCGGCGTCTGGAAGATCGCCTTCGCCGACTTCATGACCGCGATGATGTGCTTCTTCCTGGTCATGTGGCTGATCAATGCCGCCAACGAACAGACCAAGGCCGCCGTCGCCAGCTACTTCAATCCCGTCAAGCTGGTCGACCGTGAGTCGAGCCGCAAGGGCCTCCAGGATCTCGGCAATGGGCCGCGCTCGGTCGGGCTGATGGCCGACGACCCGCAGGAAGCGACAGCCAAGGCCGGGCAGGACGGCAGCGGCGCCGCGGGCTCATTCAACCGCAAGCAGGAAAACCAGGAGCCGCAGCAGTCGCCACAATCCGACGAGCATCTTTTCGCCGACCCCTATGCGGTGCTCTCGGAGATCGCCACGGATACCGGCGTCATGCAGAATGTCAGCCAGAAGGGCGATGGCGGCGCGCAGAATTCCGGCCCGGCGACGGGTGCCTCGGGCGGCGCGTCCTACCGCGATCCCTTCGAGCCGGACTTCTGGTCGCAGCAGGTCGCCGCGCCCGGCGCCGAGGCGAGCGCCCAGCGTCCCAAGATCGAGGGCGACCCGCTCAAGTCCGGCGACAAGGCGGCCGAGACTCGGGTCGCCAAGGTCAAGGCCGTGCCGCCCACACCGCCGGTCAAGGACGCACCGCTCGAGCCCCTGGCCGGAGATGGCAGGAATACCGCCGCGACACTGGTCAAGACGGGCGATGCCAAGGCCGGCGATGCCACGGCCGGCGATGCCAAGGCGGGGGATACCAAGGCGGGCAACGCCGACGCTGGAGACAACAAGGCCGCTGATGCGGTCGCAAAGCAGGAGGCCGCAAAAACCGAGGCGGCGGACAAGGCTCCGACCACCGCCGCGCTGAAGGCGGCTGCCGACGTTAAGCAGCAGCTCGCCGATGCCTTCAAGCCCGGTGACAAGCTGCATGACGGTGTCTCGGTCGAAGCCACCGACAAGGGTGTCGTCATCTCCATCACCGACCAGCTCGACTTCGGCATGTTCGAGATCGGGTCGGCGGTGCCGAGTCGCGAGCTGGTGCTGGCGATGGAAAAGATCGGCCACATCGTCAACAGCCAGAAGGGCACCATCAGCATCAACGGCCACACCGATGCGCGCCCTTTCCGCAGCGCCAGCTACGACAATTGGCGGCTGTCGACGGCGCGGGCGCACTCCGCCTATTACATGCTCGTGCGCGGCGGCGTCGATGAACGCCGCATCACCGAGGTTGCCGGCTTCGCGGATCGCCAGCCCAAGGATCCGGCAGACCCAATGTCGGCGGCCAACCGCCGCATCGAGATCCTGATGGCGACCGGCGGATGAAGCGGGCGGCGCTGACCAGCCGCCTGATGGGCCTGTTGCTGCTGGCCACGGCATATCCGTCGGCGGGCTTTGCCCAGGATACGCTGCAGCCCTATCAACTGGTGCGCTCATTGCAGCTCGTCCAGGATCGTATCGCGGCCGGCGATCACGCCGCGATGCCGATGCAGGCCAAGCTGCTCGAGATGACCGATGCGCGGTTGCGCGCGGCCGATGCCGAGGATTTCAAGGATCCCAGGAATTTTCGCGCGCTCCTGGTCTACGGCATGAGCGGCGGCAATCCGGTGACGGTCGAGGCGGCCGTGTCGCGCGCCGCCTCCGATCCGCGCAACCTTGCCATGGCCAAAGGTGTGATCGACTACCTGAACGGCCGGCCCGGCGAGGCGATCGAAGCCCTGAGGCCGATCGATCCGATGGCTCTGCCAGGCGATCTCGGCGCGTTCCTCGCCTTGGTCAAAGGCTCGCTGCTTGCCACGGACCAGCCGGCGACCGCACTCACGCTGTTCGACGAGGCCAAGCTGCTCAGCCCCGGCACTCTGGTCGAGGAAGCGGCGTTGCGGCGCTCGGTCGGCATTGCCGTGACGCAAGGCGACGCGGCACGGTTCGCGCTTGCCTCCACCCAGTACGTCGAGCGCTATCTCTATTCGCCTTACGCCAGCCAGTTCGCCGACTCCTTCGTCTCCGGCGTCATCGCCCTGCACATGTCGATCAGCCAGGACAAGCTTGCCGACATCACCTCGATGATGGATCCCGAGCGCGAGAAGGTGATCTATCTGCGCATCGCCCGCCGCGCCGCGATTGACGGCATGAGCGACTTGTCGGCCTTCGCCTCGGCAAGGGCCGAGCAGGGTCGCGACGGCAACACCAATCAGGGCGATCCGCGCGCCCTGCTCTATTCCAGCCTGTCCACGGTGACCTCCGATACCATCGAGGACGTGCGTGCCAAACTGGGCAAGATCGACCGCAGCAGGTTGTCGGACGGCGACCGCGCCTTGCTCGACGCGGCCCAGACCATCGCCGGTGAAGTGGTGGCGCCGCCTGCCTCCCCTCCGGCCGCAAATCCGGCGCCCGCCGCGGTTGTGCCATCGCCCGAACCCGAGGTTGCGGCCACCGATGCCGCCGGATTGCCACCTGTCGAGGGCGCCGTCCCTGAACAGACCGCCGTAGCGCCATCCCTGGACGCAGCAGCGGCTGCGCCGAACGCATCCACGCCTGCAACCGATGCGGCGATCGTCCTGCCGGCACCGGCGGCCTCGGCCAGCGCCGACACGACAGACCCGACCGACGCCGCCATGACGAAAACCCGTCGACAGCTAGACCTGATCGACCAGATGCTTGGAGCCGCCCCGAAATGACCCCCAGCCTCGGTCCGGCTCTGCAAGGATTCACCGCCGTGCGCACGGCCGAGCAGCCGGCCGCGTCCGGAAAGAAGGACGACACCGGTTTCGGAGAGATGGTGCACGGCGGCGCGAGCCCTGCCCATTCGGAGAAGCAGCCACCGGCCGAGGCGGGCTCCCGCGATCCGCGGTGGACCAGGCTTGCCGCGGAGCTTGCGGCAAAGGCAGGCGAGGACAAGCCGATGCCCGCCGGCAAGGCAAGGGCCACGCCGAGCGGATCGTCTGCCGCGAAATCCATGAAGGACGGCAAGGACGCCGGGACGGACAAGGATGCCGATGCCGAAGCGCCCGCCGCCGATCCGGGCGCAACGCCGCTCGACGGGCATCTGCCGCTGCTGATGGCGTTTCATGACCTGCGCCATTTCTCGACATCGACCAAGTCGGCCGACTCGAGCGCGAGCGAAACAGGACAGGGCTCTGCTATCGATGGACAGCTTCCGTCGAAGGCCTATCGACAGAAATCCGCTGCGGGGCGTGACGGTCTTGAACCCATGTCCGAGCCTGAGCGGGTATCGCTCGTCGACGGGCCGTTGACGAAACTCGACGGCAGGCTCGTCCGCGATGCCACCGGCGCGCCGAAACACGACAATGCCATCGTGGCCGGCCCGCTGCCCGAGGCGCCCGCGGAGGTGCCAAGCATGGAGACGGAACAGGCGGCGCCACAGCTGAAATCCATCGCCGACCTTCAGTCCTCATTGCGGTCCGAGCCGGGAAAACAGCAGTCGGCGGCGGCACGCATCGACGTGGTTTCCGAACGCAGCTTTCCCGCGCCGCCGCAGGCACCGATGAGCCAGGCAGCCCTCAACGTGATCGGCGCCATTTCAGCCGATGGGGGCCCGAACAAGACGCTTTCCACGGCTTCCGCGACCGCTCAACTGACGGGCTCTGTTGCCGTTCCGACACATGTGTTGAAGATCGAACTTCACCCGGCCGAACTGGGCATGGTCACGGCCCATCTTCGGCTCTCCGGAGAACAACTGTCGATTGAATTGAAGCCCGAAACACACGATGCCTATCGCCGGCTTTCCAGCGACAGCGAGGCGATCGTCAAGTCGCTGCGCGGGCTGGGCTTCGAGGTTGATAAGGTCACCATCATGCAACCCTCGGTCGCAATTTCCTCTACAACCCGGACGGATACGACCGCCTCCGTGAGCGCTGCACCCGGCCGCGATCCATCATCCTTCCAGCCCGGAAATTCCGGCGGCGGCAATAATGGAGCCGGCGGCCAGCAGTCGGGTCAGCAATCCGCAAGGGGTAACCATGATGAAGCGCAAGCACACGGCCGCGCCGCTTCGCCTTCTCGCGAGCGCACTGGCGATATATTTATCTAGCCTCGCGAGCAGCGCCGGCGCCGCCACCAATCCTTGCGAACCCGAGATCCTGCGTGCCGCCGACCGCTATGGCATACCCGCCGGCATCCTCTATGCCGTCGGATTGACGGAAACCGGCAACAAGGGCAGTCTTCAGCCTAACGCCTTGAACATAGAGGGAAAAGCAGTCTTCCCGAGAAGCCGGGCCGAAGCGCTTGCCGCCTTCGCCAACGCCCAGCGCGAGGGCAAGACGCTGATCGATCTGGGCTGCATGCAGATCAACCATCACTACCATGCCTCGCATTTCCGCAGCGTCGAGGACATGCTCGACCCACGCCAGAACGTCGACTACGCGGCAAGCTTCCTGGCCAGCCTCCATGCCCGCCATGTGACCTGGTCGATGGCCGTCGCCCGCTATCATGCCGGTCCCGACAACGATCCGGCGCAGAAGGTCTATGTCTGCAGGGTGATCGCCAACATGGTGGCCACCGGCTTCGGCAAATGGACCACGAACGCTCGCGCCTTCTGCAACCCATAAGCGCATTTTCTGCTTCTAATACGTCAACTCCCTGGATGCGAAGCGGTCCATTCGACCTGGGCTCACAAACATATCTGGCGGCGCGCTAATGCAACCGCTCCGATTCCAGACTCCCAAGAAACTAGTTACAAGAAATGACGGTTGTTCAGGATTCTCGCCAGCGGATACGCCTTTCCCCACGGGGCAAATGTGCTGATTCGGAGGCGGGGCCGATGATCGTTATCGTTGACGAGCGAGAGCTCGTGACAGAGGGCTATAATTCACTTTTCGACCGCGAGGGGATTGCCTGCGCCGGTTTCGCGCCGGGCGAATTCGGCGAGTGGGTCAACTCGGCCGCCGACACCGATCTGCGATCGGTCCGGGCCTTCCTGATCGGCGACTGTCGCGACGGCGCGATCTCGCCGCGCCAGATCCGCGACCGCACCGGAGCTCCGGTCATTGCGCTCAGCGAGCAACATTCGCTGGAAAACACGCTGCGGTTGTTCGAGAGCGGCGTCGACGACGTCATCCGCAAGCCGGTGCACATCCGCGAAATCCTGGCCCGCATCACCGCCATCCGTCGACGCGCCAGCGAGGACGTCGCCTATACCGAGATCGGTGCCATGCGCATCTTCATGGACGGCCGCGATCCCGAGATCGACGGCCAGCCGCTGCCCTTGCCACGCCGCGAGCGCCGCATCCTGGAATATCTGGCGAGCAATCGCGGCCGCCGCGTCACCAAGACCCAGGTGTTCAACGCCATCTACGGCATTTTCGACGAAGAGGTCGAGGAGAACGTGGTGGAAAGCCACATCAGCAAACTGCGCAAGAAACTGCGCGAGAAGCTGGGCACCGACCCGATCGATTCCAAGCGCTTCCTCGGCTACCGGCTGGTGTTCTGATGCGGCACCGCGCCAGCCTCGCGCAAGACAGGAGGCTTAGCCTCGAAGCCAGTGGCAAGGATATTGCGGAGACATCTCGATGAGCCTCTACGGAATGATGCGGACTGGCGTTTCCGGCATGAACGCCCAGGCAAACCGCCTGTCGACGACGGCCGACAACATCGCCAACTCCGACACCACCGGCTACAAGCGGTCCTCGGCCGAATTTTCGACGCTGATCATGCCGTCGACCGGCGGCGCCTATAATTCCGGCGGCGTCACCACCACGATCCGCCAGGCGGTCAGCGATCCGGGCGTACTTCAATACACGACCTCGGTCTCCGACCTTGCCGTCAGCGGCGATGGCTTCTTTGTCGTCCAGGACCCGAGCGGCACGCCCTTCCTGACCCGCGCCGGCGCCTTCGTTCCCGATGCACAGGGCCGGCTGGTCAATGCCGCCGGTTTCCAGCTGATGGCCTACAGTTACGCCAACGGCACGCCGGCAGCGACCGTGAACGGCTTCGAAGGTCTCGAGCCGGTTGTCATCTCCGACCAGGGACTGACCGCGACGCCGAGCACCCAGGGCAATTTCAGTGGCAATCTGCCGGCAGGTGCGACACCGGTCGCCGCCGGCAACCTGCCCACCACCAACACCGCAGGCGCGCAGTACACCTCGAAATCGTCGATGGTCGCCTATGACAATCTCGGCAACAAGAGGCTGCTCGACGTCTATTTCACCAACACCGGCGCCGGCACCTGGCAGGTGGCGGTCTTCGACCAATCGAAGGCGACGGCCGGAACTGGCTTCCCCTACGCTGGCGGCGGTGCACTGGGCACGGCCAACCTGACCTTCGATACCACCACCGGCAAGCTTACCGGCACCCCCACCGACGTTTCGTTCACAGTGCCGGGCGGCGCCAGCCTCGATCTCGATCTGTCGGCGCTCACACAGCTCGGCACCGGTTTCACCGTTTCCGACGCCCAGGTGAACGGCAACGCGCCGAGCACCATCGACAAGGTGCAGATCAGCAAGGACGGCACCATCTACGCCCAGTACAAGGACGGCACTTCCAAGCCGCTCTACAAAATTCCGCTGGCCGACGTGCAGAGCCCCGACCAGCTCAAGGCGCTGCCTGGCAATGTCTACGCCCAAGGCACCGACTCCGGTGCCATCCGTGTCGGTTTTGCCAATGAAGGCAAGCTTGGTTCGATCATTTCCGGCGCGCTCGAAAATTCCAACGTCGATATCGCGGAGGAATTGACCGACATGATCGCGGCTCAACGCAGTTACACCGCCAATTCCAAAGTCTTCCAGACCGGTTCCGATCTGATGGACGTCCTCGTCAACCTGAAGAGATAAGCCGGGCTCCGCCCGTGAAAGACCAGCATGTCGCTTTCCTCCGCACTGAGCATCGCCCAATCGGCGCTTCTGGCCACCTCGCGGCAGACAAGCGTCGTCACGCGCAACGTGGCAGACGCCGACAATCCGAACTATTCGCGCCGCATCGCGCTCGTCACCAGCACGACGCCCGGCGCGCGTTCGGTTGATGTCCAGCGTGCGGCCAACGACCTGCTGTTTCGCCAGAACCTCGGCGCTTTATCCGCCTACGCCGGCCAGAATGCGCTCTACAGCGGCATGGATCAGCTCGACGTTTCAGTGAATGGCGTCGACAACGCCTCCTCACCTTCGACCGCCATCGCCAATCTGCAGCAGGCGCTGCAGCTATACGCCACCTCGCCGTCCAACCAGAATCTGGGCTCGAGCGTCATCGACGCGGCCAGACAGGTCGTGCGGTCCCTGAATGAAGGCTCCAAGGCCATTCAGGATTTTCGTACCCAGACCGACGGCCAGATCGATACCGCCGTCAAAGATCTCAACTCGCTGCTCAACCAGTTCCAGGATGCCAACACGGCGGTCATGTCCGGAACCCGTTCCGGTACCGACGTTTCAGATGCGCTCGACCAACGCGACGCATTGTTGAAGAAGATCGCCAATTACATTCCGGTATCGACCTTCACGCGTGGCGACAATGACATGGTCATCACTACGGGCGACGGCACGACATTGTTCGAGACGATCCCACGTACCGTCAGCTTCGCCCCATCTTCGGGCTATGCCGCGGGTTCGACTGGCAACACGGTCTATATCGACAATGTGCCGGTCTCGGCGGGCAGCGGCGGCAACACAACCGCCAGCGGCACGATTGCCGGCATGCTGCAATTGCGCGACGGCGTCGCCTCGACCATGCAGAGCCAGCTCGACGAAACCGCGCGCGGCCTGATCACCGCCTTTGCCGAAACCGCACCGTCGATGCCCAACGCAGCGGGCCTGTTCACCTGGTCGGGCGCACCGGCGGTGCCAGCCGCGGGCACGCTCGTCGATGGCCTTGCTGGAACGATCAAGATCAATGCCGCGATGGATCCCAGCACCGGCGGCAACCCGACATTGCTGCGCGACGGCGGCGCCAATGGCGCCGCTTACGTCGCCAACACTGGCGGAGCTTCATACTCCAACCTTCTGGTCGCCTATGGCGACCAGCTCGACAAGCCGATGACGTTCGATTCCTCGGCCGGGATTTCGGCAACCTCCAGCGTTGCCGACTACGCCGCCAATTCGATCGGCTGGTTGCAGGGCGTTCGTCAGCAGGCTTCGACCGCCGCCGACGCCAAGGAAGCCCTGGCACAGCGCAGTGCCGATGCCTTGTCCAACGCAACCGGCGTCAATGTCGATCAAGAGATGTCGCTGATGCTCGATCTCGAGCACACCTATCAGGCATCCGCCCGGATGATGAAGACCGTCGACGACATGATGACGGCCCTGTTGAACGCGGTGGGATAAGCCATGACCTTTGTCTCCTCTGCTGCCCTCACGAATGCCATGCGCTATCAGCAGATGCGTATGCAGGCCGATCTCGTCAAAGCCACGAAGGAGTCCTCGACCGGCAAGGTCGCCGATGTCGGTCTGGCACTTGGTGGGCGCACCGCCCAGTCCGTCACCTTTTCGCGCGACCTCGACCGGCTCAACGTCATTGTCGATTCCAACGGACTGGTGGCCGCCCGGCTCTCATCGACCCAGACCTCGCTCGGCCAGCTCTCCAACGTCGCGCAGACTTTCCTGTCCAGCCTGACCACCGCATCGTCGGGCGACAACTCCGACAGCCTGACCCAATCGACCGGCCAGACAACTATCCAGCAGCTTACGTCGATCCTCAACACCAGCGTTAACGGCGAATATCTGTTCGCTGGCACCAACACCGACGTCAAGCCCATCAACGATTTCACGGCCCCCGGTTCTCCCGCCAAGGCTGCCTTCGACGCCTCCTTCGTCGCCAAATTCGGCTTCACGCCCAATGACCCGGCCGCAGCCAACATCACCGCGGCCCAAATGGACGATTTCATCACCAACGATGTCACGCCGCAGTTCCTCGGCGCGGGCTGGCAGACCAACATGTCGAATGCCACCGACCAGCAGATCGTCAGCCGCATCGCGCTCAACGAAACCACCGAGACCTCGACCGGCGCCAACAGCGACGGCGTCAGGAAGCTCGCCATGGCGGCGGCCTTGGTCTCCAGCCTGATGTCCACCAATATCAGCCGGGCGGCAAAGGACAGCATCGTCGACCACTCGCAGGTGCTGGTTGGCGAAGCGCTGAGCGGCATCGCGCAGGTCCAATCCCAGACCGGCATCGTCCAGAAGCGCGTCTCCGACGCCAGCGACCGTATGAAGACGCAGATCGACCTGTTCGAACGGCACATTCTGGATCTCGAAGCAGTCGATCCGGCCGCAGCCGCGACCCGCGTCGCCGACCTGACGCAGCATATCGAGACGTCTTTCGCTCTGACGGCGCGCCTGCAGCAGCTCAGCCTGTTGAATTACCTGACCTGAAAGCACTCTGAACCGGAACGGTAGAGCCAACGATGTACCAATTCTCCTACGCCGACGTCCAAAGCACCTCCGTCACGGACGCCAAGGACCGTGAGCGCGAGCTGCTGACCCGCTCGATCGACATGCTGTCGGCTGCGGCGGTGGCCGGCCAGGATTCGATGGAGGCCGTGGAGGCACTGAATTTCACCAACCGCGTCTGGACTGTCTTCGTCGAAGACCTTGGCTCCAGCGACAATGCGCTCCCCAAGGAATTGCGCGCCAACCTGATTTCCATCGGCCTGTGGCTGCTGCGCGAGGCCGAGGACATCCGCCAGGGCCGTACCGACAATTTCGAGGGGCTGATCGAAGTGTCCCAGATCATCCGCGACGGCATTCAATGACGAACACGCTGAAGATATCGCTGAAGCCCAATGAGAAGATCTACATCAACGGCGCGGTCCTCCGCGTCGACCGCAAGGTCACCGTCGAGCTGATGAACGACGTGCAGTTCCTGCTCGAGAGCCATGTGATCCAGGCCAACGAGGCGTCGACGCCATTGCGGCAGCTCTATTTCATCGTGCAGGTCATGCTGATGAACCCCGCTGGTGCCGATGAAGCACGCGAGATGTTCCGCCGCTCGCTGCCGCTGCTCATTGCAAGTTTCGAAGACGCCGAGATCGGCAACGCGCTGAAACAGGTCGACCGCATGGTCGGCGAGGATCACATCTACGAGGCCTTGAAGGCGATCCGTTCGCTTTATCCTCTCGAACGCCGCGCGCTTGGCGGCAATGACGACGTTCCGGGTGCCGCGCGCCCGCTGGCCGTGGGGGCACGATACTGATGACCGTGGACATGACGACGACGATACCGGCTGGCGCCAACCAGACCACCAAGTCGACCTCGAAGACAGCGGTCGACTATCAGTCCTTCCTGAAGCTTCTGATCGCGGAGATGAAGAACCAGGATCCGACCAAGCCGATGGATTCGACGGCATACGTCGCCCAGCTCGCCACCTTCTCCCAGGTCGAGCAATCGGTACAGAGCAACACCAAGCTCGACCAGATCATGCAGTCCTCGGCGCTGTCGCAGGCCGACGCTATTATCGGCCGCTCGATCACGTCGGCCGACGGCAAGACCACCGGAATAGTGGCTTCGGTGACGCTCGCCAGCAGCGGACTGATCGCAGTGCTGCAGGACGGCACCCAGGTCCCCGTCGGCGCGGGCGTGTCGATCAAGCCGGCGAGCTAGGCCAACCGCCGACATGAATGAAGCCGACGCTCTCGACATCGTCCAGTACGCGGTTTGGACGGTGCTGACGGCATCCGCGCCGGTGGTGCTGGTCGCAATGGCCGTCGGCATCGGCATAGCCTTGATCCAGGCGTTGACACAGGTCCAGGAAATCACCTTGACCTTCGTGCCCAAGATCATCGCCATCATGCTGGTGGTGGCGCTTACGGGCCCCTTCATCGGCGGCCAGATATCGGCCTTCACCAATGTCATCTTCGAGCGCATCCAGAACGGTTTCTGAGCGATTCCAGAAAGTGTGCTCGGCGCCTTCCGGCACGAGCGTGTGGCCCTTCGCTATCCCCTTGTTGGACCATGATCTTGCCCGCAAGGCATTCGCCCTTTGCGCCGTGATGCCATAGTTTCGGCAAATCATGCGGGGAAACGGATCACCGCAAGGATCGGCACGCCGTGGCAGGAACCCGCCCATGATTGACGAAAAGCCGGATAGCGAAAGCGTCTCGGCGCTGGCGCCATTCCGGCACGGCATCTTCCGCGCCGTCTGGGGCGCAAGTCTCGTCTCCAATTTCGGCGGCTTGATCCAGGGCGTCGGCGCCGCCTGGATGATGACCACCATCGCCACCTCGCCCTATCAGGTCGCCCTGGTCCAGGCTTCGACCACCTTGCCGATCATGCTGTTCGCGCTTGTCGCGGGCGCCGTCGCCGACAGCTTCGACCGCCGCAAGGTGATGCTGGTCGCCCAGACCTTCATGCTGGTCGTTTCGGTGCTTCTGACCGTATTCACCTATCTGGACCTGATCACGCCGTGGACGCTGCTGGCCTTCACCTTCCTGATCGACAGCGGCACGGCGCTCAACAGCCCGTCATGGCAAGCCTCCGTCGGCGACATCGTTCCGCGCAACAAGGTGCCTGCCGCCGTGGCGTTGAATTCCATGGGCTTCAACCTGACCCGCAGTGTCGGCCCCGCGATCGGCGGCATCATCGTCGCGGCCGCCGGTGCGGCCGCCGCCTTCGCGGCGAACGCGGTGAGCTATGTCGGCCTCATCGTCGTGCTGGCACGCTGGAAGCCGGATCTACCGGTCTCGACCCTGCCGCGCGAGTCATTGGGGGCCGCCATGGGCGCCGGCCTGCGTTACGTCGCCATGTCGCCCAACATCGGCAAGGTGCTGGTCAGGGGCGCGGCCTTTGGCTTCAGCGCCGGCGCGGTGCTGGCGCTGCTGCCGCTGGTGGCGCGCGACGTCGTCAAGGGCGACGCGCTGACCTACGGCATCATGCTGGGCGCCTTCGGCATCGGCGCCGTCGGCGGCGCGCTGATCAGCGTGCGGCTTCGGCAGTTGCTCTCCAGCGAGACGATGGTGCGCTGTGCCTTCGCCGGCTTCGCTGCCTGCGCCTTCAACGCCGCCATCAGCCAGCATGCCTGGCAGACCTCGCTCGGCCTGCTGGTCGGCGGTGCCTGCTGGGTGATTGCGCTCTCGCATTTCAACGTTACCGTGCAGATGGCGACGCCGCGCTGGGTGGTCGGCCGGGTTCTGTCGGTCTACCAGACCGCCACCTTCGGCGGCATCGCGTTGGGCAGCTGGATCTGGGGTGTGGTCGCCGACGCGCATGGCGCCGAGACGGCGCTGATCGCCGCGGCCATCGCCATGCTGGCCGGCGGTGCCATCGGTCTCGTGCTGCCGCTACCACAACAGCAGGTGCTCAACCTGGACCCGCTCAACCGCTTCAAGGAGCCGCACCTCGCCCTCGACCTGAAGCCGCGCAGCGGTCCGATCGCCATCATGATCGAATATGTGATCCGGCGCGAGGACGAGGCGGAATTCCTCGCCACCATGGCCGAGCGCGGGCGCATCCGCCGCCGCGACGGCGCCCGAAACTGGACGCTGGCGCGCGATCTCGAAAATCCGTCGATCTGGATCGAGCATTATCACACGCCGACCTGGCTCGAATATGTCAGGCACAATGGTCGCATCACCCATGCCGATGCCATGGTCGGCGAACGCTTGCGGGCGTTGCACTCAGGCGACGAGCCGCCGCGCGTGCGCCGCGTCATCGAGCGTCCGACAACCGCCGGCACGGCGCTGGTGCCGGCCAAGGGACCGATCGAGCACTGACGAGTTCGGAGACCGCGGGCTCCTTACCCTTCCCCCGACAGGTCCCGGCGCGCCTTTTCGAGTTCCTCGGCATAGCGCCGCATCAAATGGCCCTCGGTCAGAAGCCCGAGCACAATGTGGTCGGCGAAGTCCTCGACCACGGCCAGTTCCTCGGCGCCGGCGCGCTGGAAGGTCTCGGCGGCGGCCTGCACGTTCATGCTGGGCACCAGGACGGCATCCTTGTACTGGGCAAGATCGCGCACCGGCACCTCGCCTCCGGAGGGATCGCTGTGCAGTTCGGCCACGATCAGCACGCCGACATACTCGTCCCCCGGGTCGACGGCGATCACGCGCTGGGCCGAACCCAGCGGGAATTCCTTGCGGAAGGCGGCCAGGGTCGTCGAGGCGTCGATGGTCTTGATGTCCTTGCGCATCATCGAGCCGACGGTCAGGCTGCGCATCCAGCCGACATCGTGGGCGCTGCGGATCGTCTCGCCGCGCAGGTGGAAGCGCCAGGTCGAGAACGAGTAGCCGAAGGTCTCACGCACCAGGATCGCCGCCATGATCGAGGCGGCCAGCACCACGCCGGTGAGCGTCAGGTCACGGGTCGATTCCAGCGCCAGGAAGGTCATGGTCAGCGGGCCGCCGACGACACCGACGGCGAGCGACGTCATGCCGACGACGGCGGCGACGGAAGGGTCGATGCCGGTCGCCGGCGAGACGAGCGCCATGACACCGGCGAACGACTTGCCGAGCAGAGCCCCAAGGAACAGCGAGGCGAAGAACAGTCCGCCGCGAAAGCCCGAGCCCAGCGAGATGGCCGACGCCGCCAGCTTCAGCACGAAGACGCTGGCCACCACCACCAGCCCGTAATTCATGGCGAACTCGCGATGCAGCGCGCCGTGGCCGCTGGACAGGACCTGCGGCGTGATCAGGCCGAGGAGGCCGACCAGGACACCGCCGATGACGGGGCGCAGCGAGGCATCGACGGACAGCCTGTTGAACCCGCGCTCGATCAGCGTCACCAGATGCATGATGGCGATCGAGGCCGCGCCGCCAAGCAGGCCGAGCAACAGGAATGGTACATACTGACTGGCGGTGAGTTGCGGCAACCCTGAAAGCTCGAGCGGAAACGGTACGCCGCCGAACACTTCCGCTGTCAGCGACGCCGAGATCGCGGCGGTCAAGACAGGCGCGACATTGGCGACCGAGTAGATGCCGATGACCAGCTCGAAACCGTAGAAGGCGCCGGTCAGCGGCGCATCGAAGGCGGCTGATATGGCGCCGGCGGCGCCGCAGCCGACGAGGATGCGGACATCGTTGCGGCGCAATCGGAAGGCACGCGCCAGCCGCGAGGCGACCCCTGAGCCGATCTGCGTATAACCGGCCTCCAGGCCGACCGAAGCGCCGAAGCCGCTGGAAATCATCGTCTGCACGACGATGATGAAGGTATCGGTGAGCGACATGCGCCCGCCATAGAGCGCGTTGGCCTCGATCGGGTCGACCGGCGTGCGGAATTTCCGAAGCCTCAGCCAGACCACCGATATCCCAAGCAGGATGCCGCCGATCGCGGGGATCAGCGCCTGCATCGGATTGGCAAGCGAGAACATGCCAGACAGGCGTCCGCCGGGCTGGACACCAAACAGCAGCCCGTGCAGGTCCTGCACGATCTGGCTCATCGCGGTGACCAGTATGCCCGCCATGATGCCGACAACGCCCGCCAGGATGACCACGGCGATGCCGCGCGCCTCCAAGAGAGGGACTGACCTCAGAAGCACCGCGCGCAGCCGGCGGGCGTAGACTTGGGGTTGGTTTCTGGAAAGCACCGGGACGGCTCGCCGATATCAAAGGCAACGGAAGACCCGCCTGATACGCCGGGCGGCACGTCGTGACAACCACAATGCCGACATCAAAGGCGCCAATATGGCCGCGATGCCGCCTGACCCGGCCGTTCCCGTCCCGGGCGTGGAAAGCCACCGGCCCGGTGGTCAATCCGGGATCGTCAGCGGCCGCAATCGTCGTAGGCAATAAAGGTCGCCAGCAGTTCGGCCGGCTCGGTGGTGCTGGCATTCTCGGCGACGAGATGGATCGCTCGCAAACGGGCCTGATTGCTGATCATGTCGATGTCTCCGGGCGGATTGGTTCAGGCGGGCAAGCGGAAATCGGCGCGCCAGCCGAGTTCCTCGGCCGCCTTTCGCGTCGAGACGGCCTCATTGGGTTCGGCCACGTTGAAGATGCCGGGCACGCCCTTGTCCAGCGCAAGCCGCACGCTGTTCCATGGCCGCATCCATCATATCGAGCTCAGCGCCAGCGGACAGGCCCTGCTGCGGCGATGCTGGGACCGTGTGCATGCGATCGAGAGCGAACTGACCGCCGGCCTGTCGGCGCCGGAGGAACGAGCCGTCAGGCGGTGGCTGGTCGGCGTTGCCACCGCAGACACGGCCGAGACCTGATTGCTTGCTGGCGGCCGGCAAGGATCCGGGCGCCGGACCGCTCAGGTCGGCATGGCTTCGCCGGTCTCGTAGAGCATGAGATTGCGTTCGCCGATGCCGAGGCCCGGCCAGCTCCCGCGCCAGTCGGCGATGTGCGGCGAGCGGAAATGCGCATCGAGTGCCGGCCTGTCGCGCCATGCCTCGGTGACCCGGATCAAGCCGGGATCAAGCACATCCTGCGCATAGGAATATTCAAGGCAGCCGTCCTCGGCCCGGCTGGCGCGAACCATGCGTTCCATTACCGGCCTGGCCTCGTCGAGCCTGTTGGGCGGCAGGCGGATCGTACCGATGATCAGCAGCATGAATTGTCCTTCGCGAGAGAGTCGATCCGGCCACTCTCCCACCCTCGCGCAAGCTTGGCCAGCTACCCTCGCCGGGCTGTCGCATGCTCGGCAGCCCTGTGGTTCGAGGACGAGAATGGCGATCAGCGAAAGCATCCAGCCCGGCGTGGCGGCCAAGAACGGCCGCGACATCTTCTTCGCGCTCGGCATCGTCATCATCCTGGCCGTGCTGTTCCTGCCGATCCCGGCCTTTCTCATCGACATCGGGCTGGCTTTCTCGATCGCACTTTCGGTGCTGATCCTGATGGTGGCGCTGTGGATCCAGCGGCCGTTGGATTTCTCCTCGTTCCCGACCGTGCTGCTCATCGCCACCATGCTGCGCCTGTCTCTCAACATCGCCACCACGCGCATGATCCTGTCGCATGGCAATGAGGGCACGCACGCCGCCGGCTATGTCATCGCCGGCTTCTCCAAGCTGGTCATGGCCAGCGACTTCGTCATCGGCCTCATCGTCTTCATGATCCTGATCGTGGTGAACTTCATCGTCATCACCAAGGGCGCCACCCGTATCGCCGAGGTCGGCGCGCGCTTTACCCTCGACGCCATCCCCGGCAAGCAGATGTCGATCGACGCCGACCTCTCCGCCGGCATGATCGACGACAAGACCGCGCAACTGCGCCGCCGAGAACTGGAAGAGGAATCCTCCTTCTTCGGCTCGATGGACGGCGCCTCGAAATTCGTGCGCGGCGACGCCATCGCCGGCCTCATCATCACCGCCATCAACATCGTCGGCGGCATCGCCATCGGCTACATCAGGCACGGCATGGGCATGGGCGAGGCCGCCGACGTGTTCATCAAGCTGTCTGTCGGCGACGGTCTGGTCACCCAGATTCCGGCGCTGATCGTCTCGCTGGCAGCCGGCCTGCTGGTGTCGAAGGGCGGCACGCGCGGCTCGACGAACCAGGCCGTGTTCGGCCAGCTCGGTGCCCATCCGCGCGCGCTCTACGTGGCGGCCGCACTGCTGGTGCTGCTCGGCCTGATGCCCGGCCTGCCGCTGTTCCCGTTCTTCGCGCTGGCCGCCGGCATGGCCGGCCTCGGCTATGTCATTCCGATGCGCCACAACCGGGCCGTCGCCGAGGCCGAGGCGCTGAAAAACCAGGAGAAGGCGACCAAGGCCGAGGAAGAAAAGAATTCGGTCAAGGCCTCGCTCGCCACCGCCGAGATCGAGCTCCTGATCGGCAAGCAGCTTTCGACCCGGCTGCTGGTCTCGCATCAGGAACTGGTCTTCCGCATGTCGAAGATGCGCAAGAAATTCGCCCAGCAATACGGCTTCGTCGTGCCGGAAGTCCGCGTCGCCGATGACTTCGCCATCCCGCCGAAAAGTTATCAGATCAAGGTGCACGGCACCGTGGTCGCCGAATATTCGATGCGCGTCGGCGAGATCATGGTGCTGCTCGGCAACCGCGACATCCCCGAAATCCCCGGCGAGGAGATCCGCGAGCCCGCCTTCGGCATGCGCGCCTACTCCGTCATGGAGACCTTCGCCGAGGATCTGAAGCGCGAGAACTTCACCTTCGCCGACAACATGTCGGTGCTGCTCACCCATCTCTCTGAAGTCATCCGCAACAACCTGCCGCAGCTCCTGTCCTACAAGGACATGAAGGCACTGCTCGAACGCCAGGACCAGGAATACCGCAAGCTCGCCGACGAGATCTGCACCACCCACATCTCCTATCCCGGCCTGCAGGCGGTGCTGAAGCTTTTGCTTGCCGAACGCGTCTCGATCCGCAATCTGCATCTCATCATCGAGGCCATTGCCGAGATCGCGCCGCATGTGCGCCGCACCGAGCAGATCGTCGAGCATGTGCGCATCCGCATGGCCCAGCAGATCTGCGGCGATCTCTCGGAAGGCGGCGTCCTCAAGGTATTGCGCCTCGGCAACCGCTGGGACCTTGCCTTCCACCAGAGCCTCAAGCGCGACGCCAAGGGCGAGGTGCGCGAGTTCGACATCGATCCGCGCCAGCTCGAGGAGTTCGGCCAGGACGCTACCAAGGCGATCAAGAAACATCTGGAAGCCGGCGAGCGTTTCGTCCTCGTCACCGCGCCCGACGCGCGCCCCTATGTGCGCATGATCATCGAGCGCCTGTTCACCACGCTGCCGGTGCTCTCCCATGTCGAAATCGCCAAGGGCGTCGAGATCAGGGTGCTCGGGACCATATCGTGAGCGTTCTCTCGCAGGCCGTCGTCATCGCGGCGTTCCTCGCCTTCTGCCGCATCGGCGCCTGCTTCATGCTGATGCCGGGCCTGTCCAGCGCCCGCATCCCGGTCCAGGTCAGGCTGTTCGTCGCGGTCGCCGCCACCGGCGGCCTGCTCGCCTTCCTGTGGGAAAAGATCTTTCCCTTCGTCGATCCGCGCCCGCAGATCCTGGTGCCGATGATCATCTCGGAGTTGCTGGTCGGCGGGCTGATCGGCGCCATGACCAGGCTCTACATGGAAGCGCTTCGCTTCATGGGCTCGGCCATCGCCATGCTGATCGGCTATGGCGGCTCCGGCGGACCGGCGATCGAGGAGCCGGAACCGCAGGCAGCCCTTACCGCCATCATCTCGTTCTCGGCGCTGCTGATGCTGTTCGTCTTCGACTTCGACCACGAAATCGTCCGTGCCCTGGTGACGTCCTACACGGTCGCGCCGGTTAATGTCTTCTTCAACCCGCAGGCCGCACTGGTCGACATCACCGACACCGTGTCGGACACGTTCTTCCTGGTCATCCGCCTCGGCAGCCCGTTCGTCGCCTATGCCATTCTCGTCAATCTGACGATCGGCTTCGTCAACAAGCTGACCCCGCAGATCCCGATCTATTTCATCTCCCAGCCCTTCGTCATCGCCGGCGGCATGCTGATCTTCTATTTCGCCATCGGCACCATGCTGTCGTTGTTCGTCGACGGCTTCGTCGACCTCACACTGGCGAGGTGACATGAGCACGCGCAAGGACCGCTTGAGGAAACTGGTCAAGGTGCAGGAACAGCTGAAAGCCTTGCACGAAACCCGCCACGCCGCCTTCGTCGCCGCGGCAAACGCCGCCGAGACCGAAGCCCGCGAATTGATCGGCCATTTCGACCAGGACAATTCCCTCTCCGGCCTATTCCCCGATCTCTATCATCGCCGCATCGCCCAGGCCGTCGTGCGCCAGGAGGAAAGCCTGGAAAGCGCGAGGCAAGAAGCCGGCCTCATCGCCGCGGCAAGCGCCCGCACCAACATGGTCGAGCGCGCCTACAAGGACGTGCGCAACCGCGACGAACGCGAGAGATCAGACCGCGAGCGCCTGGACCTGATCGCCCAGAAGCGGGGCGAGGAGTAGTGCCGGAGCCCGATCGTTGGCCCGAACTCATCAAGGTTGCGTGGAGAGTCCATCCGCCTGCCGGCTAACGTCCATGCTTACTTCCGTAACCAGCTTGCGGCGAAGGGCCGTCACATAGTCGCTCGGTCCCTTCGGCGTTATAACGAAGGCTTGGGAACCGCCAATGACCGATTTGGCGAAATAGGATGCCAACGGTTGATCGGGATCCTCATCCTGCGTTGGAATGGCGATCGCGTTGATCGTATACCCCTTGGCAACGGCGTTCAGCCTGCTCGGCTGAACAGGAAGCCCATCGTTATTCTCGCCGTTGGCCGAGATGTCGATTACTTTCTTTGCTGCCGTTCCCGGAAACTGATCGAGCAGAAGGCTACCGACGTCAATAGCCGACGATACGGACGTTCCGCTCCGCCCCCGGCGAGCGAAGCCGGTATCTCCCTTCTTGCTGATCACCGACGCGGCCGCTCTGGCGTCTTCCAGCCCGCAGATGTTTGTCCACGGCAGCACGACGCGTGAGTGTCCGGGACTTGACCACTCAAAGTAGGCAATGCTGATGCAGCCGACGTAATTGCGCGCGATGGCGGCGATGATCTCTGGAGAAGTGAGTGCCGCGGCATGACCTTCGCGCTGTAGATCGGCGACCTTTGGATCAATCGAGGATGAGAAATCGACAGCGAATACTACGGCAACATCGACATTGGCCGCCCAGGCCCGCGGCGCCCAACCCACCGAAGCTGCAAGTGTCCCTACCAGCGCCAAAAATAGGCTGGCACGCTTTGCCGGCCCTTCGGCTGACCGCTCTGTCGCCGATGTCAGGGTGCCCCTGCATATCGCGCACGCCTGCTCGCGAAAAGAGGCCGCTACGGACAGGGCACCTACGCCCCGATGCATACTACCCAACATGTTATTCTCCATCTCAAGAACGGGCATTTTTTCAAACAGTCATTTTTCAACGTGTGGAAATCTCGCGAAGAGCCTTGCTCCGCGCGCCGAGCAGCAGCAGATCCGCCTTGGTCCATAGAAGGTAACAGCCCAGCAAAATCAGTTGCATGGCGAGCGCCGCGAAGGACTCGCCCGACCAGACCCGCGGGAAGGTCCCCCCGAGGGCTACGGTTGTCGCCAGCATTGCCGGCAACCGGCTGGCGAGCACTGCACTACGGAAGGGATCGGGCCAGGCGACCGGCCATAACGGAAGCGGCGTGCCCGTCCCATGAATGGCGCTGCCGAATTTACCCAACGCATGCAGCAGGCCGGAAGTCGCCGCCAGTAAGGGATCGCCGAGCAGCAGCAGGGCAGCGCCGAGCCCGAGCGCACCTATGCCTGACAGGAAGTCGCCCAGACGGTTGAGGGCGGGATCGGGAGCATCCGGCCCTGACCATGCCCGGTGATAGGCCTCACCGCCCAAGAAGAAAACCAGGGTAGCCAGGGCCAGCGAAACACTGCCATGGCTGCCGGCGAAACAGTTCATCACCGCGGTGGTGACGGCGCTTCCCTCGTGCAATCCGACCGGCACCGTGGCAATCTGAATTGCGACACCCACGACGATGCCGAGCGCATTGCCGCTGTTGTAATAGCCGCCGGGTCCCTTCACGCGGGCGCGAAGCGCCGCCACCAGATATGCGATCGGAGCTGCCCGAGCGGTCATCGCGGCGACCTCGCGACAAGCCCGGCAGCGACCGCTGCCGGGTCGTTTGAGGCCATGCCGAGTGGCGGTCGGATTTGGAATACGCATTGATCAACGGCAAGGATGATGACGTATCTCCACTGAACCTGAATTGGGGACGGAACGATCGCCCGCCCTGAGTGCGGGCGCGGCCACGACGACAGGCGCCGCATCAAAGGGAATCGGGCCGGCCAGCGCGGGCACGCGTGCCCGCGGCGTTCCGTTCGCTGCAACGGACAGGATCGCACCGAGAATGATCGCGGCACCCAGTGCGGCCGGGGGTGAGCTCCGTTCGCCAAGGAAGATCGTCGCTGCGAGCGCCCCGAAGACACTTTCGGCACTGACGATCACGGCGGCATGACTGGCGGTGGTGAAGCGTTGGGCGGCGGTCTGTATGCCGAAAGCGATCGCGGTGGAGAACACGCCGAGGACCGCCAATTCCGGGCCAGCCGCGAATACAGCGGCCGGCGATAGCTTGCCTTGCAGCGCTCCGAGCGGCAGGGCGAAGGCCGCCGCCCCGAGGAATTGTGTCGCCGAGGCGGTGAACGGTCGCTGATGGGCCCGCATGTGCCGGCCAAGTTCGACCATCCAGAGCGCATAGCAGGCGGCCGACAGGATAGCGGTGAGATTGCCGCCGCCGAAACCGTCGATTCCGTCGGACAAAAGCAGGGCACCAAGGACGGTCAAACCGGCAGCTACGGCAAGGTTCGCCGTCGGGCGTTCGCCGATGAGCAGCCAGGCGGCCAGTGGTGTTATCACGGTTGCGGTGCTCACGAGGAAGCTTGCATTCGTGACCGCGGCGCCGAGATAGCAAAGCTGCTGAAGCGTGATGGAGATCGCGAACAACACACCCACCTTGGTCAGGCTGGAGAAATAGCCTGGCCCGGCAGGCAGTCTCCTCTCCTTCAAGACAAAGGACAGCACCAGCAGCCCGCCGATCAGGCAACGCAGGCCGACGGCACTCAGAGCATCAAGGTGAGCAAGCACTGTCTTTTGCGCGACATTGCCGAGGCCCCATAAAGCGGCCGCCAACAGCAGCAGCAAATTGGCTCTGGTCTCAGACACCCGGCACCCCCTCAAGCCAAGGTCTTGATGACTCGGCCGCCCTTACTCGCCGGATCTAGACGATCCTGCATCACGGCAGCGCTTGAGGGTGGTGCGCTACTGTTTGCGAAGCGTTAGTTTTGAGTTAGAATTTCGTCAGGCGGGGAGAGCAAATGCAAAATGAAGATAAGGGCGAGACAAATAGAATCTCGCTCTTCGGTGGTTTCAGGATCGAAAATGCCACGGCGGATTCGCTCCGGCTGACAGGAAAACGAGGGCCTGCGATCATCGCTTATCTGTCCCGGTCTCCAGGCATGGCAGCGACACGGGAGAGACTGGCTGATCTATTCTGGAGTGACAGCGATAGCGAGCACTCCCGCAACAGTCTGCGGCAAACCCTCAGTATTCTGCGCCGGGATTTATCGCGGGCAGGCGTGAATCTTATCCATTCCCGCGGGGAATCGATTGGCCTCACGCCAGGCGCGGTTCGGGTTGACGTGGACGAGTTCGAAGCAGGCCTCACGGCCCGTTCCGTGCCGGAGCTCGAAAAGGCCCTGGCGAACTACACCGGGCCGTTCCTCGACGGGCTTTATCTGGGAAGCGATGGGTTCGATGGCTGGGTCACATCCGAACGCGACAGATTGCTGAGCCGCGCACTTGAAGCTTTCGAAAAATTGGCCCGTCTCGTTGACGCGGAAACCGGAATCATACTGGTCGATCGCGTTCTCGTCATGGAGCCGACGCGGGAAGAGTCCTATCGGCTCAAGATGGAATTGCTGCTCGCGTCGGGTCAACGCGACAGGGCGATCAGGACATACGAAGTTTGCAAAAGCATTTTGAAGAAAGAGTTCGGGGTCGAGGTCGGCCCGGAGACGCGAGCGCTTTGGCAATCCATGCTGTCTGCCGACACGGCGTCGAATACACAGTCGGCAAATGCTGTTCCAGCCAACCAGCGCCACGGGCGCCCATCGATCAGCGTTGCCGACTTCATCAATCTGACCGGAAAGCAAGGCGACGACTTTTTCTCCAAGGGGCTCGTGCAGGACATCACCACGGCTCTTTCCGAAGTGGCTGACTATGTCGTGCTCTCCGCGCCGCCACCCGCGGAGAAAAGTGGTGCCGAAGGAACCAAGATCCCGGGAACGCTCCGCGCGCGATACGTGCTTAGCGGCAGCGTCCAGAGATCGGGCAATGGGCTGAGGGTGAATATCCAGCTTGTCGATGCCGCTGGCGGCCACAACGTCTGGGCCCAGAAGTTCGACGGGCACTCCGAGAATGCGCTCGAATTCCAGGACAGGATCGCACAGTCTGTTGTCTTGGCCGTGATCCTCGATCTTCAACTGACCAACTGGAAAGTCCGCGACAAGAGCCCGCCTGGCCCCCCCGAAGTGCGCAGGTTGGTGAACGAAGCTTTGATGAAGTACTTTGAGATGACCCGGGACTCGCTTTTGATCGGGCTAGAGCTTGCGGAGAAAGCTGTCTCGATAGGCGCCGACAACGCTCGTGCGAAGCGGACGCTCTCGATTACAATTTCAATGGGCGTGGCGTTCGGTTCGTTGCCCAGGGAGCCGGGCCAGATCGAGCGGGCGGTCGAGCTTGCGGCGGCGGCGGTACGGGCGGTGCCTGACGACGAAATTGCCCGCTGCATCCTGTCATTCGCGCTCGAAAGCTGTGGCCGCATCGACGAAGCGATCGCCGAATGTCAGCACGCGATCAGTCTCAATCCAAGCTATCCGACCGGCCACGGCGACATTTCGATGCTGTTTGCATTGCGCGGACAGGTAAACGAAGCAGTGCGTGAGGCGAACGAGGCAATCCGGCTCGGAACGCATGACGTCATCGATTTCTGGCGTCATCATGGCTTGGTTGTCGCACTGTTCGCGGGCGGCGACGATCGGCGGGCGCTCGAAGTCGCCCGCAGGGTGGTCAGGACAAAGCCGGGATTTGTTCGCGGTGCCCTTTACTGGGCCGCGTCCGCGTCGGCGACCGGAAACAACGAAGAAGCCTCACGGGCCATACACCATTGCCTGTCACAACTTCCTCAACTCAACCTGGGCAATGTCTGCCCCGGCTTTGTGCCGCGCTATGTGAAGGATCATCATCACGCGAGATTCCTTGAAATGTTGTCGAGAGCTGGCCTTCCTGCTTCCTGACGGAAGCTGGCAGGGCGGCGTGGACCCGGAGAAACCAGATCAAGCCCGCCTCCCCGCAAGCCTGCCACAAGCTTGTTGAGGCATGGTCATGGCTAAGGAAACCCGGCAAAAGGCGGACCTTCTTGGCGATTTCTCCACCCAGCGACATCGTGATGGATGTCGCCCGAGCTGCCGATCCGATGGATATCGAGGCTGCCCGCGCCGCGCTGACGAAGCGCGCCGGGAACGTCGCCGGCACGTTTTCGGTCGACACCGCGGCCTCGGTCGATGCCGGCTCGATCCTGTCGCGCGCGACGGCTGACAAGGCCGCGGCGACGGCCGACCCGGCCAAGAAATTCAAGAAATTCGAGGCGATGGTCTTGCAGACCTTCATCCAGAACATGCTGCCCAAGGACACCGAGGGCGTCTACGGCACGGGTCTCGCCGGCGACATGTGGAAATCGCAGCTCGCCGAGCGCGTCGCCGACGTCGTGGCCGATCGCGGCGGCATCGGCATCGCCAAGTCGCTGCTTGCCGACCACTACATGGACGGCAAGCGCACGGTACCGATCGGCCCGGTTTCGAATGGACCGGAAAAGACCGAGATCGACCAGCAGACCCGTCTGTCCACCTCGCTCGTCCAGGAATTGCAGCGCAAGGCCGCCAGGTCGATGACCGGCGACGAGACAACCATAAAAACAGACATCAAGATCTAGACTGGGAAACACCATGGCCGACTCTTCCGAATTCACCGCCAACCTGCCAGCGCGAGCAACAGCGTCGGACGCACCGACCCCTTTCGCGCGGCCTGGAAACCTTGCCGCCATCATCGGCCGCATCGAGGAGGTGGTCGAGGAAGAGACCGCCGGCATCCGCAGCGATACAAGCTATGACCTCAAGGCGTCGAACGCCCGTAAGAGCCGCTATCTCTACGAGCTGACCCGCGCCATGAAGGGCGGCAGCGAGGCCGAATTCCTCGAGCAGCACCGCGAGGGCCTGACCCGACTGCGCCAGAAGCTGGCGAAGAACGAGGCCGCGATCCTGGCGCATCTGAGCGCCGTCAACGAGGTTGCCGGCCTGCTGCGCAGCGCCATCCAGCGCGCCGAAACCGACGGCACCTACTCCGCCGGCGAGTTCGGCAGGCAGAAAGGTTAGAGCGCGGCGATGCCGGGCTCGGGTTCAAAATGATCAAAGTCATCGCCATAGCGGTCTGGATCTGCGCCGCCACGCTCGGCGCGGTGTTCTATTCGTTCCAGGCCGCTGGCGAACGCGGCGTAGGCGAAAAACCCAAGCCGATGCTGGGCGGGCTGGACTACGTCAAGACCGACGTCATTTCGGTGCCGCTGATCCACGACTCCAAGATCGACGGCTACTTCCTGGCCAAGCTCGTCTATACCGTCGAGCCGGAACAGATAAAGAAGCTGTCGATCCCAGCCGAGGCGCTGATTACAGACGAGGTCTACAGTTATCTCTACGCCCACCCCCAGATCGACTTCAGCAAGAAGGCGACGGTCGACCTCGATGCCTTTCGCGCCGCCATCCGCGACACGATCAACACACGTGTCGGCGCAACCCTGGTGCATGAGGTCCTGATCGACCAGGTCAATTTCCTGAGCAAGGATGAGATCCGCGACAACTGGCTGCGCCGACGCCAGGATGCCAGCACCCCTGCGCCCGCGACGCCTAAGCCGGTCAGCGCGCATTGAACTATCGGCCCGGTGCCGGTGGTCCCGATAGCAGTCGGCGTCGGGGCCGATTCCTGCAATTCGCGTTGACGTAAACGTCAATCCAAAGCTATATGCGGCAGCGATCGTGATCGCCAGTGATGCCGCATGGACTTCGGCTGGACCGAAGTGCCGTTGCGCGACAGAATGCAACCAGACAGGAGAACAGCGTGAGCGTTCAGGAGATTGCCGAGGAGATCAAGTCGCGCGTGGCCAGCAGCGGGTTCGATCGTTCCGTGAAATTCGACACCGGCAGCGACGGCGTCATCGTCATCGACGGCGCAACCGTCTCGACCACGGACGCTCCCGCCGACTGCACCATCAAGCTGTCGCTCGACGATCTGGATTCGCTGATCGCGGGCGACCTGAACCCGACCATGGCGTTCATGACCGGCAAGATAAAGGTCGAAGGTGACATGACCGTCGCCATGGCGCTGAGCCAGTTGATCGGCTGAACGGACGCGGCCGCCAGAAGCGGCTTTGAGGTGACAAAAGCGCCGCCTTTTCAGGCGGCGTTTTGTTTTGAAGGGCAAGTCGCGCTTAAGCCTCACGCGCCAGGATCGGCGCCTGTGCCTTTAGCTTGCGGCCGGACGCCTTCAGCGTGCCCTCGGCGCCGTCGAGCGCGCCCTCCACCAGTTCCAGCGCCAGCAGGCGGTGCCGCTCGTAAGGTCCCGGCATGGCGAGCGCACCGGTCCTGGCGGCCGAAAAGCCGAAGCGGCCATAATAGGACTCGTCGCCGACCAGCAGGATCGCCGCGTGGCCGAGGCGCGCGGCTTCCGCGATGGCGTGCCGCATCAGCGCCGAACCGATGCCGGCACTCTTGAGCGACGGGTCGACGGCGAGCGGACCAAGCAGCAGCGCCGGACCGCCGTCGCCCAGCGTGACGTCCCATAGCCGCACCGTGCCGGCCAAGCCGCCCGAGGCATCGCGCGCGAAGAAGGCCAGCCCCTCCGAGGGCCGGCGGCCACGCCGCAGCTTCTCCGACGATTTGGTCTTGCGCTTCGGCCCCATGGCGTCGTCGAGCAGCGCCTCGCGCGCTGCAAGGTCGGCCGAGGTCTCTGCGACGACGCTAATCTCCTCCCTTGAGGGGGAGATGTCGCCGAAGGTGACAGAAGGGGTCGGTGCGCGCAGAGCGCCGGCGCGAGGAGAGGCCGCAGCAGTGGAGGAGACCCCCTCTGGCCTGGCGGCCGTTTCCCCCTCGAGGGGGGAGATCAGCCAATCGCGCTGTCCAGCTTCAACAATGAAATTCGCAACGTCCATTTCCGCAATCCTTCACGAGCGGATATCTGTTCCACAGGCGAGCCGGTGCGGACGATCACTTCGCCCGCGCCGGATGATCTGAACAGCTCTAACGAGCCGTCAGATCACGTAGGATCGGAGAGGCTCGAAGCCGTTGAAGGCGACCGCCGAGTAGGTGGTCGTGTAGGCGCCGGTGCCTTCGATCAGCACCTCGTCGCCGATGGTCAGCGACAAGGGCAGCGGATACGGCGTCTTCTCGTACATCACGTCGGCCGAATCGCAGGTCGGGCCGGCGAGCACGCAAGGCGCGGTCTCGGTGCCGTCATGCGCGGTGACGATCGGGTAGCGGATCGCCTCGTCCATCGTCTCGGCCAGACCGCCGAACTTGCCGATGTCGAGGAACACCCAGCGCACATTGTCGTTGTCGGCCTTCTTCGAGATCAGCACGACTTCCGACTTGATGACGCCGGCATTGCCGACCATGCCGCGGCCTGGCTCGATGATCGTCTCGGGAATGGCGTTGCCGAAATGCTTGCGCAGCGCCGAGAAGATCGCCTGGCCATAGGCCTGCGCCGCCGGCACGTCACGCAAATAGCGCGTCGGGAAGCCGCCGCCCATGTTGACCATCTTGAGCACGATGCCTTCTTCGGCGAGCGTCGCGAACACCTTCTTGGCGTCGGCCAGAGCACGGTCCCATGCGGTCAGGTCGGTCTGCTGCGAGCCGACATGGAACGACACGCCATGGGCATCAAGGCCGAGACCCTTGGCATGGCGCAGCACGTCGACGGCCATCGCTGGCACGCAGCCGAACTTGCGCGACAGCGGCCATTCGGCGCCTTCGCCATCGGTCAGCACGCGGCAGAACACGCGGGCGCCTGGAGCGGCGCGGGCGATCTTCTCGACCTCCTCGACGCAGTCGACCGCGAACAGCTTGATGCCGAGCTGGTAGGCGCGTGCGATATCACGCTCCTTCTTGATGGTGTTGCCGAAGGAGATGCGGTCCGCCGGCGCACCGGCGTCCATCGCCATCTCGACTTCGGCAACGGAAGCGGTGTCGAAGGACGAGCCCATCGCAGCAAGCAGGCGCAGGATTTCCGGCGCCGGGTTTGCTTTCACCGCATAGTAGATCCTGGAATCGGGCAGAGCCTTCTCGAAGGCGCGGAAATTGTCGCGCACGACATCGAGGTCGACGACGAGGCAGGGGCCGGACGGACGTCGGGTGGCGAGGAAGTCGAGGATGCGCTGTGTAGCCATCGGGTTTCTCCATCGCGCCTTTCGGCGCGCACAGGGGTGCGGACACGGGCTTTCGGCCTCGCGAACACGCGGTCAAACAAAGGCGGGACGGAAAATCCATGGAACCAGCCGGTGGAGACCCCGGAACCATGAAACGCCGTCTCGCGGCGATGAACCTTGGCCTTGCCCGGCTTCGGTTCGCTTTGTCTGCCTTGGCTTGGATTGGGAGAACCCCGTTCCGCACTGCCGGCAATGAAGGTGTGCCTCTTCAGTAACCCCGGTCTTTGGACAACCGGCAGAGAACCAGAAAGGCCCGCACCGTCGTTGCTTCAAGGTGTCCTCGGTCTGGCGGTTGGCCGCTAAACCGACTGGAGGGGTTGGCTCCAGTTACCTTACCGATTTCCCTCACCATTCGAGGATCGGCGGACACCCACAGGCACGTGCGACTTTGGGCAAGCGCGATATAGGGGCGAAGCATTTCACAATCAATAAAAATCGTATCCCAGGTTGTAAAATATCTGGCATCGAACAATGTTGGCGCAACCGTATCCGGATATCGAACGATGACAGGCACGCACGGCCCCTTCAACGCCTTTCTCGATCTTCGCCAGATACCGGTGGCGCATGCCGAGCTTGGGCCCCTGGCCGGCCTGCGGCTGGCGGTCAAGGACATTTACGATGTTGCCGGCTATCGCACCGGTTGCGGCAATTTGCGGAAATTCGCCGAAGGCCACGCCGCTTCGCGCACGGCACCGGCCGTGCAGATGATTCTCGACGCGGGCGCGCGTTTCGTCGGCAAGACCCAGACCGACGAACTCGCCTTCGCTCTGTTCGGCCAGAACGCGCATTTTCCGTTTCCGGCGAATCCCGCGGCTCCCGACCGCGTCACCGGAGGCTCGTCGTCCGGGTCGGCAGCCGCGGTGGCGGGTGGGCTGGCCGACATCGCCACGGGGTCCGACACCGGTGGTTCGATTCGCGCGCCGGCGAGTTTCTGCGGGCTGATCGGGCTCCGCACCACGCATGGCCGCATTTCCCTCGAGGGCACCATGCCGTTGGCGCCGAGTTTCGACACGTTCGGCTGGTTCGCCGGTGACATCGAAACCTACGAGACAGTCGGCAAGCTGCTGCTCGGCCGCGACCCGCACCAGCATGCGCTCGACCGCCCGCTGACGCTCGGCTGGCTGGACGAAATGGTCGCCCGGCCGGCACTCGCAGAATATGCGGGAATGAAGGCGCTGGCGAGCGCGGTTTTCGGCACGCCGGCGACGCCGACGACGCGCTTCAGCTCTCCCCCGGATGAACTCTACTGGTGCTTTCGCCGGCTGCAGGCCAGCGAGGCCTGGACGGTACATGGCGAATGGATCACCAGCGGCGAGCGCGATCTTGGCCCCGGGGTCGAGGAGCGTTTCGGCTTCGGCCGTGCCGTCGACGACCGGACGGCACAGGCCGAAAAAGTGCGCCGGCTGACCTTTCGCGGCGAATTGAGTGCCCTGCTCGGCAAGGACGGCTTCCTTGTCCTGCCGACGGTGCCAGGCCCGGCGCCTTACGTCGACAGCACACCCGAGCAGTTCCAGGCCTATCGCGAGCGCGCCTTGCATCTTCTGTGCCTGGCCGGGCTCTCCGGCTTTCCCCAAATCACCTTGCCGATCGGCTCGGTCGCCCGTGCTCCTTTCGGCCTGTCGCTGCTTGGCCCTTCCGGCAGCGACATAGCCCTGATACGGCTCGGCCGAAAACTTCTCGACGCAGCACAAAGAGCCTGAGCAATGGATACACTGACCCGCATGCGCGCCTTCATCGATGTCGTCGAGGCCGAGGGCTTTTCGGCGGCAGCGCGCAAAATCGGCCGCTCCAAGGCGCTGCTGTCGAAATATGTGCGCGAGCTGGAGGACGAACTCGGTGCGCTGCTGCTCAACCGCACCACGCGCCAGTTCTCGATGACCGAGGCCGGCCACACCTACTACCGTCGCGCCTCGGAGATCGTGCGCGAAGTCGACAGCCTGGCCGACGCCGTGCGCGAGTCCTCCGGCGATGTGCGCGGCCGGATCAAGCTGTCGGCGCCGCGCACTTTCGCCGACGCGCCGATCGGCCAGTCGCTGATCGACTTCGCCAAGCAATACCCCGACATCGTGCTCGACATCCAGCTCGACGACCGCTTCGTCGATCTGGTCGAGGAAAGCTTCGACCTCGCGGTGCGCATCTCGCGGCTGGAGAATTCGTCGCTGATCGCCAGACGGCTGGCGCCGTTTTCGATCAAGCTCTGCGGCTCTCCCGAACTGATCGCCAGGCATGGCATGCCGACACGGCCCCAGGATCTCGGCCACATGCCCTGCATCGTCGACACCAATGGCCGCGGCCTGAACAACTGGCCGTTCAAGGGCGACAATGGTGATCCGGTGAGCATCGCCGTGTCGGGCCCGATCGAAGTCAACAGCCCGATGGCGGCGCGCGCCGCGGCCTTGTCGGGGCTTGGATTCTGCATCCTGCCGGATTTCATCGCCGCGCCCGACCTCAAGAGCGGCCAATTGATGGCGGTGCTCGACGACCGCATCCTGTCGGGCGGCGGCATCTTCGCCGTCTATCCACACCGCCGCTATCTGCCGGCGAAGGTGCGCGTTTTCGTCGATTTCCTGGTGCAGTGGTTCAGGACCCGCGAGAGCGCCTGACCCCGCTTTAGTGTGCGTGTCGTCGTCCCAAAACCGCGTCGCACTTTTGGGCGACACGCCTTTGTTGTGTGCGTGTCGTCGTCCCAAAACCGCGTCGCACTTTTGGGCGACACGCACTGGCGGTCCCAATTTCGCCCCCTTTCTGGTAACCTTCGACAACTCTCTCCGAAAGCCAAGGGAATCGCGACCGCGAATGCATTTGAAACGGCACGCAATCATGCTGGCTTCGGCCTTGGCGGCGACCTTTGCCGCGACAGGACCCGCCCAGGTGCATCCGCACGTCTTCGCCGAGGCACGCCTCGACGTGATCCTCTCCCCGGATCACCAAAGTGTGAAAGCGTTGCGTCATCTGTGGCGCTTCGACGACCTGTTTTCGAGTACGGTGATGATGGAGTTCGACAAGAACTCCGACCTGAAGCTTGACGACAAGGAGCTGAAAGAGGTCGCCGATACCGTTCATGCCTCGCTGGCCGAGTTCAATTATTTCCAGCTCGTCACGCAGAACGGCAAGGACGTGACGATGGTGCCGCCGCCGCATCTGATGGCCAATTTCGATAACGATCAGTTGATCATCCTGTTCGAGTCCGAACCCAAGGTGCCGATCAAGCTGACCGGCACGATCGACATTGGCGTCTACGATCCGACCTTCTACACGGCGATCGACTTCACCGAGGATTCCAACATCACGGTTGAAGGCTTGCCGTCGAATTGCACGAGCAAGGTCATCCGGCCGGACCCTGACGAGGCGATCAAGGAAAACCAGAAGACCCTGACGGATGCTTTCTTCAACGATCCGACAGGCACCGATATGAGCAAGATCTTTGCCACCAAGCTCGAACTGACCTGCCAGCCAGAAGGATAGATCCGGTGAACCTGATCGGGAACTGTTCGAAACCGTCCTTGCGTTTGGCGTTCGGCCTGATGGCCCTCACCTTTGCCGTGATGCATTTCGCCAATGCCGCGCACGCCCAGAGTTCGCTCGGCATCGGCGTCAATGACGGCATGGCGCCGACCACCGGTCCGTTCGCCCATATCCTGATGTGGATCAATCTCAGGCAGCAGGAATTCTATCGCGCGCTGGCGACAGCCATGAAGGCGATGCGCCATGACAACAGCAAGCTCTGGGTGCTCATCGGCCTGTCCTTCGCCTATGGCATTTTCCACGCCGCCGGCCCCGGCCACGGCAAGGCGGTGATCTCCTCCTACATGGTGGCAAACGAAGTGGCGCTGAAGCGCGGCATCCTGTTGTCCTTCGTCTCGGCGCTGTTGCAGGGCCTGACGGCGATCCTGGTGATGCTGCTTGCCTATTTCGTCCTGCGCGGCACCACCATCTCGATGACCGATGCGGCCTGGTTCATGGAGATCATGAGCTTTGCCCTGGTCACCCTCTTTGGCGCCTGGCTTTTGTGGCGCAAGCTCGGTCCAGCCGTCCTGCGCCTGTTTGGCAAGGGGCCGGCCTACAGCCTGTCCGCGGCTCACGCAGGTCATTCCCACGCGGGCCATTCTCATATCGGCGGCCATTCGCATGGCGCCCACGACCATGCTGCGCACGCACATTCCCATGCACTTCACGCGCATGACGATCGTGATCATGCGCATGGCCATTCGCACGATCATCACGACCATGGCGCGCACGATCATGCGCATCACGACCACGCCGGCGGCGAGGTCTGCGAAACCTGCGGCCACTCGCATGCGCCCGATCCGGCGCTGCTGTCGGGTGACCGCTTTGATTGGCGCACCGCCTGGTCGGCGGTGGCCGCCGTCGGCATTCGCCCTTGCTCCGGTGCGTTGATCGTTCTCAGCTTCGCGCTGCTCAACGGGCTCTGGCTCGGCGGCCTGCTATCGGTTCTGGCTATGTCGATCGGAACCGCGATCACCGTCGCGGCGCTGGCGACGCTTGCCGTGACAGCCAAGAACTGGGCGGTCTATTTCGCCGGCGGCGGCCGCATGGGCAACCGCATCCACTCGATCGTCGAGATCGGCGGCGCGGCCTTCGTCTTCCTGTTTGGATTGTTACTGCTGTCGGCCAGCTTGGCGAGCGGCGGGTAGACCCATCCAACCCATTGGAACGGGATAGGCGCCGCAACGCCTAACCGGCGATCTTGCCGCCGAGTTCATCCTCGATATGAGCGCGGATGATCTCGTCAAAACTCTTCTCGGCACTGAAGCCAAGCTCCCTTGACCGCCGCGCCTCGAACCGGGTCGGCCAGCCCTTGACGATCGCCCAGATTGTCTCATCGGGCACCTCGCGGATTAAGCTTGCCGCCTTCGATCCGGCGATGCGTTCCAGCGCCTCGATCTGCTCGCCGACGGTGACGGCGACGCCCGGCATCGTCAGGTTGCGGCGCGGCCCGACGGCGGCACCGTCGATGCCAGCCGCGTGGATCAGGAAATTCACCGCCGAACGCGGGCTGGCATGGGTGTGCAGCACCGAGCGCGGCACCGGCAGGACCGCCTCCTGCCCGCTCAGCGGTTCGCGGATAATGCCGGAGAAGAAGCCGGAGGCCGCCTTGTTCGGCTTGCCCGGCCGCACGCAGATCGTCGGCAGCCGGATGCCGATGCCATCGAAGAAGCCGCGCCTTGAATAATCGGCGAGCAGCGCTTCGCTCATCTGCTTCTGCGTGCCGTAGGAGGTCAGCGGCGTCGGGTGGAATTCGTCCGGAATGACATCCGGGAACGGCGCGCCGAACACCGCGATCGACGAGGTGAAGACGACGCGCGGCGCGAACCCCGCCAGGCGGATGGCGTCGAACAGCGCGCGCGTGCCGTCGAGGTTGACGCGGTAGCCGAGTTCGAAATTCGCTTCCGCCTCACCCGACACGATGCCGGCGAGGTGGAAGACGACATCGGGCCGCGACGCAACCAGGCCTTCCGCGGCGCCTGCTTCGGCAAGGTCACCCGTGTGCGGTGCGACGCTGACGCCGTCCATGGCTGGCGCCTGCGGCGGCACGATGTCGTGCAGATCGAGCGCGGTGATCTTCTTGCCGCGCAGCGTGCCGTCCTTGGCCAGCCGGGCGATGAGCTTGCGGCCGACCATGCCCGCCGCGCCAGTGATCAGAATGCGCATGTCCGATATCCCTTACTTCCGATTTTTGCGCTGGCTGCGCGCGCGCAGCCAGAACACCAAGAAGAACGCCAGCACGAAGGCGGTGCCGAAGATACCCGCCAGCACGGTCGAATAGTTGCCGAGTGCCAACATCACGGTCGGCAGGTAGAAAGCGGCAATACCGAACAGAAGCATGATCCAGACCGCCGCGATGGCCGCATTGCGCGTGTCGCGGTCCATCATGCCGGACCGGAGCGGCGATCGTTCATCGGGCTGAGTTTCAAAGCTGGAGAACTCCTGAGGCAGGTCCGATTAATGATCATTGATCGGGCCTAGCGATAGTGACCGTGATGCGGAGCCGCATCGTGCTCATGCTTATGGTCGTGGCCGTCGCCATCGTCGGCGCAGTGGCCGAATTCCGGTTCCACGGTGGCATGGCTGATGCCGTGCTCGCTGGCAAGCCACTTCTTGATGGCGCTGACCGCCTGATGCGCGTCGACCCCATCGTCAAGGCACGCGTGCAGCGTCGCCATGCTGCTCGTGCCGTCGATCGACCAGATATGCATATGGTGCACTTCGCGCACGCCCTTGACCGTTGCCTGGATATCCCCGGCGATCAGGTCGCGATCGAGGCTTGGCGGCACGCCTTCGAGCAGGACGTGGGCGGCGGCGCGCATCAGCGACCAGGCGGTGGACAGGATCAGCAGCGAGACCAGCACGGACAGGATCGGGTCGATTGGCGTCCAGCCGGTCGCCAGGATGACCAATGCCGCCACGATCGCGGCGGCCGAGCCGAGCAGATCGCCAAGCACATGCAGGATGGCGCCGCGCATGTTGAGGTTGTCTCGATCGCCGCCATGCAGCACCAGGAAGGAGCCTATATTGACCAGCAGGCCGAGGATCGCCACCACCAGCATCGGACCGCCCAGCACCGGTGCAGGTATCAGCAGGCGATTCCATGCCTCGTAGACGATCCACAGCGCGATGACGAAGATGGCGATGCCGTTGGTGTAAGCCACCAGCGTCTTGACCCGGCCGAAGCCGTAGGTGAGCTGGCCGGTCGCCGGCCGGCCTGCCAGATGGAAGGCATACCAGGCCAGGCCGAGCGCAATGGCGTCGGCGAGCATGTGGCCGGCATCGGCCATCAGCGCCAGCGACCCCGTAAACAGACCGCCGAGCGCCTCGGCGACCATGAAGCCGGCGGTAAGGCAAGCCGCGATCAGCACGCGCTTCTTGTCGGTCGAACCATGCACATGGCCGGCGCCGTGGTCATGCCCGCCGTGGTCGTGCCCGCTGTGGTCGTGGGTATGCGCCAAATGGCAAACTCCCGTTAGGCGCCGAATTCCGCGCGAAAATCCTCCAGGCGGCGCTTCTGCTGGCCATCGGCGTCGAAGTTGGCTGGATCGAGCCAGGCTTCATAAGCCTTGCGCAGAGCCGGCCATTCCTTGTCGATGATCGAATACCACGCGGTGTCGCGGTTTTCACCCTTGACGATGAGATGCTGGCGGAAAATGCCCTCGAATTTAAAGCCGAACCGTTCCGCCGCGCGCTTCGACGGCTCGTTGCGGTTGTTGCACTTCCATTCGTAGCGGCGATAGCCGAGTTCGTCGAAGATGTATTTCATGAACAGGAACTGCGCTTCCGTCGCCGCCGGCTTGCGCGAGATGAGCGGTCCCCAGTAGATGTTGCCGATCTCGATGACGCCATAGGCCGGATCGATGCGCATCAGCGTTTGGCGTCCCGCGATCTTGCCGCTGGCCTTGTCGATGACCGCGAAGAACAGTGGATCCTCGCTGGCCTCCACCTTGTCCAGCCAGGGCTGGAAGGCGGCGCGGGTTTCCGGCGGATAATCGGGTAGCCAGGCGAAGCGGCCGTCGACATCGGCGACGGCCGAGGCTGCATAGAGGCCGTCGCCGTGCTTCGCGGCACTCAGCGGCTCGAGCCTGACATAGCGGCCCTCCAGCACCTTGTGCTCCGGGCGCGGACGCGGTTGCCAGTCTTTGAGATTTTCCGACACCGAAAGCTCCAATCCGTTTGACTTTTGCGGGCGGACGCTCACAAAAACGCTCGCCAACAGTAAGAACCACAGGGACGGGAAAAATGCTCCACACGATTTCGGCCTTAGACCGTCTCGGCGAGGAAAACGCTTTTGCCGTGCTGGCCCGGGCAACGGCGCTGGCGAGCCAGGGCCACGACATCGTCAATCTCGGCATCGGCCAGCCCGACTTCAAGACGCCGCAGCACATCGTCGAGGCGGCGATCAAGGCGTTGCGTGACGGCCACCATGGCTACACGCCGGCCAACGGCCTTTTGGCGACGCGCGAGGCGGTGGTGCGCCGCACGCTGACCACCACCGGCGTCGAGGTCTCGCCCGAGGCGGTGATGATCATGCCCGGCGGCAAGCCGACCATGTTCGCCGCCATCCTGATGTTCGGCGAACCGGGCGCCGAGATCCTTTATCCCGACCCCGGCTTTCCCATCTACCGCTCGATGATCGAATTCACCGGTGCGACCCCCATTCCCGTGCCGATGCGCGAGGAGAACGGCTTCGCCTTCTCGGCGCAAGAGACGCTGGCGCTGATCACGCCGAAGACCACGCTCCTGATCCTCAATTCGCCGGCCAACCCGACCGGTGGCGTCACGCCCCGGGCCGAGATTGAAAAACTGGTCAAGGGGCTGGAGAAGCACCCAGACGTCGCCATCCTCTCCGACGAGATCTACGACGTCATGACCTATGACGGCGAGACGCATTGCTCGCTGCTCGGCTTTCCCGAGATCCGCGACCGGCTGATCGTGCTCAACGGCTGGTCGAAGACCTGGGCTATGACCGGCTGGCGCATGGGCTGGTCGATCTGGCCGAACGGCGACAAGGGCGGCCATCTCTACGACAAGGTACGCAAGCTGGCGGTCAATTGCTGGTCCTGCGTCAACGCGCCGAGCCAGTTCGCCGGCATCGCCGCGATCGACGGCCCGCAGGACGACGTTGACAAGATGATGCGCGCCTTCGACAACCGCCGGAAGATCGTGGTCGAAGGCCTGAACGCCCTGCCAAACGTCTCCTGCATTACGCCCAAGGGTGCGTTCTATGCCTTCCCAAATGTCTCGAAGACCGGTTGGAAGGCCAAGAAGCTCGCCTCGGCGCTGCTCGACGAGGCCGGTGTGGCGCTGATCGGCGGCCCCGATTTCGGCATTCTCGGCGAAGGCTATATCAGGCTCTCTTACGCCAATTCCGAAGAGAACATCCTGCGCGCCCTGGAGCGGATTGGAGCGTTCCTGGCGAAGTGAGTCTCAGCGTCCGCCGCGCGAGCCCAGATAGGTTGCCGCCGCCTTCCACGACGGTGTCATGAACCGTCCGGAGGCGCGTAGCCAAGGCTGGGCGGGCATGCCGAAAACGGGCTACGAATTCCCTTTATCAGGACCAAATGAGGGAATCTCGGATGTTCTATGCAATCCTCGCCTATCACGTGGAAGACGCGATCAAGGCGATGACGCCGCGGGAAGATGCGGCACTGATGGCCGAGTTGTTGAAGATAAACACCCGGCTTCACGAGGAAGGCACGCTTGGACCGTCCGCGCGTCTGGGGGCAACACAGGATGCCTGCACCCTGCGCGGCCCAGGCGACGGCATGATTGTCGACGGGCCGTTCGCCGAGACCAAGGAGCAGTTGCTCGGCCTCTACGTCGTCGACTGCGCCACCTCGGACGATGCGATCGCCATCGCGCGCGACCTGCGCCGCGTCAATCCTACCGCCGTTTACGAGATCAGGCCCATTTTGCTTTTCAAGCCCGGCGTGCCGCTGGTTGGCAAATGAACCGGCGGCGAAAGCCCTGCCGGCACCCGCGGCTCACCCACGCCCGACGAATGGCATCTTGGTCGCCATCACCGTCATGAACAGCACGTTGGCGTCGAGCGGCAGGCTGGCCATGTGCACGACCGCATCGGCGACGCGCTGGACATCCATCACCGCTTCGGCGGCGATCGAGCCATTGGCCTGCGGCACACCCACGGTCATCGGCTGCGCCATGTCGGTCAGCGCATTGCCGATGTCGATCTGGCCGCAGGCGATGTCAAAGGGGCGGCCATCCAGCGCCAGCGTCTTGGTCAACCCCGTAATGGCGTGCTTGGTCGCCGTATAGGGGACGGAGCCCGGACGCGGCGCATAAGCCGACACCGAGCCGTTGTTGATGATGCGGCCGCCCATCGGCTTCTGCTTGCGCATAGCGCCGAAGGCGGCGCGCGCGCACAGGAAAGATCCCGTGAGATTGACGCCGACGATATCGTTCCACACCTCGACCGGGATCTCGTCGATGGGCGTCGACTTGTAGCCCATGCCGGCATTGTTGAAGAGCAGGTCGACGCGGCCGAAAGCCTCCGCCACCGTCTCGAACAGATCGTCGACCTCGCCGGCCTTGCTGATGTCGCAGGAAACCGCCAAAGCCCTGGCGTCGGTCGGGCCGATCTCGGCGATCGCGGCATCCAGCACCGGCTTGCGACGCCCGCAGAACACCGTGTTCCAGCCCGCCTTGAGCAATGCCGTGGCGACGCTCTTGCCGATCCCGGTGCCGGCGCCGGTGACGATGGCGGTTTTTTGCTCGGTCATGGCAGTTGTCCTCCGGCAGCGCTATGCGTGCTCGCCTGATCTACAAGTTTGGTTCGGGTGGAGAAGGCATCGCAAATGATGGCGGCGATGGCAAGCGCGGCCACCGGGACATGCCCTCGAAAAGTGAAACCCGTTTCTTTGGAGGGAAGCCGGCGAGCGCCGACAAAAAGGGCGGTCATTGGCGACCGCCCTGATCTGAACCGGGCTTGGGAGGAGGAAAAACCGATCCGACTGTGTAGAATGATGCGCTTCCTGAGTTAACGAAAGGTAAACGCCTCCAGGGCCCTCTGTGCCAATCCGGGCTACCCCTGCGGATTGGGTGACGTACCCTTGGCGGCGGGCACTTTCGCCGCCGAAACCGTCGCCTCGACATGGTCGATCAGCGCATCCGGCAGGCCAAGCCGCCCGGCAAGCAGGTCGAGATAACCGCGCTCGGCGCGGGTGTCGGGGTCGATGGTGAGGCGCGACGCCGTATAGAGCTCGAGCTTCTGCGCGTCGGTCCTGGCGCCGGCCACCAGCGTGTCGAGGTCGAGCGGGCTCTCCAGCTCCGCCATCAGGAATTTTTCCGCATCGGTGCCGATCCCGGCGAGGTTGAGCTTGCCGGCGATCTTCTGGCGTTCCTCGTCGTCGACATGGCCGTCGGCCTTGGCCGCCGAGATCATCGCCCGCACGAGGGTCAGCGTGAACTCATCCTCGCCTTGCGGCGCCTGCGACGGGTGGAAGGCGGTGTCCTTGGGTGGCGGCAGCAGTTCCGGCTCGCCGGCGGCGGGCGCCTGTTCCGGCGCGTTGCCGGCCTTTAGTTCTGATAGGCCTTGTAGGCGAGACCGCCGATGGCGGCCAAGCCGCCGAGCTTCACCGCGGCACCCGTCACCTGCCGGCCGGCGCCGGTCCCAAGCAGCACGGCAGCCAGCGCACCCGCGGCCAGCGGATTGTCCTTGGCCATCTGCACCGCTTGCCCGGCCTTGTCGCGGACCGTGCCGCTGGTGCCGGGAATTTGCGAGCCGAGCAGATCGTCGAGAAGCTTCTTGGGATCGAACATCAATGCCTCCAGGATTTGCCCGGCCGAACGGGCAGGTTTCGACGCCGAAGACGTAGGTTCCAAAGCTTGACATTGCAATGACAGACGGCCCCGGTTTGCCCGGCCCCGCGCCTCCATCAGGATCCGATATGCGGTCCCCTGCCCCGGGCTTGCGCGAGCTCGACCTGCCGCTGGCGCTCTGCGTAGCGCTCGCGGTCTTCATCCGAGCGGGCGTCGAAGCAGTGCGGGCACGAAACCCCGGCGGCATATTTCGGCGACACCAGCTCGCTCTCCGTCAGCGGATGGCGGCACGCGCGGCAGAGTTCCGCGTCGCCCTCCGCGAGGCCGTGCGACACCGAAACCCGCTCGTCGAAGACGAAGCACTCGCCCTCCCACAGGCTCTGCTCCGCTGGAATCTCCTCGAGGTATTTGAGAATACCGCCCCTGAGGTGGAACACATCCTCGAAGCCGAGCGACTTCACATAAGCGGTCGCCTTTTCGCAGCGTATGCCGCCGGTGCAGAACATCGCCACCTTGCGCCCTTCGAGATCTGCCCGGTGCGCTTCCACCCAGGCCGGGAATTCGCGAAAGCTCGCCGTCGCCGGATCGACGGCGCCCTTGAAGGTGCCGATCGAGACTTCATAGGCGTTGCGCGTATCGATGACGATCGTATCGGGTTGCGAGATCAGCGCATTCCAGTCGCCCGGCTCCACATAGGTGCCCGCGCTTTTCGCCGGGTCGATGGTCTCGACACCCATGGTGACGATCTCGCGTTTCAGCCGCACCTTCATGCGGTGGAACGGCATGGCTGCGGCACTGCTGTATTTGACCTCGAGACCCGACAGGCCGTGGATCGCTTCGATGTATTCGATGAGCGCGGCGATCGCTTCCTCGCTGCCCGCGACGGTGCCGTTGATGCCCTCATGCGCCAGGAGCAGCGTGCCCTTGATCCCGCGCCCGCAGCAGAAGGCCGCAAGCGGCGCGCGCAATGCCTCGAAAGCGTCAAGCCGGGCAAAGCGGTAGAGCGCGGCGACGCGGACTGGCTGGGATGGCGCGGGCAGAGTTGTCATCGCCAGAGCAACTAGACGCTCGTAGACGTCGATTCAAGGCGAAACGGGTCGGGCTGCTCGTCATGGCCTTGTCGGGAAAGAACCTTTAAGCTCGGCGACAATACGTGACATCGCGCCGCGACCGGTTTCGTGGACACGGCAATACCCGTCTGCTAATCGGTTGAAATTCGTTAGATGCGGTCCTCGACAAGGAGAGACAGATGCCCAGCAAGACCGAGAAACTCCTGTCGCTCCTGAATGGCCAGCCTGTCATTCCGGTGTTGAAGATCGCCAACGTAGCCGATGCGGTGCCGCTGGCCCGTGCTCTGGCGCGCGGCGGTTTGCCCGCGATCGAGATCACACTCAGGACCGCGGATGCGCTTGAAGCGATCCGTCGCGTGGCGGGCGAGGTCGAGGAGGCCATCGTCGGCGCCGGCACCATTCTGGACAGCAAGCAGTTCGACGAGGCAGCCGGTGCCGGTTCGCGCTTCATCGTCAGCCCCGGCATCACCCGCGAGCTTCTGGCCGCCGCCGCCGGCAGCGAGGTTCCGCTGCTGCCCGGCGCCATCACGCCCGGCGAGATCATGACCGCGCGCGAAGCCGGCCTGCGCTTCCTGAAATTCTTCCCCGCCGAACAGTCCGGCGGCATCGCTTCGCTCAAGGCCTTCGCCTCGCCGCTGGCCGACGTCAAATTCTGCCCGACCGGCGGCATCACCGGCAAGAACGCCGCCGACTATCTCGCTTTGCCCAATGTCATCTGCGTCGGCGGCTCGTGGGTCGCGCCCGACGACATGGTCAAGGCCGGCAAGTGGGACGAGATCGAAGCGCTCGCACGCGCCGCCAGCAAACTCGCGAAATAACCTTTCCGGACGGCCCGAAAAACCCGGCCGACTGGCGTCGACCGGGCCTTTTTGACCGGCTGGGGGTGCGATCAGTTGCAGACCGTTGACCGTCTGCTTGGGATGGTGCCGCCAGCACGTCACCACCCTGGTGCGGCAGTGCTTCTTCATCATGTGATCCTGCGGCATAAGGCACCACCTGCATCGCACCTCTGGACAGCAAAAAGCCGCGCGGGCCGCCCGGCGCGGCTTCAGCAATATTCCGGGCTGTTCGCTACTTCGTCTGGAAACGGGCGACCGACAGGAACTTGACGGCATTGCCGGTGAAACGGTTGGCGTCGGCCATCTGGTTGCCCGCCTGGAAGCCAGTCGTATAGACCTCGCTCGGCGGCGTATGCACGATGTTGTAGGCGTAACCCGGCGCGGTCGTCGCGCTCGAAACGGCGGCAACGTTTTCGCCGCTGGTCAGCGCCCAGCGGGCGGCCTGCGGAGCAGCGGCAACCACCACGGCCCTGGGGCCGGGTTTCTGGTCGCGGACGGTGGCCCTGGCTTCCTTGCGGGTCGTCTTCACACCAGCGCCGATCGCGGCGACCGGATCGGAACCGGCAGGACGGGCGGCAACAGCCTGGCGTGGCGAGGCCGCATCGACACCAGACGGATCGTTGAAGGCCGAACGCGGTTCTTCGGCCAACGAGGCCACCTGATATTCGTCGGCGATGCCGACCTGGGCATTGGCCTGGTCGAGCACGGCCTTGACGGCGTCCGGCTTGGTCGGCTCGGGACGCGCTGTCGGCAGCACGGAGAACGCATCCGTCGCGGTCTTGCCCTGGTCAGCCGTTTCGGCCAGCGCCATCAGCACATCCTTGCTGGGCGGCGGTGCGAGGTCCGCCGGCAGCGAGCGCTCGGGGCGCCATGTCGGCAGTGGGATGTTGTTGACGGCGACCTGCGCCGGATCGGCGGCCGCGGCTTCCGCGATGGCTGCCGGATCGGACTTGCCGAAAGGCATGTTCGCCGGTGCCTGAGCCGTCGCCACTGCCTGTTCGGTGGTGGCCGTCGCATCCGCCGTGGCGAAGGGAACATTCTCAGGCGGCTGCGCGCCAACATCGGCCTTCGGCCGCGGCGCGAAATCGGGCAGCGGGATTTCCTTGGCCGGCAGTGCCGCGATAATCGTCTCCGGCGTGTTCTTCTCCGGTTCCGGAGCCTGCTCGTCGGCAACCTGCGGAATGTCGGCCCGTTGGGCATTCTCGGGGGCCACGATGGCGATGCCAGGCACGTTGCTGCTCTTGCCGGCGGCGGCCGGCTTCAGATTTCTAGCCTTGGGCGCAGGTGCGGCCGAAGCGGTCTCCACGTCGGCGCTGTCGTCGGCCTCGTCGTCGCCACCGCCGCCGAACAAGGCAGAGAGGAACCCGCCGGATTTCTTGCCGCTGCCGCCGGCGCTGGCCATCTCGATATTCGGTGTGCCGGAACCCTTGCGCGATTGGTAGGAGGCCAGCGCCTGTTCATAGCCGGGCAGCGGCCGGCCGTCGCTCGGCACATGCAGCGTCTTGCCATTGGGGAACAGGCTGACCAGTTCCTGGCGGCTGATGCCGGGCCAGTGGCGCACATTGCCGACATCCATGTGGACGAACGGCGAACCGGAGGTCGGGTAATAGCCGACGCCACCGCCCTGCATCTTGAGGCCGATGTTGCGCAGCTTCTTTAGCGGCACGCCGGGAATATAGAAATCCATCGCCTTGCCAAGCATATGCTGGCTCTTCTCGGCGACACCGCGGCTGCGGCTGCGCAGCATTGAATTGGTCGAGGGCGAGCGGTAGCCGCAGACGACCTGGATATAATCGGTGGCGCCGCTTTCGCGATAAGCCTCCCAGACCAGATCCAGCAGACGCGGGTCCATCTTGGTCGGCTCGTTGCGGCGCCAGTCGCGCAGGATGATGTTGATCTTCCTCAGGCCCTCGGGAACGTAGCGGCCATTGCGCTTGTAGACGATCTCCGCCTTCTCGTGGGTGTGGAGGTGGTAGAGCTTTAGCGAACGAACTTCGGCCTGGGCGCCCGTGGCGACCGCGGCAACAAAACCAAATGCGACAATCACCGCCGCCAACCATCTCGGCCAGACGCTCAAATGATAGTGCCGCCCGTTTGTGAATCGTTCGATTCTGTTCAAATCAAAAGGCCTTGCAGGCTGCCGTTTGTCCCCGGATTTGCCCAAACGGACGTGTCGTTTTCACATCCGAATATCGATCCTAATGGTTAATCATCGCTTATTGAAGCCGAAATGCGGTAACACCGTGGCGATATCCCGTCAAAAATTGTCCGCGCGGTTTCTTGGTAAACCGCTGGTTTAGATCAGGATTCCGGCTTTGGCCGAACACGATCTGTTACCACTGGCCTCAATGCGTGAACAATACCCACATCGAGTGCCGCCTCCGACCCGCGATAGTCCGGGAAGGCACTCTGTCAGCCCACATAATGACGAGGGAAGCTGGTCCCGGCCTTGCGGTTCAGGATGCAAGCCTGTCGACGCGGCCGGTTTCCGGGTCGATACCGTATTCCTTGAGCTTGCGGTAAAGCGTCGAGCGGCCGATGCCGAGCCGGCGGGCGACCTCACTCATCTGGCCGTTGTAGTGATCGATGGCGAGCTTGATCATTTCGAGTTCGACATCGGCCAGCGCACGCACATTGCCGCGCTCGTCGAGCGCCCGCAGCGTGCCGAAGCGGGGCTGCGCCCCGGCCGGCTGCACAGTTGCCGGAGCGGTCTCGTCGGGCACGACGTCCTCGTCGTGCGGCGCCAGCGGCGGCGCAGCGCCGCTGGTTTCGAACGTGTCGTCCACCTCAAGATTGACAGTGCCTTCCACCTGCGCGCGGATCTGCGGGAAATCATCGGCCGTCAACACATCGCCTTCGCACAGCACCAATGCGCGGAAGACGGCGTTTTCGAGCTGCCGGATGTTGCCAGGCCAGTCATAGGCCTGCAGCACCGCAAGTGCCGCCGCCGAAATGCCTTTCAGCCGATGGCGCGGGTCCGCGGGCGCCACCTTTTCCATAAAATGCGTGACCAGATGGGGAATGTCGTCGCGGCGGTCACGCAGCGGCGGCACGAAGATCGGGTAGACGTTGAGCCGGTAGAACAGATCCTCGCGGAACTTGCCGTCCTTGACCTGCTGCAAGAGGTTGCGGTGCGTCGCCGAAATCAGCCGGATGTCGACCTTGACGGTCGAGCGGCCGCCGACCGGATCGACCTCGCCCTCCTGGACCGCGCGCAGCAGCTTGACCTGGACCTCGAGCGGCAGGTCCCCGATCTCGTCGAGGAACAGCGTGCCGGAATGCGCCTCGACGAATTTGCCGGTGTGCTTGTCGGTGGCGCCGGTGAACGAGCCTTTCTCGTGTCCGAACAGGATGGATTCCACCAGATTGTCGGGGATGGCGCCGCAATTGACGGTGACGAACGGTTTCGAGCGGCGGTCGCCGCTACCCTGGATGGCACGCGCCACCAGCTCCTTGCCGACGCCGGATTCGCCCTCGATTAGGATCGGGATGTTGGAGGCCGCCGCTTTCTGGCCGAGGCGTATCACCCTGTCCATGGCCGGACTGTGGGTGATCATGTCCCTGAAGGTCAGCAGCCCGCCGCGTTTGCGCGATGTGCGCTTGACCTCGCCCTCGACCGCCTCGACCTTGAGCGCATTGGAGATCGAGGCCTGCAGCCTGTCGGGCGAAGCGGGCTTGACGACGAAATCGAAAGCGCCGTGGCGCATCGCCGAAACCACGGTTTCGATGCCGCCCTGTGCGGTCTGCACGATGACGGGCACGCTGATGTCGCGCTCGCGCATCGCCTTCAGCACGCCGATGCCGTCGAGACCGGGCATGACAAGGTCGAGGATCACGACCGAGACGTCGCGGGCGCCAGGCCCGTCGAGGACTTCGAGGCCGGCAGCACCGCCATCGGCGATGATTGCGGTATGGCCGAACCGAGTCACCGCCGCCTCGAGCAGCCGCCGCTGCACGGGATCGTCATCGACTATGAGTATGGAACCTGTCATGACTGTCTTGGTTTGCCCGGGCCCGAATTCCCCATGGATCATCTTGGCACAGGGTTCTAAATAAGGTTTCAAAAAACCCGGTGAACGAATTCCTTAGGATTTGACCGGCTTCTCCATTCGCGTTGAGTCCGGCTCGGTAATTCCGGTCACTTGATTCAAAGAAGGTATGTCGATGCGCATGATGTTTGATCGGCGGATTGCGGCGCCAGCGTCCGGTCAGGGTGCGGCGGCCGGGCTTGGCGATCTGCCGGAGTGGAACCTCGCCGATCTTTATGCCGGCATGGAGGCGCCGGAACTGAAGCGCGACATTGCCAAAGCGGCCGCCGACGCCATCGTATTCGAGGCCCGCTGGAAAGGCACGCTAGCCGCCGAGGCCGGGCGCGGCAGCGCCGGCAGGCTGGGCGAGGCGCTTGCTGCCTACGAGGCACTCGAGGAACTGATCGGCCGCATCGTCTCCTATGCCGGCCTCGTCTATGCCGGCAACACCGCCGATCCGCAGCGCGCCAAGCTCTATGGCGACATCCAGGAGAAGATGACCGACGCCAGCGCGCATCTTCTGTTCTTCGCGCTCGAGCTGAACCTTATCGACGATGCGGCGATCGAAAGCGCGCTGGCCAGCGACCCCGCCTTCGGGCATTACCGCCCGTGGGTGCTCGATCTGCGCATGGACAAGCCTTATCAGCTCGAGGACCGCGTCGAGCAGCTTTTCCACGAAAAATCGATCACCGGGCGCGGCGCCTGGAACCGCCTGTTCGACGAGACGATGACCGATCTTCGCTTCGATGTCGACGGCGAGGAATTGACGCTGGAGCCAGCCCTCAACCGGCTGCAGGACGCCGATGGCGATGTTCGCCGGCGCGCCTCGGAGGCATTGGCCACGACCTTCCGCAAGAATTTGCGCACCTTCACGCTGATCACCAACACGCTGGCCAAGGACAAGGAAATTTCGGACCGCTGGCGCGGTTTCGAGGACATCGCCGATTCACGCCACCTCGCCAACCGCGTCGAGCGCGGCGTGGTCGATGCGCTCGCCATCGCGGTGCGCGAGGCCTATCCGCGCCTGTCGCACCGCTACTACGCCATGAAGGCGCGCTGGCTCGGCATGGAGGTGATGAACCACTGGGACCGCAACGCGCCCTTGCCGGAGACGCCGCAGGCGGTGATCGGCTGGGACGAGGCCAGGAACACCGTGCTGTCGGCCTATCACCGCTTCTCGCCCGAGATGGCCGAGATCGCGCGCACCTTCTTCGACCGCAACTGGATCGACGCGCCGGTGCGTCCGGGCAAGTCTCCCGGCGCCTTTGCCCACCCGACCGTGCCATCGGCTCACCCCTATGTGCTGCTCAACTACATGGGCAAGCCGCGCGATGTGATGACGCTGGCGCATGAACTCGGGCACGGCGTGCATCAGGTGCTGGCCGCCGGCCAGGGCGCGCTGATGGCCTCGACGCCGCTGACTCTGGCGGAGACGGCGTCCGTCTTCGGTGAGATGCTGACCTTCCGCTCGCTGCTCGAGCGGACCACCGACCGGCGCGAGCGCAAAGCCATGCTCGCCCAGAAGGTCGAGGACATGATCAACACGGTGGTACGCCAGATCGCCTTCTATGAATTCGAGCGCAAGGTGCATGCCGAGCGTCGCAACGGTGAATTGACATCCGACAGGCTCGGCCAGTTCTGGCTGGAGGTGCAAGCCGAGAGCCTGGGACCGGCGATCAAGTTGCGCGAGGGTTACGAGGTGTTCTGGACCTACATCCCTCATTTCATCCACTCGCCCTTCTACGTCTATGCCTATGCGTTCGGCGACTGTCTGGTGAATTCGCTCTATGCGGTCTACCAGAATGCCGAGCGCGGCTTTCAGGACAAATATTTCGAGATGCTGCGTGCCGGCGGCACCAAGCACCATTCTCAGCTTCTGGCGCCTTTCGGTCTCGACGCCACCGACCCCGCCTTCTGGCAGATCGGGCTCGCCGTGATCGGCGGCCTGATCGACGAACTGGAAACGCTGGACGATTGAGTCGCCTCTCGCCCGGCAAGAACAGTTTAGCCGGAATGCATGTTTGAGCCGCGCTATTCTTGGCCTAAATATTTGTTCTTGAAGAACTCTCCGCGAACGTTTTCCCATAGCTTTCCGCAAGCTCTATGGTAGCTTTCCCTTTAAGCTCAGCCGGAGCGCATGCGGATCGGCGAGGGAAAGTCCCGGCCGGCCGTGCGCCCAGGCGAACGCGACGACGGCCGTTGGCCATGGGCAGGCAAAGCCGATCGCCGACAGCTCGAACCGAAGCCGGCTGTTCCGCGAACCGCGGAACCATCATCGAGTAGTCCTGCGCCGAAGGTCTTGACCCACGGCAGACGGATCTGACTGGAGAGAGACAATGGGCACTTTTTTCTACGTGGTCCTGGCGTTCCTGGTAGGCGTGTTGGTCGGCTGGTTCATCTGGGGGCGTCTGCGCGGTGAACTCGACAGTTTGCGCGGCGACGTCGATCGCACCCGCAGCGAGCGCGACAAGCTGCGCGCCGACAGCGACCGCCTGACCGGCGAACTCAATGCATGCGGCAAGACCCGCTCCGATCTCGAGCGTCAGCTGCGCGATGCGCAGGCCTCGTCGGGCGCCGGCGGAGCAAAGGCGTCAAGTCAGCCACCGGCAGCCCTGATGTCGACGCCTGCCGTTGGCAAATCCGCTCCGGCGACAGCCAAGCCAGCCGCCGCGAAGGCCGCCCCGGCAAAGACGGCGCCGAAGCCCGCGGCGGCCAAATCCGCAACCGCTTCGGCACCGGCGGCCAAGGCTTCGCCGACCAAGGCTCCAGCGACCAAAACTCCGGCGAAGACCTCGGCCGCGCCCAAGGCAGCGCCCGCCGCAAAGAAGGCCGCAACAGCAGCAGCCAAGCCGGCGTCGGGCAAGCCCGACAATCTGCGCCGGCTGATCGGCATCGGCCCGGTCAACGAAAAGCTGCTCAAGGCGCAAGGCGTTACCAGCTTCGCCCAGATCGCCGCCTGGACATCAGCCGACATCAAGCGGATCGAGGACGTCATGAACTTCGACGGCCGCATCGCGCGCGAACGCTGGATCGAGCAGGCCAAGCTGCTCGCCGCCGGCAACGAGGCCGAATTCGCCAGGCAGTTTCCAACGGCCGGAACCGCCAGCAACACCTGAACGATGGGGACCATGTGGCGGCGGCGCCAAGGGCGCCGCCGCTTTCTTTTTGATCGCAAGGTTCGATGCGGCAAAGGTCGGCTTTGAGGGACAGGGTGCCGTTCCCTCGATTGCGTGCGCCCGGCCCCCCATATAGAGCGATCGTCGGCTACATCGATCCCGGTTCCCATGTCCCTGCCCGCCGCAATTTTCCGCAACGACGAAAGCGCGCGCCAGCTCGTTTTCGAGCGGCCGGCCAATGTCATCGTCGCGCATGAGGCCAAGGATTTCCCGGCCGCGTTGCAAGCAGCGCAGGCCGCGAACGACGCCGGCAAATGGCTGGCCGGTTATTTCTCCTACGAGGCTGGTTACCTGCTCGAGCCGAAACTCGTTCCCCTGCTGCCCGGCCGGCGCCGGGCCCCGCTGGTCTGCCTCGGGGTGTTCGACGCTCCCGATGAAGAGGCGGTGCCGCCGCCAAGCACGCCGACCAACGGCCCGATCTTCGATGCAAGGGCGACGTGGTCGTTCGAGGACTACGAGAAGCGGTTCTCGCGGCTGCACCGGCACATCAGGCAAGGCGATTGCTACCAGGGCAACCTCACCTTTCCGGTGCAAGCGCAATGGTCCGGCGATCCGCTCGCCGCCTTCGACGCGCTGACCGAACGCCAGCCGGTGAAATATGGCGCGCTGGTCGCGCTCGGCGATCCCATCGTTCTGTCGCGCTCGCCCGAACTGTTCTTCGAGATCGATGCGACGGGGAGGATCGAAACGCACCCGATGAAGGGTACCGCACCGCGCGGCGCGACAAGGGACGAGGACGAGCGGCAGAAGAATTTCCTGCGCAACGACGAGAAGAACCAGGCCGAGAACCGGATGATCGTCGATCTCCTGCGCAACGACATATCGCTGATCAGCGAGGTCGGCACGCTGGAGGTGCCGGAACTGTTCCGCATCGAGACCTACCCGACCGTGCACCAGATGGTGAGCGACGTCAGGGCCCAGCTGCTGCCCGGCCTCTCGATACGCCAGATCTTCGCGGCGCTGTTTCCCTGCGGCTCGATCACCGGCGCGCCGAAGATCCGCGCCATGGAGATCCTGCACGATCTCGAAGGCACGCCCCGCGACGTCTATTGCGGTGCCATCGGTTGGATCGCACCCGGCGGCACGATGCGCTTTTCCGTGGCGATCCGTACCATCTCGCTCTTTGCCAGCGGCGAGGCCGTCTACAACGTCGGCGGCGGCATCGTCTTCGATTCGATCGCGGAAGAGGAGTACCAGGAATGTCTGCTCAAAGCCCGATTCGCGACGGGGACGCCGCCGATTTCGAGCTGATCGAGACCATGCGCTGGGAACCCGCCTCGGGTTTCCTGCGCCTCGATCGCCATCTTGCACGTCTTTATGGATCGGCGGCGGAACTGGGCTTCAGCTATGATCCGCAAAAGGTCGGCGAAGCCCTGAGTGGCGCGGTCGATCGATCACCCAGCGCCATGCGCACGCGGCTCGCTCTGTCGCGCGATGGCGAGGCCAACGCCTCGGCGCAGCCCTATGAACCGCTTGCCGCCGACAAGGTATGGGCGCTGCGGCTGGCACGGACGAGGCTCGCTTCGAGCAACATGCTGCTGCGCCACAAAACCAGCCGGCGGCAGCTCTACACCCATGCCCGCTCCGAATATCTCATCACCCAGGCCGATGAGGTGTTGCTGGCCAACGAGCGCGGCGAAATCTGCGAAGGCACGATCACCAATGTCTTCGCCGATTTCGGCGATGGCATCCTGGCGACGCCCCGGCTCGATTGCGGCCTGCTGCCTGGCGTATTGCGCGCGGTGCTTCTGGATGAAGGCCGCGCCACTGAAGCGATCTACAGCTTGGATGACCTGAAATCCGCCAAGGCGCTGTTCGTCGGCAATTCACTGCGCGGGCTGATCCCCGCCAGGCTGGCGTGACCCAAGCCCGGAGAATGCAATGTTCGTCGTGTCGCTGAACTACAAGGTGCCGCTCACCGAGATCGACCGCTTGGCGCCAGGCCATATCGAGTGGCTGGAAGCCTGTTACGCCGAAGGCATCTTCGTTGCGTCCGGGCCTAAGCGGCCAAGAACCGGCGGCGTCATCATCGCACGCTGCTCCCGCGAAGTGCTCGATGCCAGGTTGGCAGCCGATCCTTTCGCCCAGGAGGGCGCCGCCGACTACGACATCACCGAATTCACAGCGCGGATGACCGCCGCCGGTTTGGGCTCGTTCAAAGAGGCATGAGTTTCCGGCAACCTACCCACACGCCCTATGATGGCTCGTCGAAACTCTTCACCATCGGGCTGAAGCCGCTCGACCCCGCGAACTGGATCGAGGTCGACGGTCACCTGCTGCCCTATCTCGCCGAAAAGCGCCGGCTCTATGACGAAATCCCCGCGCGCGTCTTCGTCGAGGAGGACGGCACGCGCGCTGCCCAGCAAGAGGTGCTCGACTTGCTCGCCGCCTACCTGCCGGAAAGATTTCCCGACACCCACCGGCGCAGCGATGCGGGCGTTGCGGTCGTGGGCACGACGAGCCATCCCGCCATCCCTTCCAGCCTCATCGGCGCTCCCTTGGTCGCGGCCTCGCTGCTGGTCCAGGAAGACCTGATCCTCATGCGGCGGGGCGAAGACGGCTGGCGTCTGGCCGCGGGTTCGCTGTGCTTTCCTTCGTCCTGGGCGCTCACCGAAAAATTCGGCAGGCCGCTGCAGCGGATCCACGAGCCGGTGCCGGGCTTCGGCCCGGGCACAAGGCCGGCCGATCTCATCAACCGGATGTTCGATGGCCTGCAGGGTCAGGCCGTCGAGCGTTACAATTGGTCGATCCAGTCAGGCGACGCGCTCTACCATCCGTTGTCCAATGTCGAGCGCATCGACCGCGCGGCCAGCCGGCCGACGCGTTTCCGCGACGGTGACGTCAAGGCGCACGCCTTCATCCGCGTCGAGCGTCAGACGCTGCGCAAACTGCCGGCTTCGCGCGATGTCCTATTCACCATCCGCATCCATCTCGACCCGCTCGCCGTGCTGGCGCGGCACCCGGAACGGGCAACGCTGGCGGTCTCCTTCGCCGACCAGCTCATTGCGCTGGACCAGACGCAGCTTGACTACAAGGGCCTGACCGCCGACCGTGACAGACTGGCGGATTATCTGAAAGCCATAGCCCGGGGGTAAATGTCTGTTCGCAATCTGCCACCGCTTGTCGGCGCGCTTGTCTTCGTTGTCGCGGCAGCTCAAGCCGAGCCTGTGACTTATGCCGGCAAAATCGGATCAGCCGACATTGTCGTCGAATTCACCAGCGATCCGTCGGCGTCGGACGGGCCGCTCGCCGGACGCTATTTCTACCGCTCGCAAGGTGTCGACATCCCACTGCAGGCTAGGCCGCGCAAAGGGCGCCGGTTCGAACTGGCGCAGGAGGAAGTGTGCGGCGCCGAGCAATGCGGCAATGGTCAGGCAGCACCCGTCGCAGCCATCTGGCGCCTTGCCTCGGCTGACAAGGGCAAGACGCTGGAAGGCACCTGGAACGGCAAAAAGACGCGGCCCGTGAAACTGACCCGGATCTCGGCCCGCGAACAGACGCAGACGCCGGCTTCGCGCCCGTTCGACCTCCATGATTTCACCGAAACTAAATTCTTCGGCGACGACGCGCCGATCACCATGGAAGCGTCGCCCTACGATTATCTGCGGCTGGATTTTGCGCCCAAGGTCGGCAACAAGGCCGGCTGGCCGGATGCCTCCTACAGCTACGTCGTCGATCCCCGCACCAAATTTGCCATGCCGCGCATCGTCGAACTGTCAGGTGAGACGTCGGCCGAAGCGGCGAATGCCTTGCTGCAAAACCGGCACTGGCACGCCAGCCTCGACGCATTGAACTGTGCCGCCCTTCGTTACGCAGGCTTTTACGAGGGCAGCCCTGTCGCCACCACGGATGATGGCACGCTCGGCGGCTATGAGGACAGCACGTCCGAGGTCACTTCGCTGACCCCGCAACTGATGAGCTGGCGGGAATCCGGCAGCCTCTTTTGCGGTGGCGCGTATCCGAACAACTTTTCGGCCGCCTATACGATGGATATCCGCCGCGGCGCTCTGCTCGGTCTCCAGGACATGTTTACCGACACCGTCAACGGCAAGCCCGGCCCCTCGCTGATCGCCTTCGTCGACAAACGGCGCAAGAAGCGAACGGAGCCGACAGATGCCGGTTTCGAGGCTGAATGCGGCACCGATGAACTGATTGGCGAATATCTCGCCGCAAGCGTCAAACGCGACGGCGACACGCAACGCCTGGTCTTTGGACTGCAAAGTCTTCCTCATGCCATCCAGGTCTGCGGAGGCGACTTTCTGGAATTGCCCGCCGCCGATGCCAGCGCCCTGTTGAAGCCGGAATTTGCACGATTGCTTGGCCAATTATAGCAAGGAAAGCGCATCGAGAGCGCAGTGGCCCAGTCGGCCGCGGCAGGTTGGCGTTCTTAACCAAGTGGCCAATGGTGCCCGGGCTGTGGTTGGCGCTTTTTGCTGGTTTGTGACAATGATCTGTGATGTAGCGCATGGCCGCCGGCCAAAAAATGCCCGGTTTCGCGCGTGTTTCCCGGTTTCCTGAGTTTTGAAGGAGTGCTCGATAAAATGGCGAATGAAAACTGGCCCGTTTACGGTGAGATCACCGGCCCGGTGGTGATGATCGGCTTTGGTTCGATCGGACACGGAACGTTGCCGCTCATCGAACGCCATTTCAAGTTCGACAAGTCGCGCATGACGGTCGTCGATCCGCGCGATACCGATCGCAAGCTGCTCGACGAGCGCGGCATCACCTTCGTCCAGGAAGCGGTGACCGAGAAGAATTACAAGAAGCTTTTGACGCCGCTGCTGACCAATGGCGGTGGCCAGGGCTTTTGCGTCAACCTGTCGGTCGACACCGGCTCGGTGGACCTGATGCGACTCTGCCGCAAGCTCGGCGTGCTTTACATCGACACCGTCGTCGAGCCCTGGCTTGGCTTCTATTTCGACGCCAAGGCCGACAATGCCAGCCGCACCAACTATGCGTTGCGCGAGGCGCTGCTCAAGGAAAAGCACGACAAGCCCGGCGGCGCCACCGCCGTCTCCACCTGCGGTGCCAATCCCGGCATGGTGTCCTGGTTCGTCAAGCAGGCGCTGGTTAATCTGGCCACCGATCTTGGCATGGAGTTCTCCGAGCCGGCGCAGGAAGACCGCGAGGGCTGGGGGAAACTGATGAAGAAGGCCGGGGTCAAGGGCATCCACATCGCCGAACGCGACACCCAGCGCACCAAGAAGCCCAAGCCGATGGATGTGTTCTGGAACACTTGGTCGGTCGAGGGCTTCATCTCCGAGGGATTGCAGCCGGCAGAGCTCGGCTGGGGCACGCATGAGACCTGGATGCCCAAGAACGGCAAGAAGCACAAGCACGGCTCCAAGGCCGCGATCTATCTGGAGCAGCCTGGCGCCAACACCCGCGTGCGCTCCTGGTGCCCGACGCCGGGACCGCAATATGGCCTGCTGGTGACGCACAACGAGGCGATCTCGATCGCCGATTTCTTCACCGTGCACTCCAAGAAGGGCAAGGTTCAATACCGCCCGACATGCCACTACGCCTATCATCCCTGCAACGATGCCATGCTGTCGCTGGACGAGATGTTCGGTGCCGCCGGCAAGCCGCAGCCGGTGCACCACGTGCTCGACGAGAACGAACTGGTCGACGGTGTCGACGAACTCGGCGTCCTGCTCTACGGCCACGACAAGAATGCCTACTGGTACGGTTCCCAGCTGTCGCTTGCCGAGGCGCGCAAGCTGGCCCCCTATCAGAACGCCACCGGCATGCAGGTCACCTCGGCGGTTCTGGCCGGCATGGTCTGGGCGCTGGAAAATCCGGCCGCCGGCATCGTCGAGGCCGACGAGATGGACTACAAGCGCTGCCTGGACGTGCAGTCGCCCTATCTCGGACCAGTCAAGGGCTACTATACCGACTGGACGCCGCTCGACAGACGCCCGGGCCTTTTCCCGGAAGACCTCGACCGCAGCGACCCGTGGCAATTCCGCAACATCCTCGTCCGATAGCATCACCCGGACCATGTGCCATTGCCTTGCAATCGCCCGGAAATCGGGCGATTGAAGGGATGCGGCCTGGGGTGGCGATGTGCGTCCGTTGGACGCTTAAAGCATACCCCAGCACTTTGGACGTTCGCGTCGTGCTTCCCAGAAATCGGCCCGATTTTTGGACCGACGCGTTTGGAGAGGATTTCATATGACGATTGCGCGCAAAGTTCTTTCGATGGGCATGGCGGGTGCCCTTGCCTCGATGCTTGCTGCCTGTGCCACCAGCGGTCCCGACCAGCCGCCGATGGCTGCCACGCCGAAAGGCGTCGAAGGTTCCTGGATCGATGCCAAGGGTACCGGCCTGTCGACCTTCACCGGCGGCGGCACCTTCACGACCGTCGCCACCGACACGGGACAGAAGCTTGCCGACGGCAGCTACACGATGACCGGCGCCACGTCGGTGCAGATCAACGGCACCTCGCTGATCCGCCAAACCCCGGTGAGCTTCAATTGTCTGATGGTGTCTACCAGCCAGCTCAACTGCACCAGCTCCGCCGGCCAGAATTTCGTGCTGACGCGGCGCACCTGAACCCGGCGAACATTCCAGTCACAAAGGACGGCGGCCGCTTGGTCGCCGTCCTTTTTTGCGTCTGGAAATACCGCCGCATTTCCGCTTGCGTCAGCCGGAACGCGATGGGAACATGATCGAAACGCTGGCTGTAATATCCCAGTCAAGCAAGGGCGTAGACGCGTCCGATCAGCCTACCGGGAGACGAAGATGAAGAAGCTTGCCGCCATTGCCGCCCTTTCCGCGTCGACGCTTGGCCTGTCGGCCGGGGCATCCTTTGCCGACTACACACTGAACATCCTGCACATCAATGACTGGCACAGCCGCATCGAAGGCAACAACAAATATGAGTCGACCTGCTCTGCCGAGGAGGAGACCAAGGGCGAGTGCATCGGCGGCGCCGGCCGGCTGATCACCGCCATCGCCCAGGAACGCAAGAAGCTGGAAGGCCAGAACGTGTTGCTGCTCAGCGCCGGCGACAATTTCCAAGGCTCGCTGTTCTACACGACCTACAAGGGCAAGGTCGAAGGCGAGTTCCTTAACGACATGAAGTTCGACGCCATGGCGCTCGGCAATCATGAATTCGACGACGGCGAAGCCGCCCTTGCGCCCTTCCTCGACATGATCAAATTCCCGGTGCTCGGCGCCAACGTCAAGGCAAACGCGCAGTCCAAGCTCGGCGACCGCGTCAAGCCGTCGATCGTGATCGAGGTCGGCGGCCAGAAGATCGGCATCATTGGCGCCGTCACCAACGACACGCCCGAACTCGCCTCCCCCGGCCCCAACATCACGATCGAGGACGACGTCAAGTCGATCACGGCCGAAGTCGAGAAACTCAAGGGAGAAGGCGTCAACAAGATCATCGCCGTCACCCATATAGGCTACAACAGGGAACGCGACATCATTGCCAAGATCCCCGGCATCGACGTCGTGGTCGGCGGCCACAGCCACACGCTCCTGTCCAACACCGATCCGAAGGCGGCTGGCCCCTACCCGACCATGGTCGACAACCCTGGCGGCTACAAGGTTCCGGTGGTGCAGGCGGCGTCCTATTCGAAATATCTCGGCGAGTTCAAGGTGGTGTTCGACGACAATGGCGTCGTTAAATCGGCGAGCGGCGACCCGATCTATCTCGACAAGTCGATCACGCCCGATCCCGCGGTGCTCGCCCGCATCAAGGAACTCGGCGCGCCGATCGAGGCGCTGAAGAACAAGGAAGTGGCCGAGACCACCGACGTGATCGACGGCAGCCGCGAAAGCTGCCGCGCCAAGGAGTGCGAGATGGGCAATCTCGTCTCCGACGCCATACTCGACCGCGTCAAGGGACAGGGCGTCGAGATCGTTATCTCCAACGGTGGCGGCCTGCGCGCCTCGATCGACAAGGGGACCGTCACCATGGGTGAGGTGCTGACCGTGCTGCCGTTCCAGAACACGCTGGCGACCTTCCAGATTTCCGGCAAGGATCTGGTCGCCGGGCTCGAAGCCGGTCTCAGCCAGATCGAGGACGGCGCCGGCCGCTTCCCGCAGGTCGCGGGGCTCAAATATTCCTTCGACAGGTCGGTCGCGCCCAATGCCGGCCGCGTGAAGTCGGTGGAGGTGATGGAAAACGGCGCCTGGACGCCGATCAATCCCGCCAAGGATTATCTGGTCGCCACCAACAACTATGTCCGCCAGGGCGGCGACGGTTACAAGGTCTTCGCCGAAAAGGCCAGGAATGCCTATGATTACGGCCCTGGCCTCGAACAGGTCGTCGCCGACTATCTCGGCGCCCACCGGCCCTATACGCCAAAGCTCGACGGCCGTATCACCGAGATCGCCGCGACGACAGCGGCAGCTCCCGCCGCCGAGCCGGCCAAGCCTGCCGAACCAGCAAAGCCCGCGGAGACCGCACCGGCAGCGCCGGCACCGGCCGAAGCCGCCAAACCGGCCGCACCGGCGATGCCTGAACTGCCTGCCAACTCAGGCGATATCGCCAATACGCCGCCAGCCATATCGACGGAAAAGGCATCCCCGCCGCCGGCACCTGCCGAGACCGCCCCCGCGCCTGCCGCTCCCGCTTCGGCGGCGCCAGCAGAACCGACAACGCCCGCTGAAGCCGCGCCAGCCACCGGCAACCATGTCATCGTGGCCGGCGATACCTACTGGGATCTGGCAAAGAAAGCCTATGGCGATGCGACCAGGTGGAAACTCATCTATGAGGCGAACAAGGGTCAAAGGCCGCATCGGCTTGTGCCGGGCGCGACACTGACCATCCCCGCGAAGTAACCTCATTTCGCTTCCGGCGAGAACACCCGCCTGGGAAACCTGGCGGGTGTTCTTTTTCCAGACGGAAAGGCGGTATGGTGCGGCCAGACGCAGCATTGAAAAGCGGCGCGCCATCGCTAGTTTCACGCCGTCTCCGGAGAACCCTTATGACGCCTATCAATGTTGTCGACCCCAAGACGGTCAAGCCGGTCGCCGCGACGGCGGGACACGCGCCGGCCAGGGCCGGCAAGGTCGGCGTCATGCTGGTCAATCTCGGCACGCCCGACGGTACCGAATTCAAGCCTATGTGGCGCTATCTCCGCGAATTTCTGTCCGACCCGCGCGTCATAGAGCTCAACAAGGCGATCTGGTATCCGATCCTCTATGGGCTGGTACTGACCACGCGGCCGAAGAAGTCGGGTGCCAACTACGCCAGGATCTGGAACCGGGAGAAGAACGAGTCGCCTTTGCGCACCTACACGCGCGCGCAATCCGAAAAGCTGACCGGGGCATTGCGCGACTTGCCCAATGTCATCGTCGACTGGGCGATGCGTTACGGCAACCCTTCGACATCAAGCGTCGCCGAAAGGCTGGTGGCGCAAGGCTGCGACCGCATCCTGAGCTTTCCGCTCTATCCGCAATATTCGGCGACCACCACGGCAACCGCCAATGACCAGCTGTTCCGGGCGTTGATGAAGATGCGCGCGGCACCTGCGGTCCGCAGTGTGCCGCCCTACTATGCCGAGCCGGTCTACATCGAAGCGCTCGCCAGTTCGATCGAACGGCATCTGGCGACGCTCGATTTCGAACCGGAGGTGGTCATCACCTCCTATCACGGCATCCCGAAACCCTATTCCGACAAGGGCGATCCCTACCGGGCGCATTGCCTGGAGACGACGCGGCTGCTGCGCGAGAAACTCGGCTGGGGCGAGAACAAGCTGATCACCACCTTCCAGTCGCGCTTCGGGGCGCAGGAGTGGCTGCAGCCCTACACCGACAAGACGGTCGAGAAACTGGCCAAGGACGGCATCAGATCGATCGCCATCGTCAATCCAGGCTTTTTCGTCGACTGCATCGAGACGCTGGACGAGATCGGCCGCGAAGCAGCCGAGACCTTCCATCATGCCGGTGGCGAAAACTTCGCTCACATTCCTTGTCTCAACGACAGCCCCGAGGGCATGGCGGTGATCGAAGCAATGGTGCGGCGCGAACTGTCGGGCTGGGTCTGACGCCGGAACAACACAAGCTCCGAAGCGTTGAGCAGCGCCTCCGGAGAATTCAATGCTCCGCAAACTCGACCTCAGCACTGGCCGGCCCGTCTGGTCCGCCTATCGGGCGCCCGCGGTGCCGACGGGCAGTCTGATCCGGGACGTCAAGACCGATGTGCTGATCGTCGGCATGGGCATCAGCGGCGCCATGATGGCCGAGGCGCTGACAGCGGATGGTCACTCCGTGATCTGCATCGACCGGCGGGGGCCGCTGAAAGGATCGACAGCGGCAACCACGGCGCTGGTGCAGTTCGAAATCGACCAGCCGCTTTCGGCTCTGTCGAGGATGATTGGCACGGCCCAGGCACGGCAGGCCTGGCGACGTTCGCGGCTGGCTATTTCCAATCTCGCCGCCCGCATCGCCGAACTCGGCCTCAAATGCGGCATGAGCCGCACCCAATCGCTCTATTTGGCCGGTACCGCGCTCGGCCCCTCGGAACTCCGGGACGAAACCGAGGCGCGGCAGATGGCCGGCATCGGCGCGACCTATCTCACACCGGCGCCATTGGCCGAAACATTCGGCATCGATCGCGCTGGCGCCATCCTAAGCCATGGCAACATCGCGCTCGACCCGCGCAAGCTGACGGCCGGGTTGCTACTCAAGGCTCGGGAGCGCAAGGCACGTCTCTATACGCCGGTCGAAGCGGCGGCGATCAAGGACAGTGCCGACGAGGTGATCGTGACGACCAGGGATGGCCCTGCCATCACGGCACGGCATGTTGTCCTGGCCACGGGTTACGAACTGGTCGACATGGTGCCGGCGGCTGCTCACCGGGTCATATCGACATGGGCGATCGCAACCCGCCCGCAAACGCGAAAACTCTGGCCGGGTGCGGCGTTTGTCTGGGAAGCTTCCGATCCCTATCTCTACGTCAGGGCAACGGTCGACGGCAGGGTCATCTGCGGCGGCGAGGACGAGGATTTCATCGACGAGACGCGGCGCGATGAACTGATCGGCGACAAGAGCGCACGCATCGCCGCAAAGCTAGCCCTGATGTTTCCGCATCTCGACGTCAGGCCCGAATTTGCCTGGGCCGGCTCCTTCGGCATCACGACGTCAGGCCTGCCCTATATCGGCGCCATTCCCAGGCACCCGCGCATCCACGCCGTGTTGGGTTATGGCGGCAATGGCATCACCTTCTCGCGGATCGCTGCGGAGATCGTCTCGGCGTCGATCGACGGGCTTGAAGACACGGATGCAAGCCTGTTTGCCTTCAACCGCTGAGTGTATACTCGCAAACAATCCCTCATCACCTGATTGTAACGTGCTTGAAACACACTTAAGTCTTTGGTGAAGTTGGCTGCGCGGGAATGGCTTGCGCGGCCTGCCTCTGAGGGAGAGCCAAATGGATTTCAGTGGTTTCGATATTGCGATCGTTGTTCTTGTCGCGCTTGTCGTGCTGGTGCTGTTCAAGGGCATCAAGACAATTCCGCAGGGATACAACTATACCGTCGAACGCTTTGGTCGTTATACCAAGACACTGAGCCCCGGCCTCAACCTCATCACGCCGTTCGTCGACCGCATCGGCGCCAAGATGAACATGATGGAACAGGTGCTCGACGTTCCGAGCCAGGAGATCATCACCCGCGACAACGCCATCGTGGGTGTCGACGGCATCGCTTTCTACCAGATCCTCAATGCGGCACAGGCCGCCTATCAGGTTGCCGGCCTGCAGAACGCCATCCTCAACCTGACGATGACCAACATCCGTACCGTCATGGGTTCGATGGACCTCGATGAGCTGTTGTCCAACCGCGACGCCATCAACGAGCGCCTGCTGCGCGTCGTCGACGAGGCGGCGCACCCGTGGGGCATCAAGATCACCCGCGTCGAGATCAAGGACATCAACCCGCCGGCCAACCTCATCGAATCGATGGGCCGCCAGATGACCGCCGAGCGCAACAAGCGCGCGCAGATCCTGGCCGCCGAGGGCCTCAAGCAGTCGCAGATCCTCGAAGCCGAAGGCCGCAAGGAAGCCGCCTTCCGCGATGCCGAGGCGCGCGAACGCTCCGCCGAAGCCGAAGCCCGCGCCACCCAGGTCGTGTCGGAAGCGATTTCCAAGGGTGACGTGCAGGCGCTGAACTACTTCGTCGCCCAAAAATACACTGAGGCGCTGGGCAAGATCGGCACCGCCACCAACAGCAAGATCGTGCTGATGCCCTTCGAGGCGTCGTCTCTGATCGGCTCACTTGGCGGCATTGGCGAAATCGCCAAGGAGGTCTTCCGCAGCGAAGGCACGACCGGTGCGCAAAGGCAGGCAGCCCGCCCGCCGGTGGTCCGCCCGAGCGAGAATTGAGATAGGCCACTCTCATGATCGACCGCATCGTTTCTGAACTCGGCCCGTGGAACTGGATGGTCCTGGGCTTCGTGCTGCTGGTGGTAGAGGTCATCGCGCCGGGCTTCTTCATGCTTTGGATCGGCATCGCCGCTCTGATCGTCGGCGCGGTGTCGCTGCTGGTCTGGGATGCCGCCATCTGGACATGGCAGGTCCAGGTGCTGCTCTTCCTCGTGCTGTCGCTGGTTTCAGCCTTTGCCGGCAAGAAACTCATGGGCGGACACGACCAGCCGAGCGATCAGCCGCTGCTCAACCGCCGTGGTGCGCAGATGATCGGCAGGATGGCGACGCTCGCCGAGCCGATCCGCGACGGCCGCGGCCGCATCAAGCTCGGCGACACGCTGTGGCGGGTTTCCGGCCCGGATTTGCCCGCCGGCACACAGGTGCGCGTCACCGCCGCTGCCGACACCGACCTGGAACTGACGGTGGAACAGGTCTGAGTTTCCGGCCCCCAATACCTGAATAGCACCGGCATGAGGTGTGTTGAGATTCAGGTCAGGCCGAGCCGAGAATGGTGGCTTCCGAGAACCGGAGCGGAGCGGGCATTAAGTCCGTGAGCTCAGTTCTACTGCGACGCAGTAGAACGGGGAAGCGCAGGAGGCTGCCGTCCGCAGGCCGGCCTGACCTGAATACCGACACGCCTTAGGCAGCGCCGATGCGCAACAGGTCATGGAAATGCACCACGCCCAGCGGCATGTTGTTCCTGGTCACCACCAGCGCGCCGATATTGTGCTCGTTGAGCAGCGCGATGGCCGTGCCTGCAAGCGTCTGCGGGTCGACCGTCTTGGGCGTGCGGGTCATCACGTCGTCGACGATGACGTCGGCCAGGTTGCGGTGCAGGTTGCGCGCGACATCGCCGTCGGTGATGATCCCGGCCAGTTCGCCATTCGCGTCAACGATCAGAACGCAGCCGACCTTCTTCTGCGACAATGTCATCACAGCTTCCGGCATTTTGGTGCCGAGCGAAGCCAGCGGCATCTGGTCGCCGGCCCGCATGATCTCGGAGACCATGGTCAGGTTGGCGCCGAGCTGGCCGCCGGGATGGAAGGTGCGGAAGTGGTCAGGCGTGAAGCCGCGCGCCTCGAGCAGCGCGATCGCCAGCGCGTCACCGATGACCAGTTGCAGCAGCGTCGATGTCGTCGGCGCCAGGCCATGCGGGCATGCCTCGGGGGTGCGTGGCAAAAGCAGCACCACGTCGGCCGCGCGCGCCAGCGCCGACGTCTCTCCGGAGGTCACGGCGATGAGCGGGATGGAGAAACGCCTGGAATAGGCGACGATGCCCATCATCTCCTTGCTCTCGCCCGACCACGAAATCGCGATGATGGCGTCGTCCTTGGCGATCATGCCGAGATCGCCATGATTGGCCTCGACGGGATGGACGAAGAAGGCCGGCGTGCCGGTCGAGGCCAGCGTCGCCGCGACTTTCGACCCGATATGGCCGCTTTTACCGATACCGGTGACGATGAGCCGGCCCTCGATCTTCGAGATCATCTCGACGGCCTGGGCAAAGGGTGCTGCCAGTCCGTTCTCGAGTGCCTCGGCAAGGGCCGCGATCCCGGCCTGTTCAGTTGCCACCGTTCTCAGCGCCGATTCGATCGACGCTTGCCTGTCCAGAGGCTTCTTATCGAGAGGTCTCGCATGCATGGATCATGCGATTAGCGCTTTGCCGCCCGCCTGTCCAACGGAAATGGCCCTCCGGCATCAAGGTCGAGTGTGCGGCGGTTGGAGCAAGGACAAGGATCAAGACAGAGGGCACGACCCGGACCCGCATTGTCGCCCGCGAAAATCGCGTTCGAGCCGGGGGTGATGCGTGCCGCCTCAACCCTCCATTAACCATCCCCATTTACGGTTCGGTAAGTATGGCGCGCATGCGCCGCGCAAGCAGTGGTGGCGATGTCCGGGGTCCAGCCAGAAAAATTGAGGGGACGACGGGACAAGGCGGCCTGCGCCTTGCTGCTGGCGACCAGCATCCTTGCCTTGCTGCGCCCTGCGCCGCTCCATGCCCAGGAAACGGAACTGCGTGGAGAAGTATCCGAATCGGCGATCCTGTCCGACCAGCAGCGCAAGGCGGGAAGCCTGGTTCTCGCCCAGCAAACGGCGGCCAACGCTGACGCGCGGGATAATGCGCCGGCGCGCACCTATTTGCCGGCCAGCGCCGACGCCGTGCCTGACGACACGGGCGCCGCGAACTCGACCACCAGCGTCTTCGACCCGCCCCAGGCTAGCGACGATACCTCCGCTGATGCGCCCACGCAGCCCAAGCCGCGCCGCACTTCGACCGCCAGGCAGAATGCGGCCGACAAGGCAAAGGACAGGGCGGCCGACAAGTCGAAGAAGAAAAAGAGCACTACGGCGGCTACGGATCCAACCACCACTGCCACGACGGCCACAACGGACGACACCGACAGCATCGCGGCGGACCAGGACGCGGCCAACCGCCGTGCACTCGCCATCGACAGTGCGGACAGGCAGAAACTCGACGCTGGCGCCGAGCGCACCACTGCGGTCGAGGGCCGGAACAAGAAACCCGAGGACGATCCGTTCGCCGCCACCGGGGTCAAATGGGGCTCCTTCGTCATCCGGCCGACCATCGAACAGGGATTGACGGCCACGACGAACGGCGACTCGAGCAGTGCCGGAACATCGGCGCTGCTGTCCGAGACGGCGCTGCGCTTTACCGCCGCTTCCGACTGGCGTGAAAACTCCGCAACCATCGACGGCTACGGCATTTTCCGCGAAACGGTGTCGGGCTACCGGGTTCACGATGCGCAGGGCCGCATCGAAGGCCAGCTCAATGTCGACCTCGACAAGGAAATGCGCGCCATCGCCAAGCTCGGCTACGAAGCCGTGCCGGAATCCGCGTCTTCGCCCGATGCCATCGCCGGCGTCAGCACCCAGCCCCTGCGGCAGTCGATCGACGGCAGCATCGGCGTCGAGAAGGCGGTCGGCAAGATGCAGTACGCATTGACCGGGGCGGTCTCACACGACTTCTACGGCGACGCCAAGCTCTCGGACGGCACCTCGCTGTCGCAGAAAGACCAGGACAACACGCTCTACACAGCAACCTTGCGCACCGGCTACGAGATTTCCCCGGCGCTCACGCCCTTCACCGAAATCGAGGTCGGCCGCCGGGCCTACGACCAGCGCATCGACAATGAAGGCTTCGAGCGCTCCTCGACGCGGCTTGGCGCCCGCGCGGGCCTGCAGCTCGACATGGGCGAGAAGCTGTCGGGTGAATTCTCGGCCGGCTGGCTCAGGGAAGCGGTCGACGACAAGAGCCTGGAAGCGATTTCGGGGGCCACCGTCAACGCGGATGTCAAATGGTCGCCGCAACGCGGCACCATCATCGGCTTGACCGGCAAGACAACTGTCGAGACCACGACCACGTCAGGCGAAAGCGGCGATATCCTCTACTCCGGACGCCTGACGGGCGAACGTGTGATCCGATCCAATCTTACCGCGAATGCGGCTCTGGGCCTGGACTGGCGCGACTATGTCGGCATCGACGGCCATGACAGGATTTTGAGCGCGGAGGCCGGACTGACCTGGTGGCTGAACCGGTATGCCGGCCTCACCACCCGGGTGAGAACCGAGAAGCTGACCAGCAACCTGCCCGGCCGCGACTACACCGCCAACAGCATCTACCTCGGCGTGAAAGTGCAGCGCTGAAGGCCTATAAGCTTCGTCATCCTGGGGTCTCCGCGACGTCGCTACGCTCCTGCTTTGCCCGAGGATGACGAAAGTGCGGTGACTAAAATGCGGCCCCGCGGCGCTCGGATGGGCTCACCTCGTCGAGAAGCGTGCGGATGACGCCGGCCATGTTCTCATTCATGTCGCTGCGCCACAGCGCGAAGGCGACATTGGCCTCGACAAAACCTTCCGGCGAACCGCAATCGAAGGTGCGGCCCTGATAGTGGTAGCCGTAGAAGGCCTGCTGCTTCTCCAGCTTCAGCATCGCGTCGGTGAGCTGGATCTCGTTGCCGGCGCCCTTCTCCTGCCCCTCCAGAATCCCAAAGATCTCGGGCTGCAGGATGTAGCGGCCGTTGATGTAGAGATTGGACGGCGCCGTGCCGGTCTTCGGTTTTTCCACCATTTCGGTGATACGGAACCCGTGATGCGTGTCTTCGCCGCGCCCGACAATGCCGTATTTATGCGCCTCCGCCGGATCGCATTCCTGCACGGCGATGATGTTGTTGCCGGTTTCCTCATAGAGCTCGACCATTGCCTTCGTGCAGCTCTTCTCCGACTGCATGATCATATCCGGCAACAACAGGGCGAACGGCTCGTCGCCGACCAGTTCGCGCGCGCACCAGACGGCATGGCCGAGACCCATCGGCACCTGCTGGCGGGTGAAGCTGGTCTGCCCTGGCGCCGGCTGCAGCCGTTGCAGGCGAGCAAGCTGCTCGTCCTTGCCGCGCTGTGCCAGCGTGTCATAGAGCTCGAACTGGATATCGAAATGGTCCTCGATGACCGCCTTGTTGCGGCCGGTGACGAAGATGAAATGCTCGATGCCCGCCTCGCGCGCCTCATCGACGACATACTGGATGACCGGCCTGTCGACGACGGTCAGCATCTCCTTGGGAACGGCCTTGGTGGCCGGGAGAAACCGCGTGCCGAGACCGGCGACCGGGAAAACTGCCTTGCGAACTCTCTTCATGCCTTCAATTATCCGTTTGCTGGCCAGCTCCGCAATCCCCGTCTCGCGACATTTTCACGCCGGAATTGAAGATTACTGGGGCAACTGGGGGGAAACTTCCACCGGTTAAAGCACCCAGGTGTCTTTTCGTTCCAGGCGACGCCTATGGTAAACTAATTCCTAACCCGGTTCGGCGATGAATGGTCTTTCCTGAGACAGAGAAGGAGGAAAAGATGTCCGTTCGCAATGCCGCAAAACGTTTCGCCAGCGTCATGACGGCGGCCAGCCTCTCGGTCGCTTTGCTGATGCCGACCGGGCCGGCTTTCGCCGACGCCGGTTTCCGGCAATGGGTCGCCGGGTTCCGCGCCACCGCCGTGGCGGGCGGCGTTTCCGGCTCCGTCTACAACCAGGCTTTCAGGACTATCAACGAGCCCGATCCGGTGGTGTTGGAAAAGGCCCGAACGCAGCCCGAATTCACCGCCCCCGCCTGGGATTATTTCGACAACCGCGTCCATGATCAGGCGGTCGCCGTCGGGCAGCAAATGGCGAAAAAGTGGAAGCCTTGGCTGGACAGGATCGAGGCAAGGTTCGGCGTCGACCGCTATGTTCTCCTGGCCATCTGGTCGATGGAATCGAACTATGGCGAGATCCTCAAGCGCGACGACATCATGCGCAACGTCATCCGTTCGCTGGCGACTTTGGGCTACGGCGACGCGAAACGTTCGAAATATGCCCGCACCCAGTTGGTCGCGGCGCTGAAGATCCTGCAAGCCGGCGATATCGACGAGAGCCACCTGATGGGCTCCTGGGCGGGCGCCATGGGCCAGACCCAGTTCATCCCGACCAGCTACCAGCACTATGCCGTCGACATGGATGGCAACGGCAAGCGCGACATCTGGAATTCCATCCCCGATGCGCTGGCGACATCAGCCAACCTGCTCAAGAAGAATGGCTGGCAGGCCGGAAAGACCTGGGGCTACGAAGTCACGTTGCCGGCAGGCAAATTGCCGGGCGGATCGAAGACGCTGGCACAATGGCAGGCGCTCGGCGTCGTCAGGGCCAGCGGCAAGCCGTTCAAGAACCTCACCGACAAGGCGACGCTGAAAGTGCCGGACGGGCGTGGCGGACCAGCCTTCCTGATGGTCAGGAATTTTTCGGTCATCAAGGCCTACAACAATGCCGACAAATACGCGCTGGCCGTTGGTCTGCTTGCCGATGAGATCGCCGGCGGCAGCGGCCTGGTCCAGGATTGGAACCGGCCTTTCACCAAGCTCAGCTTCGAGGAACGGCAGGAGTTGCAGAAGCGACTTTCCCAGCATGGCCTTTATGATGGCAAATTCGACGGCAAGATCGGCGACGGCTCGAAGACGGCCATCATGGCCTATCAGGCAAAGGTCGGCTTGACCCAGGATGGCTATCCGAGCTTGGAAGTGCTGAAATGGCTCAGGCAGAAATAGAGCCTGACGAAGTTGAGTAGGGAGGGAGCGATTGGTTTGGCCTGCGCGCATCGGCACGTTCGTTCGTCGCATGCCGGTGCTGATCCTGGCCTTCGCCGTGCTCGCCATTGCCGTGGCCGGCGCCGTCCATGCCCCAGCCATGGCGCAGGAGCAGCCGCAGCAGAGCCGAGGCTGGTCGTTGCGCGACCTTCTGTTTCCGCGCCGCAGCGAGCGGATCGAGCCGCCGCCGGACATCCAGCAGGCGAGGCCTAAGCCGAAGAAGAAACCTCGTGCGCCTCGTCCACCCGAGGAGCCGGCAACGCCCGTGGTCGAAAAGGCGCCGGACGCCCGCACCGTCTTGGTGGTCGGCGACTTCATGGCGACGGGCCTCGCCGAGGGTCTGGACGAAGCCTTCGCCGAGAATACCGGTGTCAGGATCGTTGTGCGCGGCAATGGCTCGTCAGGCTTCGTGCGCGATGATTTCTACAACTGGCCCGAACAGATCAAATCGCTGATCGAAACCGAAAAACCCGCCGCGGTGGTCGTCATGCTGGGGTCTAACGACCGCCAGCAGATGAAGGTCGGCGACGTGCGCGAGCAGCCTCGTTCCGAAAACTGGACCAAGGAATACGAACGCCGTACCGATGAGTTCGGCAAGGCAATCGCCACCGCCAAGGTGCCTTTCCTGTGGGTCGGCATGCCGGCCTTCCGGGTGCCGAAGATGACCTCGGACATGCTGGCCTTCAACGACATCTACCACAAGGCGGCCGAAAGCCACGGCGGCGAATTTGTCGATGTCTGGGACGGCTTCGTCGACGAGAACGGCGCCTTCATTACCAGCGGCCCCGACATGAACGGCCAGCCCGTGCGGCTACGCGCCGATGACGGCATCAACGTGTCCAAGGCAGGCAAGCGCAAGCTCGCCTTCTACACCGAAAAGCCGCTGCTGAAGATCCTTGGACTGGCAGCGCCCGGAAGCGTGGCACCGGCGGCAGCGCCGGCGGGCGCACCCGTCGAATCACCGGCTCCGGCGGCCGCACCTATCGTCATCGATCGCACCCAACCCATGCTGCTCAGCGATCCCGCGCTCGACGGCGGCACCGAATTGCTCGGCGCTGCCCCGCCGCCGAAAGCCAATCCAGCTCTTCCCGGGGAAAGGCTGGTGATCGAGGGCAAGGCACCGGAGGCGTCGCCCGGACGCGCCGATGATTTCTCATGGCCGCCGAAGGCAAGTCCGGCAGCCGCGGCGGCAGCAAGCGACACCACGACGGCGATCAGCCCCTAGAGCAATTCCAGGAAAAATGTGTAACGGTTTTCCCGGGAAAAGCGCGTAGCGCTTTCCCTAGGGAATTGCGTAAAGCAAAGAGCTAGAGCAGGTTAGCGAGTCTATCAAACGCTGAACCGCTAACGCGGCAGGACGGTCGTCCCCATCAGCGCCTCGTCGATCGAGCGTGCCGCCTGGCGGCCTTCGCGGATCGCCCAGACAACCAGCGACTGGCCGCGGCGCACATCGCCCGCCGCGTAGAGCCGGTCGACGCTGGTCCTGTAGTCGCGGTCGTTGGCCTCAACATTCCTGGAACGGCGGCTGTCCGTGGTGATCTTCATCTCACCCTCCAGTTCCGCCGCAACCCCTCCCATCGCCGGGCCGGCAAAGCCGATGGCGATGAAGGCAAGATCGGCGCGGATGACGAATTCGGTGCCGGCGATCGGCTTGCGCTTCTCGTCGACCTCGCAGCACTTGACGCCGGTGAGCTGGCCTTCCTCGCCGATGAATTCGAGAGTCGCCACCTGGAATTCGCGTTCAGCGCCCTCAGCCTGCGAGGACGAGGTACGCATCTTCGTTGCCCAGTAGGGCCAGACGGAGAGCTTGTCTTCCTTCTCGGGCGGCTGCGGGCGGATGTCGAGTTGGGTGACGCGCACCGCACCCTGGCGGAAGGCGGTGCCGACGCAGTCGGACGCGGTATCGCCGCCACCGACGACGACGACATGCTGGCCACCGGCGATGATCGGATGCGACGGCCACGCCACGGACTGGATCGGCTCGCCGCCGACGCGGCGGTTCTGCTGCACCAGATAGGGCATCGCGTCATGCACGCCGCCGAGATCGTCACCGGGAATTCCGGCGGCGCGCGGCGTTTCCGAACCGCCGCAATAGAGCACGGCATCATGTTCGGTCAGCAGTTCCGCGACGGGCTTGTCGACGCCGACATTGACGCCGCAATGGAAGGTGACGCCCTCGCCCTGCATCTGTTCGATGCGCCGATCGATATAGTGCTTCTCGATCTTGAAGTCGGGAATACCGTAACGCATCAGCCCGCCGGGGCGGCTCTCGCGCTCGTAGACATGCACGTCGTGGCCAGCGCGGCCAAGCTGCTGGGCGGCCGCCATACCGGCCGGGCCGGAGCCGATGATGGCGACCCGCTTGCCGGTCTTCTTCTCCGGCGGATAGGGCCTGATATGCCCGGTCTCGTAAGCCTTGTCCGCGATCGCCTGCTCCACCGTCTTGATGGCGACTGGAATGTCCTCGAGGTTGAGCGTACAGGCTTCCTCGCAGGGTGCCGGACAGATGCGGCCGGTGAACTCCGGGAAATTGTTAGTCGAGTGCAGGTTGCGGATCGCGTTGTCCCAGTCCCTGTTGTAGACGAGGTCGTTCCAGTCGGGAATCTGGTTGTGGATCGGGCAGCCCGTCGGCCCGTGGCAGAACGGAATGCCGCAATCCATGCAGCGCGCGGCCTGTTTCTCGACCTCCTTGTCCGACATCGGCAGCGTGAACTCGCGGAAGTGCCGAATGCGGTCCGAGGCTGGCTGGTACTTGTGCACCTGCCGGTCGATTTCAAGAAAGCCTGTTACCTTGCCCATAGTCCAGTTCCTGCTGTCCAGATGGTGCGGTTTTCGCCGCACCCGTTAACCTCTTGAGGCAGCCATGGCAACCTTGAGCCCGAGGTCAAACTGTCGATGAAAGGGGCCGGGAAGCCTGGGCTCCCCGGCAATTCTCAAAAATCTATTCGGCCGCGACGCCCATGCGCATGCGTTCCATCTCGATCAGCGCGCGGCGGTATTCGACCGGCATGATCTTGCGGAATTTCGGCCGGAAAATCGTCCAGTCGTCGAGGATCTCGCGGCCGCGTACCGAACCCGTATAATGCACGTGGTTCGAGATCAGTTGGTAAAGCCGCTCCTCGTCATGGCTGGTCATGTCGCCCGACACGTCAACGCGACCCTTGTGATCGAGGTCGCCGCCATGGTGCAGCAGCTTTTCCATGAGGTCGTCTTCTTCCGGAACCGGCTCCAGCTCGACCATGGCCATGTTGCAGCGCTCGGCGAAATCGCCCGCCTCGTCCAGCACATAGGCGACACCACCCGACATGCCGGCGGCGAAGTTGCGGCCGGTTTTGCCGATGACGACGACGACGCCGCCGGTCATGTATTCGCAGCCATGGTCGCCAACGCCTTCGACGACGGCTGCCACGCCCGAATTGCGCACGGCGAAACGCTCGCCCGCTACGCCGGCGAAATAGGCCTCGCCCTCGGTCGCGCCATAGAGCACCGTGTTGCCGACGATGATGGAGTCGGCCGCGACGATCCTGGCCTCTTGCGGCGGCCGGATGACGATGCGTCCGCCCGACAGGCCCTTGCCGACATAGTCGTTGCCGGCACCGACGAGCTCGAACGAGATGCCGCGCGCCAGAAAGGCGCCGAAGGACTGCCCCGCGGTTCCGGTGAGCTTGACCTGGATCGTGTCCTCGCGCAGGCCCTTGTGCCTGAAGCGCTTGGCCACCTCACCCGACAGCATGGCGCCCGTCGAGCGGTCGACATTGCGGATGTCGACTTCGATCTTGACCGGCTGCTTGGTCTCCAGCGCGGGCCTGGCCAGTTCGATCAGCTTGCGGTCGAGCACATCATCGATCGGGTGCTTCTGCCGTTCGGTCCAGTGCGCCGCTTCATGCGGCGCATCGGGCTTGTAGAACATCTTCGAGAAGTCGAGCCCGCGCGCCTTCCAGTGCTGGATCACGTCGCGCTTTTCCAGAAGGTCGGCGTCGCCGATGATCTGGTCAATATGGGTGAAGCCCATCTCGGCGAGCAGCGCCCGCACCTCTTCAGCCACGTAGAAGAAGAAGTTGATGACGTGCTCGGGCGTGCCCTTGAAGCGCTTGCGCAGCACCGGGTCCTGCGTTGCCACACCGACAGGGCAGGTGTTGAGGTGGCACTTGCGCATCATGATGCAGCCGGCCGCGATCAGCGGCGCGGTCGAGAAGCCGAACTCGTCGGCGCCGAGCAGCGCGCCGATGATGACGTCGCGCCCGGTGCGCAAACCGCCATCGACCTGCAGCGCCACGCGTGAGCGCAGGCCGTTCAGCACCAGCGTCTGGTGCGTCTCGGCGAGACCCATTTCCCACGGGCTGCCGGCATGCTTGAGCGAGGTCAGCGGCGACGCGCCGGTGCCGCCATCATAGCCCGAAATGGTGATGTGGTCGGCGCGCGCCTTGGCGACGCCCGCCGCGACCGTGCCGACACCGACTTCCGACACCAGCTTGACCGAGACGTCGGCCGCCGGATTGACGTTCTTCAGATCGTAGATCAGCTGCGCCAGGTCCTCGATCGAGTAGATATCGTGATGCGGTGGCGGCGAGATCAGGCCGACGCCAGGCGTCGAGTGCCTCACCTTGGCGATGGTGGCGTCGACCTTGTGGCCTGGCAACTGGCCGCCCTCGCCGGGCTTGGCGCCTTGCGCGACCTTGATCTGCATCATGTCGGAGTTGACGAGATATTCCGCAGTCACGCCGAACCGTCCCGAAGCGACCTGCTTGATCGCCGAGCGTTCCGGATTCTTGCCGCCGCCAGGCAGCGGCAGGTAGCGATCGGCCTCTTCGCCGCCTTCACCGGTGTTCGACTTGCCGCCGATCTGGTTCATGGCACGTGCCAGCGTGGTGTGCGCTTCCCTGGAAATCGAGCCGAACGACATCGCCCCGGTCGAGAAGCGCTTGACGATGTCGGCCGCCGGCATCACGTCGTCGAGTGCGACCTTCGTGCGGCCGGTCTCACCCGCCAGCTTGATCTTGAACAGGCCGCGGATGGTCTGGGCGCGGGCCGTCTCGCTGTCGATTTGCGCCGAATAGTCCTTAAACGTCTCCCACGATCCCTGGCGCACCGCGTGCTGCAAGGTGGCGACCGCGTCGGGCGACCACATATGCGCCTCGCCGCGCATGCGGAACAGATATTCGCCGCCGACCTCCAGGCTGTTGCGCAGCACCGGATCACTGCCGAAACCGTCCGTGTGGCGACTGACGGTTTCGCCTGCGACCTCATCCAGTCCGACGCCTTCGATCAGCGTCGCGGTGCCGGTGAAGTATTGCTGCACGAAATCCGACTTCAGCCCGATAGCGTCGAATATCTGCGCGCCGCAATAAGACTGATAGGTCGAGATCCCCATCTTGGACATCACCTTGAGGATACCCTTGCCGATCGACTTGATGTAGCGCGACACCACTTCATAGGCGTCGACCTCTTCCGGCAGTTCGCCGCGCTTGTGCATGTCGAGCAGCGTGTCGAAGGCGAGATAGGGATTGATCGCTTCCGCGCCATAGCCGGCGAGGCAGCAGAAATGATGCACCTCGCGCGGCTCGCCGGATTCGACGACCAGGCCGACCGCGGTGCGCAGTCCCTTGCGGATCAGGTGGTGGTGCACGGCGGCCGTCGCCAGCAGTGCCGGAATGGCGATGCGGTCCGGCCCGAGCTGGCGGTCGGACAGGATGATGATGTTGTAGCCGCCGGCGACCGCCGCTTCGGCCCGCTCGCACAGACGTTCGACGGCGCCCTGCATGCCGGCAGCGCCCTCGCTCGATCCATAGGTGATGTCGATCGTCTTGGTGTCGAAACGGTCCTCGGTGTGGCCGATGGAGCGGATCTTCTCGAGGTCGCCATTGGTCAGGATCGGCTGGCGCACCTCGAGGCGCTTGCGCCGCGAATTGCCGACCAGGTCGAAGATGTTCGGCCGCGGTCCGATGAAGGACACCAGGCTCATCACCAGCTCCTCGCGGATCGGGTCGATCGGCGGGTTGGTGACTTGGGCGAAGTTCTGCTTGAAATAGGTGTAGAGCAGCTTCGACTTGTCCGACATCGCCGAGATCGGCGTGTCGGTGCCCATCGAGCCCACCGCTTCCTGGCCGGTGGTCGCCATCGGCGACATCAACAGCTTGGTGTCTTCCTGGGTGTAGCCGAACGCCTGCTGGCGATCGAGCAGGCTGACATCCTTGCGCAGCGCGCGAGGCTCGACCGGCTTCAAATCTTCCAGGATGAGCTGCGTATTGCCAAGCCAGGTCTTGTACGGGTGCTTGGTCGCGATCTCCGACTTGATCTCCTCGTCGGGGACGATGCGGCCCTTGGCCAGGTCGATCAGAAGCATGCGGCCGGGCTGCAGCCGCCACTTCTGGACGATCTTTTCCTCCGGCACCGGCAGCACGCCGGCTTCCGAAGCCATGATGACGCGGTCGTCGTCGGTGACGATGTAGCGTGCAGGGCGCAATCCATTGCGGTCGAGCGTGGCGCCGATCTGGCGTCCATCGGTGAAAGCGACCGCCGCCGGCCCGTCCCACGGCTCCATCAACGCCGCATGGTACTCGTAGAAAGCCTTGCGGTCGGCATCCATGAGCTTGTTGCCGGCCCAGGCTTCCGGGATCAGCATCATCATGGCGTGGCTGAGGCTGTAGCCGCCCTGGAACAGGAACTCGAGCGCGTTGTCGAAGCACGCCGTATCGGACTGGCCGTCATAGGAGATCGGCCAGAGCTTCGAGATGTTGTTGCCGAACAGTTCGGAATCGACCGACGCCTGCCTGGCAGCCATCCAGTTGTTGTTGCCGCGCACGGTGTTGATCTCGCCATTGTGCGCGACCATGCGGTAGGGATGCGCCAGCTTCCACGATGGGAAGGTGTTGGTCGAGAAGCGCTGGTGGACGAGGATCAGCGCGGTCTCGAAACGCGGGTCCTTGAGGTCCTTGTAATAGGCGCCGACCTGATAGGCCAGGAACATGCCCTTGTAGACGATGGTGCGCGCCGACAGCGACACGCAATAGGCGCCGATGTCCTTGTTGTCGTTCTCGGCGTAGATGCGGCTCGAGATGACCTTGCGCAGCAGATAGAGCCTGGCCTCGTATTCCTCGTCGTCGGTGATATCAGCCGTGCGGCCGATGAAGACCTGGCGGTGGAATGGCTCGGACGCGACGATGTCAGCCGCCTTCGACAGCGACGAATTATCGACGGGCACGTCACGGAATCCCAGCAGCGGGAGCCCTTCGGACTGCGCCGATTCCGCGATGATCTCTTCGACATGGGCGCGAAGGATGGCATCCTGCGGCATGAACCAGTGTCCGACGCCATACTGGCCTACCGGTGGCAGATCAATCCCTTGGGCCGCCATCTCCTCACGGAAAAAAAGATCCGGAAGCTGCACCAGCACGCCGGCGCCATCGCCGACCAGCGGATCGGCACCGACGGCGCCGCGATGCGTCAGGTTCTCGAGCACCGCAAGCCCGTCCTTGACGATCTGATGCGACTTCACGCCCTTCATGTTGACGATGAAGCCGACACCGCAGGCGTCATGTTCGTTGCGCGGATCGTAGAGTCCCTGGGCGGTGAGGCCGCCGGTGGTCGTGCGATTTTTGGTGGAGGTATTTTTGACGGCGGCCGCTTTCGTCTGCGCGGCCTGGCCGTTCGTCGCAGAGAGCGTCAATTCCGTCATCGTCCTATCCTCCGTTCCGCGCCACTTGGCCTTGGTCAGCCTGGGGGCGCTGGTTTGCCTTGGCGAGCACTTGGGCTCGCCCTTCATCCTTGCGGCACGTCTTGCGAAATCGCCGAACCAAGCGGCGCGCCGCTGGTTCACATCCGGTATCGTACAGGCCAGAGCTGGTCCGTCCACCTGTCGCTCGCGGCAAAAGCCGGAGTGGCCTAAACGATACGCCAATCCAGCCTGTTTTGTGCGACAAAATAAGACAGCACTACTGTCCTAAATTTTTATGACAGAAATCCAGGACCCATACAAGACCGATTCACAAAAAACTTGGCCGCGCCGCGACACAAAATTTCGTGAGGCGGCTGCAAAACGTAAGCTTCGGTCTCTGAAGACGCCGCGAGCCCGACGCTGGCTTTACCCGTTTTCTTGTGTCTGGCTCTTGCGGGCGGGTCATGAAACCGGTCAAGGTCCCGGCGATTTCCCCAGCACAGGCAGACGCATGTTCTTCGCTTCCGACAATTGGGCAGGCGCCCATCCAAGCATTGCAGCCGGCCTTTCGGCCCACACCGCCGGCTTTTCGACCGCCTATGGCGATGGTGCCCTCGACCAAACCGTCTATCAGCGCTTCAGCGAGATTTTCGAGCGCGAAGTGGCCGTGTTCTTCGTGGCGACCGGCACCGCCGCCAATTCGCTGTCGCTGACGGCCTATAACAAGCCCGGCGGCATTTCCTTCGCCCACCGCGAATCGCATATCATCGAGGACGAGTGCGGCGCGCCGGAACATTTTTCCGGCGGCTCGCGGCTTCACGCCGTCGACGGCCCGCTGGGCAAGATCGAGCCACATAATCTGGACAAGGCGATCGGCCGTTTCGCCGGCGAGGTAGTCCATTGGGGCCGGCCGATGGCCGTTTCGGTCACCCAGTCGACCGAGGTCGGCACGATCTATGGCCTGGACGACATTGCCGCGATTGCGGCGATCGCCAAACACCATTCCGTGCCGCTGCACATGGACGGCGCCCGCTTCGCCAATGCGCTGGTCGCGCTCGACACCACGCCGGCTGAAATGACCTGGAAACGCGGCGTCGACATCCTGTCCTTCGGCGGCACCAAGAACGGCTGCTGGTGCGCCGAGGCGATCGTGCTGTTCGATCTCGATCGCGCCAAGGAATTGGCTTTTCTGCGCAAGCGTGCCGCCCAGCTGTTTTCGAAGTCGCGTTTCGTCGCAGCGCAGTTCGAAGCCTATTTCAAGGATGGGCTGTGGCTCGATACCGCCAGGCATGCCAATGTCATGGCCGCGCGCCTGGCGGCCGCGATCGAGGATTCGGCCACGGCAAAGCTCGCCTGGCTGCCGCAGGCCAACGAAGTCTTCGCGGTGATCAAGAAAACCGAAGCCGAGAAGCTGCAGGCGGCGGGCGCGGCCTTCTACGACTGGCACAGGCCGCACGGCTTCGACGGCCATATCGGCGAGGACGAGCTGCTCTATCGCTTCGTCACCAGCTTTGCGACGACCTCGGAGGAAGTCGACCGCTTTGGCCAGCTGATCGCGGGATAGTCAGGCTTCGCGACAACAAAAAAGCGGCGCCTTTCGGCGCCGCTTTCCGTCTCGGGAGGGAGACTAAACCTTAGGCTGCCGTCTTGGCCTCGATCTGCTTGGCCTTGGCCGGAGCCGAGGTGATCGCGATCTTGCGCGGCTTCAGCTCTTCGGGAATGTTGCGCTTGAGGTCGACGAAGAGCAGGCCGTTCTTCAGCGCGGCGCCGACGACTTCAACGTGATCGGCAAGCTGGAAGCGGCGCTCGAAGGCCCTGGAGGCAATGCCGCGATAGAGCAGCTCGGAGCCTTCGCCGGTGCCCTCGTCCTTGCGCTCACCCTTCACCGTCAACACGTTGCGGTGGGCTTCGATGGAGATCTCGTCATCCGAGAAGCCGGCAACCGCCATCGAGATGCGGTAGGAATCCTCACCGGTGCGCTCGATGTTGTAGGGCGGATAGGTCTGCGCGCCGTCGGGCTGCGCGAGCGAATCGAGCATGGTGAAGAGACGGTCGAAGCCGACGGTCGAACGGTAAAGCGGGGAAAAATCAACGTGACGCATGAGGTGTTCTCCTGTTGAGCAACATGGTTTGCGTATGGCCGGTGCGAAACCCGTAAGCGGCGTTTCGGCTGGACCAGCGGCCCCGACATTGGCGGCCGCAACCCACATCTGGGGAGCGTTCGAAAGCATTTCAAGTTTCGTTTGACGGCAAAAGAGTGAGGCCGCCGGGCTTTGATGAACGGCAGATGAACCGGCGCTTCGGCGCCCGTTCAGACAGCCGCCGCTAAAGTGGCTTTCAAGATCAAGGATTGGCGGCGCCGGATTTGCAGAGGTGCCGCATCGAGGCCGAACCGGGTGTTAACGTCCCTTCCTCCCGGATCGACAGGGGCCGGAAGCGCGCTCAAAGCCGCTTCCGGCCTTCCCCGTTGCAGGCCTCCATAACCCGGATTTGCTTTGCTTTTGATGTGTGGGCGTCTATCACCTTGACGAGGCTGGCCGTGAAGGGCTGGCGCGCCAAGACGCCGAGCACAAAGCGCCGAATGACGGATCTTTTCCACGACACACCCCTTTTTCACGAAGTTGAAGGCAATCCGCGACCGGAAAACGTCACGGGCGGCTTTTTCACCACGCGCGACGGCAAGAAGATCCGTTATGGCCTGTTCGCGGCGGTGGCGCGTCCAATGCGGGGCACCGTGGTGCTGCTCGGCGGCCGCAACGAGTGCATCGAGAAATATTTCGAGACCATCCGCGACCTTGCCGCGCGGGGCTTCGGTGTCGCCACCCTCGACTGGCGCGGTCAGGGCGATTCCGACCGGCTGATCCGCGATCGCCAGCGCGGCTATGTCAGGTCGTTCCGCGACTATACGGCCGATCTGGAGCAGTTCTTCGAGGAGATCGTGCTGCCGGACTGCCGTGGACCCTATTACATCCTGGCCCATTCCGCCGGGGCGGTAATCACGCTGCTAGCCGCGCCGTCGATGGTGAACCGCGTGCGGCGCATGGTGCTGATCGCGCCATTCCTGACGTTGCCCGACCTGCCGGTCTCGATAGGGACGGTGCGCCGGGTCTGTTCGATTTTCTGCGCCCTGGGGCTCGGCCGGCTCTATGCCGCCTGGGGTCCACGCCCGAGACAGACGCTGCCTTTCGAGGTCAACAAGGTGACATCAGATCCGCAACGCTATCGCCGCAACACGCGCATCTATGAAGAATATCCGCAACTGGCACTTGGCGGCCCGACTGTCCGCTGGCTGCAGGCGGCGGCGAAGGCGTCGGAAGCCATAAGCGACCCCGACTTCATGGCCCGCATTCAGGTGCCTCTGCTGATCATCGCCGCCGGCGCCGACCAGGTCGTCTCGACCAAGGCGGTGGAAGCATATGCGAGAAATCTGAGACTCGGTTCGCTGTTGATGATCGACGGCGCCAAACACGAAATCCTGCAGGAAGTCGACCTCTACCGCGAACAATTCCTCGCCGCCTTCGACGCCTTCGTCCCCGGCTCGGATGATCCGACGGCCTGACCTCTCCCAGACGCAGGCGGCATTCAGGCAGGTCTACGGGCGCACCCCTGCGGAATTCCAGCGCTCGATAAGGCTGCACTGACCAGGGGCGATATCAGCCGCGCAGGGCGGCCATGGCGGCGGCATGAAGCTCCGGTGTCGCCGCCGCCAGAACATCGCCGCCATTCTCCGCCGGCCCGCCGTCGAAAGTGGTGACGACACCGCCGGCTTTCTCGATGATCGGGATCAGCGCCACGATGTCATAGGGCTTCAATCCAGGATCGGCGACGATGTCGACGCTTCCCGAGGCGATCATGGCGAAGGCATAGCAATCGGCGCCATAACGGGCGAGCTGGATTTGCCGCTCGAACGCGTCATAGCGATTGCGCGCCTCGCCCTTGAACAGCGCCGGCGTTGTGGTGAACAACGTCGCTTCGGCCAGCTTCGTCGTCTTGCGGGTCGACAGTTTTCGCGGACCTCCCGGTCCCTCATAGTGCGAGCCGGAGCCATTGGCGTAGAACAGCTCGCCGGTGAAGGGCTGCGCCATCATGCCGGCGACCGCGTCACCATCGACCGTCAGCCCAACCAATGTCCCCCACACCGGCAGGCCGGAGATGAAGGCGCGCGTGCCGTCGATCGGGTCGATCACCCAGACATGCCGGCTGGAAATGTTCTCGCTGCCATGCTCTTCGCCCAGGATACCGTGGTCGGGATACTCGGCCGATATCAACGCCCGGATGGCGCGCTCGGCCTCGCGGTCGGCCTCGGTGACCGGATCGAAACTGCCCTTCTCCTTGTTGGCGACCGCACCTTGGGCGCGAAAGCGCGGCAAGGTCTCGGCGGCCGCCGCTTGCGCGATGCGGCGCATGAAATCGATGCTGATGTCCAACTGATTCTCCCGAATTACGGCATGCCCCGGACTGTCGTTTGCCGCCACTTTCGTGCCAAAACAAGGGTGTTCGAGGATTATTCGCCAGCGACATCTGTTGCCCAAATGTCACGTTCCCGCCAACGAAACGCAATTTCCACATCACTCTGAATTAAAAAAGCCTAAACGTCGCTTGACATTTGTGCGCTGCACAATACCCTCAATCATGGACAGGGTTTCCTGTCCATGCCCTCCTTGGGCGTTTCCTCCCTAGACTTCGACCGTATCGTGCAAACGATGCGGTCTTTTTTTCACCGCCGCTCCCGGAGCGTGCCGCCCAAATACTGCAAAGGGTCCAAATACCGCAAAGTGTATTGGGCAGTGGCACGCATGAGACAAGGCGTGATCTTCACTCCGCGGCCAGCGGCAGGTCGATGAAATGATGGTCTGGCATCGCCATCAGGTCGGCTGAAAATCGCGTCAGATCGTCGGCCAGCGCGTCGAAGCCGGCGGCTTTCTCGAATGTCCGCTCATTCATGTAGAGCCCGCGATTGACCTCGATCTGCAGCGCATGCAGATGACGCGCCGGGCGGCCATAGTGTTCCGTAATGAAACCGCCGGCGTAAGGCTTGTTGTGAGCGACGGTATAGCCCATCGCGGTCAGCAGGCCGATCGCGGTTTCGGTCAGGGCCGCGGTGGCCGAGATGCCGAAACGGTCGCCGATGATGAAATCCGGCCGCAGCCCATTGTCACCGACGCGGATGCTCGCCGGCATCGAGTGGCAGTCGATCAGCACGGCAAAGCCGAAACGGGCATGGGTCCTGGTCAAAAGCCGCTTCAGCGTTTCGTGATAGGGCTTGTAGACGGCCTCGATGCGGGCAACCGCCTCGGCGAGCGGCAAGCGGCCCGCATAGATGTCGAGCCCCTCGCCCACCAGCTTCGGCACGGTGCCGAGCCCGCCGGCCACGCGCGCGGAGCGGATATTGCAGAAGGACGGCACCGGCTCGGCGAACATGCGCGGGTCGAGTTCCCAAGGCTCACGGTTGACGTCGAGATAGGCACGCGGGAAATTCGCCGCCAGCATCGGCGCGCCCAGCGCCACGGCGCCGCCGAACAGCTCGTCGACATAGCAATCCTCCGAGCGGCGGATGGCGTTGCGATCGAGCCTTGCCATGGCAAGGAAGCGTTCGGGATAGTAACGGCCGCTATGCGGTGAATTGAAGAGAAAGGGGACGCGCTGCTCGGCGCCCGAACGGATTTCGAAGGGTGGAAAGACCGAAAAATCCTCGGCTGCCGTCTTCAATTTGAACGAACCCGAAAACACCAGTGCATCATGGCATGAAACTGCCACCTTGCTGGCCGCATGTCCAGCATTTCGGCGGTCGTGCCGCTGGGCAAATGTGGGTCAAGCGCGTCCGCGTTCACTTGATGTTTACTCTCACCTCCTCATATACAGGATGGTTAACGGGCCTGCCCCACGGCAGTCTCGGGCGGGTGATTCGGACGGGATATCATGGCACGCATTCTTCTGGCGGAAGACGACGACGATATGCGTCGGTTCCTCGTCAAGGCGCTGGAGCGCGCCGGCTATCAGGTCAGCGATTTCGACAACGGCGCCAGCGCCTATGAGCGGCTGCGCGAAGAACCGTTCTCGCTGCTTCTGACCGACATTGTCATGCCGGAGATGGACGGCATCGAGCTGGCGCGTCGCGCCACGGAGATCGACCCCGACCTCAAGGTGATGTTCATCACCGGTTTTGCCGCCGTTGCGCTGAACCCGGATTCCAAGGCGCCGAAAGACGCCAAGGTGCTGTCCAAGCCCTTCCACTTGCGCGATCTCGTCAACGAGGTCGAAAAGATGCTGCAGGCGGCCTGAGCCGCCTCCCGCAAGCCGCCGGGCGCCAATCCACAGCCGCGGCGAGACGACATGTATTTCCTCTTTTCCTGCTATTGACGCGCCGGACCAAAAATGGTGTATGCGCGGCTTCGGATGGGCGTGTAGCTCAGCGGGAGAGCACTGCATTGACATTGCAGGGGTCACAGGTTCAATCCCTGTCACGCCCACCATCCTCTTAGAAATCAGCGTGTTACGCTAGGTTTTCGCTGGTGAGGCATCCAGGGGATGCATCAGAATGCGTAATCCGACCTATCTCGAAATCTCCCGTCACCGGGTTTTCTATTTTCGCTGGCCACTGATCAGAGCTTGCACTGCCGGCAGCAGAACGCCAACAAGTCTCAAAATTTCGCTTGATACGAGGGTTGGCTCAGAAGCCTTGTCTCTGGCTCGACACCTAAGCTATGTCGGCCAAGCCCTGGCCTGCTGCCGGTTTTTCGGACACGAGGTTAAGCTAACATAGCTTGTTCCTCGAACTCCACGGGGCTCAGATAGCCCAGTGTCGAGTGCCTCCGCCGAGGGTTGTAGAAGCGCTCGATGTAGTCGAACATATCCGCCCTGGCGGCATCTCTTGTCCTGTAGACCTTGCGGGCTGTGCGTTCGGTTTTCAACGACGAGAAGAAGCTCTCCATGGCCGCATTGTCCCAGACATTGCCCGACCGGCTCATCGAACACATGATGCCGTGGTCGGCCATCAGGCGCTGGAACTGCTCGCTCGTGTATTGCGATCCTTGGTCGGAATGATGAAGCAGGCTGTCGGGCTTGCCTCGGCGCCAGATCGCCATGATGAGCGCATCGGTGACGAGTTGGGCTGTCATGTCGGCCTTCATCGCCCAGCCGACGACACGCCGGGAGAAGAGGTCGACCACGGCGGCAACGTAAAGCCAACCCCCCGCGGTCCAGATGTAGGTGAAGTCGGCGATCCATTTCTGGTTCGGTGCCGATGCCTCGAAGGTGTGGTCGAGGAGGTTGTCCGACACTGCCGCTCGCTCGCCCGTATCCTTCGGCAGTCCGCGACGCCGAGGCCGGGCCCGCAAACCGTTCTCCCGCATGAGCCGCTCGATGCGATGCAGGCCGCAGGAGAGACCCTCGGCCAGAACATCGTGCCAGACGCGACGGGAACCATAGGTGCGATCGCTGCTCTTGAAGCTGCGGTCGATTCTGGAGACGAGGATCTCGTCGTGCCGGGAGCGGGCGCTGGGACTGCGGTTGAGCCAGGCATGGAAGCCCGACCGGGATACATCCAGCGCACTGCACAGCCATGCCACCGGCCATATGTTCCGGTGCCTCGCGATGAAAGCGAACCTCATGTCACTTCCCTCGCGAAGTAGGCTGCGGCCTTTTTTAGGATGTCGCGCTCCGCCTTCAGCTTCGCTACTTTCTTGCGCAGCCGGTCGATCTCCTGCTGCTCCGGCTTCATCTGCCCATGACCGGGAAAGGCATGCTGCGGATCGGTCGACAGTTCGCGCACCCATTTGCGCAGCACATTCTCGTGGAGATCGAGGTCGCGGGCAGCCTGGGCAACCGCAACGCCCCGATCCTTGATCAATCTCACCGCCTCAAGCTTGAACTCGCGGCTGAACTTCCTTCTTTGCATTCCAACTCTCCAGTTCCATTAAACACCTTATCTCGGTGTCCACGAAACCGGCAGCAGGCCAGAGTTTTCTCACTAGAACTGCTCTAGGCGCGAAGCCGCTACCATGCCAGAAATGGGCAGCAGGGGGACGTACTCATGATATTCACCAAACCGGAACTCGCAATCCTTAAAACTGAAAGTGACGTTGAACAGAAGTTTCTCTACCCGCTGATGATAGGCGAAGCCCCAAGCGGGCTATCTTACGACAGAGCCGAGATCCAGACCAAGGCAAACATACGGAAGCTTCCTATTGGGAAGGGCGATAAGCAGAAGCTCTATTTTCCAGATTACATTGTTACCAGAGGCGGACTACCGCTTCTGGTTGCCGAAGCAAAGGCTCCCGGAATGGACCTCGATGAGGCTTTCCGAGAAGCCCGTCTCTACGCAGCGGAGCTAAACAGCCTGTTTCCGTCTGGAATACAGCCCGCAAGCAGGATAATTGCAACAGACGGCACGCGCCTTTACGCCGGTGCTTACGATCAGGCTAAGCCACAAATAGTCCTGGATCACGCCTCTATCGAGGTCTATCACTCTGACTTTGCCGCACTTGTCCGTGTGTTCGGTCGTGAAGCGCTAGAGGTAGCTTTCTCGCAGATATTACCAAGCGTCCGACCAAAGAGATTTTGGAAGCCACGTAAGCAGGTGGGCGGTGTAGCCTTCCAGCGGGAAGAAATTGGAATGAACTCATTTGGTGCCACTCTATCTGCTGACTTCTCGCACATATTCAACCCCATAAGCCTGGCTGACCGAACCTTTATAGCTAAGAATGGCTATATCTCATCCAAAAGACGGGAACGCTATATTGACCCAATTGACAAGGTCATCCGCGCCTCAACTCCACCTTCTGAGGCAAGGTCGAAGACGCTCGATGACACTACCCAGCCTACCGAGATCATAAAGGTCCTGCGTTCAGATAGGTCTCTGGAGCGTCAAGTTCTATTGATCGTTGGCAGCGCCGGAGCAGGGAAGACCAGCTTCGTTGACCACCTGCGAGAAGTCGCACTGCCTACTGATATAAAAAAGAAGACCGTATGGCTGCACCTCAATATGAACACCGCGCCGATATCTCGACAAGAGATCTACGATTGGTTGCGGTCAGAACTCATTTCGCAATGCAAAGATAGCGATACCAGCATCGACTACGATGATCTCGATGCCATCAAGTCGGTCCACGCAGTCGAGGTCAACCAGTTTCGGAAAGGGGTTGGTCGATTGTATGAGGGTGATCAAAATACATACAACATAAAGTTGGCAGACCACATTCAGTCAATACTAACAAATAAACATACTGTCGCGCAGAACCACGCGGCTTATTGCTCCACTAATCGTGGAAAATTATTAGTCATAGTACTTGATAATTGCGACAAACGACTAAGAGATGAGCAACTTCTGATGTTCGAAGCTGCTCAATGGATACAGAAAGAATTTAGAGCCTTGGTTGTGTTACCTATACGCGAGGAAACCTATGACAACCATCAGGACGAAGCTCCGCTCGACACTGCGCTGAAGGACCTTGTGTTTCGAATTGAGCCTCCGCTCTTTCATAAGATATTACAGAGCCGTGTACAGTTGGCCATGCGATCGGTCAAAGCTGGCGGCAAGAAGATGCTGCGCTACGAACTTCCCAATGGCATGCACGTTGACTATCCTTCGTCGGACCAAAGTCACTATCTGTCATCCATACTTCGCTCGGTGTTTGAGCATGATATGCATGTTCGCCGCCTGATTGTCGGGCTCGCGGGCAGAAACATGCGCAGGGCAATGGAGATATTTCTCGAGTTCTGTACAAGTGGCCACATCGAAGAGGACCACATCCTTAAAATGGTACAGAGTGAGGGCCAATATGTCCTCCCGCTTAGCCTAGTTACTACCGTCTTGTTGCGGACAAATCTGCGGTTTTACGACAGCGATCGAGCCTATCTTAAGAATTTGTACGCCGCCAGCGAACTTGATCAAAGGCCAAGCTTCTTTGCCAGACTATTAATTCTAAAATTGTTGGACGAAAAATCAAATATCTTTGGACCACAGCGACTTAAGGGCTACGTGCATGTGTCACAGATTCGATCCGAATTGTCGAGGTATGGAGTGGAGCAACAGGTATTCTTTAGAGAGCTAGAGGCACTAGCTCGAGGATTCTGTGTTCTCTCCGAAGACTTCCGAACCACAGAGCTTACTGATGACGATCTAGTCGCACTTGCTCCTGCCGGCCGTGTTCATCTACAGATTTGCACAGATGTCTACTATCTCGCTGCGGTCGCGGAGGATACGTGGTTTGAAGATTTGGCATCCGCTGATGCAATAGCGCTTAGGATAAAGGACGGGGGTCAGCAATACCTTCCTCGTACAGTCCTTTACAATGCGAAAGCTGGCGTTGAAGCGTTGCGGAAGGCCAGGGAAAAGGACGCCAAGGCGTACGATGCTGTGTTTGGAGACAGGCGGTTCGATGACCTGACAGGACTGGATCAAGCGAGCAACGCTGTGAACGCCTTTGAGAGATCGATTGTATCAGGACCATGGTCAACGGCTGAAGCAAGATTTCCAGCTGGGACAGAGCATACCGGTAAGGTTGCGAACAAGACCAAGTTCGGGATATTTATTGATTTACAACCTGGCGTTACGGGACTTGTGCATTCATCTAGTATCAAGGGAGGCGTGGCGGCGCGGTCGGACATTGAAGTTGGATCAAAGCTGCGTGTCATGGTCATAAACCTAGACAGTGTTGGCAAACGGATGAACTTAGTACTGACCGATACCCATAAGGGCTGACATGCAGCGAACGCGTTCTTGGTCCCTCTTATTGCCTCGGACTGAACGGTATCGTGATTGTCGGTGTCTCATGGGACGCTAGCCTCCCCGCGTCGGGGTCCAGGGTCGTTAAAGTGACCTTATGTAGAAACAAAAGCGCGGAATCCGACTGACTCCTCCTGCCTGTCCGTCCTGTTGCAGATAATGGTGGACGGCCCTCCTCAATTCTCCCTGGATCGCGGCTGTATGCCGCCCGCAGCGCCTTTCACGCCTTTCTGCGGTCCAATGGCTCGTCATTTGCCTCGCCGCGTCTGGTAGGCTGCCCAGCCTGCCTTTGGAGCAAACTGCTTGCACATTTGGGCAGCGACGTGAGAAGTGAGGCATCAAAGGGAGACATTGTGGCTTCCTTCTTACCAAGCGGGCCAGGTATGGCTTTGAGATGATGGTGGGTAGCCCTGCCCACCATCCAACCCGGACAATCGGACCTTGCATCGCGGAGCGCCCGTCTTGGCGCCGACTGGGATGGACGACGGCTGATCCGATCGCGAAACTCGCTTAAATGCCTGCGACGGAGCAGAGGCTCTTCATCCTGGCAATCGCCATCTCCGGATCTGCCAGCAGTCCAGCCTGGTCGGCTAGGCGGAAGACATCGGCATAATGGAGGATGCCGCGCGCCGACTGCATGCCGCCGACCATCGAAAAATGGTCCTGGTGGCCGTTGAGCCAGGCCATGAAGACGATGCCGGTTTTATAATATTCGGTCGGCGCCTCGAAGATTTTTCGTGACAGCGGCACGGTCGGCGCCATCAGCGCGTCGTAGCCGGCACGATCGCCGTCAGCCAGCTTCGCCAGCGCGGCATTGGCAACCGGCGCGATCGCGTCGAAAATGCCGAGCAATGCGTGCGAGTGCCGCTTGCCGTCTCCGGCGATCAGTTCGGGATAATTGAAATCGTCGCCGGTGAACATCAACACGCCGTCCGGCAGCCGGTTCCTGAGCGCCACCTCCTTGCCGGCGTCGAGCAGCGATATCTTGATGCCTTCGACCTTGCCGGCATGGCGCTCGATGATGGCGATCACCGTGTCGAGCGCGGTCTCGAAATCGTCACTGCCCCAATAGCCTTTCAAGGTCGGATCGAACATGTCGCCCAACCAGTGCAGGATGACCTTGCCGGAGGCTTGGCCCAATATGCGGTCGTAAACCAGGGCGTAGTCGTCCGGCCCCTTCGCCACGGCCGCCAGCGCGCGGCTAGCCATCATGATCGCCTTGCCGCCCTGGCCTTCGATGAAAGCGAACTGCTCCTCATAGGCGGCGACCACATCGTCCAGTGTCCTGGCCGACGCCGGCGCCAGATGGTCGGTTCCGGCACCCGAGGCGAGATCGGCGCCAGCGACGGTCCGCGCCTCCGCGATTGAACGGCGGATCAATTCCCGCGCATTCGTCCAATCGAAACCCATGCCGCGCTGCGACGTGTCCATTGCCTCGGCGATGCGGAAGCCGAGCCGCCACAGATGATGACGATACGCCATCGTCCTGTCCCAATCGACAACGGGCCGCGACCATGGATCGCTCATCTTGAGGGGATCGGCGACGACATGGGCGGCGGCATAGGCGATGCGCGGAAACCGCGCGCCGATCACCGGCTGGACCGGCTGTCCGACAAGGGCGTAGGGTGTGCCGCGGCCACCCTCGCCAGGCAAGGCAATGTCCATGGATGTCTCCCTTCGCAGCTCCTATAAATGGAACGTTCCAATAAATCAAGAAGCTTTGAGATTCGAACTGACCAACCCCGGCCAATGCTGCGCTGCACACGGAAACCCTTGGGCGCCACAATATTTCGACCGCCCATGACCACTTCTTTTTGATTGAGAAAAATCCCGATTGACTCATCCATGGAACAGAGATTAGAACGTTCCAATAAAATTCGATTGAAAAAACCGGGGAGGATATCAGGATGGCCAGTCGGGCCAAGGCGACGATCTTCGACATTGCCCGCGAGGCGGGCGTGTCCAAATCGACCGTATCGCTCGTGCTCCAGGGCAGCGGGCTGATCCGCCCCGAAACCGCGGTCAAGGTGCGCAAGGCGATCGAGGATGTCGGCTATGTCTACAACCGCGGCGCCGCCAATCTGCGCAAGGCCCACTCCAACGTCATCGGCATGGTCATCAACGATCTCACCAACCCCTTCTTCGCGGAACTGGCAGTGGGCATGGAGCGTGTTTTTCAATCGGCAGGCATCGTGCCCTTCATCGCCAACACGGCCGAAAATCCGGTGCGCCAGGAAGAAGTGCTGAAGTCTCTGATGGAACAGGGCGTCGCCGGGCTCATCGTTTCCCCGGCGCGCGGCACCACGCCAGGGGCGTTCCGGCGGCTGGAAATAGCCGGTCTGCCGATTGCCTTCGCCATGCGCCGGCTGCCTGAAAGCCGCATTCCGGTGATTGCTCCCGACAATCATCGGGGCGCCTATCTCGCCACCGCTCATCTCGTCGGCAAGGGACATCGACGCCTGGCCTTCTTCGGCGGCTCGTCTGATCTGGTGGTCTATCATGAGCGGCTGGGCGGCTTTCGCGAGGCCTGCGAGACGCTCGGCATCGACGCTCGCGACGCGCTCATCATCGAGGGCGAGACCAACCGCAAGGGCGGCATGGCCTGCCTGGAAACGTCACTCGCAATGGCGGAGCCGCCAACCGCGGCGCTCTGCTTCAACGATGCCGTTGCCTTCGGCGTCATGCTGGCGCTGCGCAAGCGTGGACTTGAGCCGGGCCCGGATTTCGCCGTCGTCGGCTTCGACGATGTGGTCGAGGCCGAACATTATATGCCGCCGCTGACCAGCGTCGCGGTGGACTCCGCCGGTCTCGGCGAACGCGCGGCCCACGTCATGATTAAGATGATCCAGTCGCGCACCACGCGCGCCGAGGACCATATCGGCGCCGTCAATCTCGTGGTCAGGGAAAGCTGCGGCCCAGATCGCCGCACGCAAAAAAGGCCCGCGCCTACGGGAGCCGCGACATGAGCGTCAAATGGGGGCTGATCGGCGCCAGCACGATCGCCCGGCAATTCATGATCGACGCCATTCGCGCGCAAGCCGATGGCGCGATAGCAGCGGTAATGAGCTCCAACTCCGAACGCGCCACGGCCTATGCAAGGGAAAATGGCATTCCAGCCGCCGTATCAAATCTCAATGCCTTGCTCGGATCCGACATCGACGCGGTCTACATCTCGACCACCAACGAATTGCACCTCGAACAGGCGCTGGCCGCGATCAAGGCGGGAAAGCATGTGCTGTGTGAAAAGCCGCTGGCGCTGACCAGCGACGACGCGCGCAGAATGGTCGTTGCGGCCAAGGCCGCGGGCATCGTGCTCGGAACCAATCATCATCTGCGCAACGCCGGCGCGCACCGTGCCATGCGCGAGGCTGTTACCGCAGGCCGCATCGGCCAGCCGATCGCCGCGCGGGTCTTTCACGCCGTCTACCTGCCCGAAAACCTCCAGGGTTGGCGCATCGCCAGGCCTGAGGCGGGCGGCGGCGTGGTGCTCGACATCACCGTGCACGATGCCGACACGCTACGCTTCGTGCTTGGCGACGATCCGGTCGAGGTTTCCGCCTTCACGCAATCCGCCGGTATGGCCGGCAGCGGGCTGGAAGACGGCGCCATGTGTATCTGGCGCTTCAAGTCGGGCCTCATCGCGCAATCGCATGAAGGCTTCACCACCAGATTTGCCGACACCGGCTTCGAGGTGCACGGCTCCCAAGGCTCGCTGATCGCCCGTAACGTGATGACGCAGAAACCGGTCGGCTCTGTCCTTCTGCGCACCTCTAGCGGCGAAGAGGAGTTGAGCTTCGACCGCGAGAATCTCTATGTCAGGTCGGTGCGCCGGTTCCATGCCGCGATCCGTGGCGAGGGCCAGCCTTCCGCCACCGGCGAGGACGGCATCTGGTCGCTCGCCGCGGCCGAGGCGGCATTGCAATCGGCCAATTCCGGCAGAGCCGTCAAGATCGACCCGAAACTCGGGAGCATGAATTGAGCAAGGTCGTTTCGTCGGCGCAGGCAGCCAGCCTGATCAAGGATGGCATGGTCGTCTCGGTGTCCTCGTCGAGCGGCCTCGGCTGTCCGGACGCCGTGCTCGCCGCCATCGGCGAACGCTTCGACAGCGAGGGCCATCCGAAGGACATCACCACGCTGCACCCCATCGCCGCTGGCGACATGTATGGCATCAAGGGCATCGATCATCTGGCCAAGCCGGGCCTGTTGAGGCGTACGTTGTGCGGCTCCTATCCGTCGGGTCCCTCCTCCGCCGAGCCGCCGCGGATCTGGAAGATGATCGGCGACAATGCCGTCGCCGCCTATAACGTGCCCTCCGGCATCCTGTTCGACATGCACCGCGAGGCCGCGGCCAAGCGGCCGGGCGTGCTGACCAAGGTCGGCCTCGACACTTTCGCCGACCCGCGCCACCAGGGCTGCGCGATGAACGCCGCCGCCGGCGAGCCGATCGTGTCGGTGCAGCAATTCGACGGCGAGGAATGGCTCTATTTCCGCGCCATCGTGCCCCAGGTTTCGATCATCCGCGCCACCACGGCGGACGAGCGCGGCAACCTGACCTATGAGCATGAGGGCGCCTATCTCGGCGGCCTGGAACAGGCGCTCGCCGCCCGCAACAATGGCGGCATCGTCATCGCGCAGGTCAAGCGCGTCGTCGAGAACGGCACGCTGAAGCCGCATGATGTGCGCGTGCCGGGCGTGCTGGTCGATCATATCGTCGTCGCGCCCGACCAGTTGCAGACGACGCTGACGCCTTACGACCCGGCGATTTCGGGTGAAATCTTCCGACCGCTGTCGAGCTTCCGCACGCCGGAAATGAACGTTCAGAAGGTGATCGCGCGCCGCGTCGCCATGGAGCTTCGCGACGGCATGGCCGTCAATATCGGCTTCGGCATCTCGGCCAACGTGCCGCGCATCCTTCTGGAAGAAGGCCAGCACGGCAAGGTCACCTGGCTGATCGAACAGGGCGCTGTCGGCGGCGTGCCGCTGCTCGACTTCAAGTTCGGCTGCGCCTCCAATGCCGAGGCGATCATGCCCTCGCCGCACCAGTTCATCTATTTCCAGGCTGGCGGCTTCGACGCTTCGCTGCTCTCCTTCCTGCAGATCGACCGCCACGGCTCGGTCAACGTCTCGAAGCTTTCGGCACGGCCGCATGTCACCGCCGGCGCCGGCGGCTTCGTCGACATCACGTCGCGGGCGAAGAAGATCGTGTTTTCCGGCTTCTTCAATGCCGGAGCCAAGCTGTCGCTCGCCGATGGCGGCATCCGCATCGACGCGGAAGGCAAGGTCAAGAAAGTCGTCGAGGAGGTCGAGCACATCTCCTTCTCCGGCAAGCGCGCCGTCGCGCAGGGACAGGATATCACCTATGTGACCGAGCGTTGCGTGATGAAGCTGACATCAGATGGGCTGATGGTGACGGAACTGGCGCCGGGCATCGACCTCGAGCGCGATGTGCTTGGTCAAGCCGAGATCCCGCTCAATGTAGCCAACGACCTCAAGGTGACGCCGACCGCGCTCTACCAGGATCGGCCGATCGGCCTTTCGCTCAATGGCAGCACCCCGCTCGGAGGCGTGCATGGCTGAGCGCCTCGTCACCTTCGAGCAGGATGGTGCGATCGGCACCGTCACCTTGCGCCGGCCCGAAAAATTCAACGCGCTCGACATCCCGATGCTGCGCGCGCTGGAAGCGGCGCTCGACGAGGCGGAAAGCGCCGAAGGTGTGCGCGTGGTGCTCATATGCGGCGAAGGCAAGGGTTTTTGCGCCGGCGGCGATGTCGAAGCCTGGGGCGGCATGAGTGCCGCCGATTTCCAGGTGCAATGGGTGCGCTACGGCCACCGTGTCTTCGACCGGCTGGCACGGCTGCGGCAGCCAACCATCGCCGTTCTGTCCGGCCATGCGCTCGGCGGTGGGCTCGAATTGGCTGTCGCTTGCGATTTTCGCGTCGCGGAAACGCAGGTGAAACTCGGCTTTCCCGAAACCTCGATCGGCGTCGTCCCCGGCTGGTCCGGCACGCAACGCGCGGTGCGCCGCCTCGGCGCTCAGACGGTGCGCCGTATGGCTGTCGGTGGCGAGATTTTTCTGGCGGCGGAAGCGCTTGCGCTGGGTATCGTCGACCGCATCGTCGAAACCGGCAAAGCGTCGGGTGAAGCCAAGACATGGGCTGAAAAAATCGCCGAACGCGGGCCGCTGGCGACCGAAGCCGCCAAGCTGATGATCGCAGTGGCGGAAGGCGAAGAAAGCGCTGCCGCGACCGAAGCCTTGGCCAGCGGCTTCATAGCGCTCACCGGCGATCTCAAGGCCGGCGTCGGCTCCTTCAAGACCAAGCAAAAGCCCGTGTTTTCGCGTTCCTAGGACAGAGTGGAAATCACATGAATGCACCTCTCAAGATTTCCATGCCTGCCGAGGCCTCCGCGGCTCCCAAGGCATACAAGCTTCTGATCGACGGCAAGCATGTCGATGCCCGCGACGGCCGCATGCTGGAACGCAAGAGCCCCGGTCACGGCTTCACCGTTTCACATTATGCCCAGGCAGGTGCCGCCGAAGTGGAAGCCGCGATGCAGGCCGCGCACAGGGCGTTCGAGACCGGTCCCTGGCCGCGCATGAAAGCGGCCGAGCGCGCCGCGATCCTGCTCAAGGCCGCCGACCTGATCGAGGCGCGGCTGGAAGACATCGCGCGGCTCGATGCGCTGGAATCCGGCAAGCCGATCGCACAGGCGCGCGGCGAGATCGGCGGCGCCGTCGACATCTGGCGCTATGCCGCTTCGCTGGCCCGCACGTTGCACGGTGAAAGCTACGCCAATCTCGGCGACGCCATGCTGGGTGTGGTGCTGCGCGAGCCGATCGGTGTCGTCTCGATCATCACGCCGTGGAATTTTCCGTTCCTCATCGTCAGCCAGAAACTGCCTTTCGCGCTCGCCGCCGGCTGCACGGCGGTGGTCAAGCCGAGCGAGATGACCTCGGCCTCGACCTTCGTGCTTGGCGACATCCTGCTCGAAGCCGGCGTGCCCGCCGGCGTCGTCAATGTCCTCGCCGGTCTCGGCGCCGGTGTCGGCGCGCCGATGGTCAGCCATCCCCTGGTCGAGATGGTTTCGTTCACCGGTTCCACCCGCGTTGGCAAGTTGACCATGGCGGCGGCCTCGAACTCCCTGAAGAAGGTGTCGATGGAGCTCGGCGGCAAGAACGGCCAGATCGTCTTTCCCGATGCCGATCTCGTGGCGGCCGCCGATGCAGCGGTGTTCGGCGGCTTCTTCAATGCCGGCGAATGCTGCAATGCCGGCAGCCGGCTGATCGTGCATGAGGCGATCGCCGATGATTTCCTGGCCGCGGTGAAGGCGTTGACAGCCAAGGTAACCGTGGGCGATCCGCTCGATGACAGGACCAAGGTCGGCGCGATGATTTCCTCCGACCATCTGGCCAAGGTGACGGATTACGTGGCGGCAGCCGCGAGTGACGGCGGCAGCATCTACAGCGGCGGCGGGCAACGCCCCTCCAATGCCGGCCAATATCTCGACCCGACGATCTTACGTGACGTCACCGAAAACATGGCCGTCGCCCGCGAGGAAGTGTTCGGGCCGGTGCTATCGGTGTTGACTTTTGAATCGATTGAAAAGGCGTTGCACATCGCCAACAACACGCCCTATGGTCTGTCGGCGGGTGTGTGGAGCGCCAGCATCGACACCTGCATGTCGGTGGCGCGGGGCGTGCGTTCGGGGACGGTCTGGGTGAACACGTTCATGGAAGGTTATCCCGAACTGCCGTTCGGCGGCTACAAGCAGTCGGGCCTGGGCCGCGAACTCGGCAAGCGCGCCGTCGAGGACTATACCGAGGAAAAGACAATCCAGTTTCATCGCGGCCAGCGCACCGGTTGGTGGGTCGGCTGAGTTGGGAAGAACCCGGTGGGCTGCCACCGGTCGTGTAATGCAACAAGGGAGGAAGTACATGTTGCGCAAACTGCTTATCGGAACGGCGCTCGCTTCGGGCCTGGCTTTCGCGGCCCATGCCGAGGATGTCAAGGAAGTGCAGATGCTGCATTGGTGGACGTCGGGCGGCGAGGCGGCTGCTCTCAACGTGCTCAAGGGCGATCTGGCCAAGGAAGGCTATGCCTGGAAGGACGTTCCCGTGGCTGGCGGCGGCGGCGATGCCGCCATGACCGCGCTGAAGGCGATGGTCGCGGCCGGCAACTATCCGACCGCCTCGCAGATGCTCGGCTACACCGTGCTCGATTATGCCGCTGCCGGCGTCATGGGCGACCTCACCGAGACGGCGAAGAAGGAAGGCTGGGACAAGTCGGTTCCGGCCGCCCTGCAGAAATTCGCCGTCTATGAAGGCAAGTGGGTCGCGGCTCCGGTCAACGTCCACTCTGTCAACTGGCTGTGGATCAACAAGGCGGTGATGGACAAGATCGGCGGCACCGAGCCGAAGACCTTCGACGACTTCGTGGCATTGCTCGACAAGGCCAAGGCGGCCGGCGTCACCCCGCTCGCGCTTGGTGGTCAGAACTGGCAGGAAGCCACCATGTTCGATTCCGTCGTGCTGTCGACCGGCGGGCCGGAGTTCTACAAGAAGGCGATGAACGACCTCGACGACGCTTCGCTCAAGTCCGACACGATGAAGAAGTCGTTCGACAATCTCGCCAAGCTCGTCACCTATGTCGACCCGAACTTCTCGGGCCGCGACTGGAACCTCGCCACCGCCATGGTCATCAAGGGCGATGCGCTGGTGCAGGTCATGGGCGACTGGGCCAAGGGCGAATTCCACGCCGCCAACAAGACCCCAGGCACCGACTTCCTCTGCTATCGCTTCCCGGGCACCGACGGCTCGGTGATCTACAACTCCGACATGTTCGGCATGTTCAATGTCCCGGACGACCGCAAGGCCGCCCAGGTTGCACTCGCCACCGCCACTTTGTCGAAGAGCTTCCAGTCGGCCTTCAACGTCGTCAAGGGTTCGGTTCCGGCCCGCACCGACGTGCCTGACACCGACTTCGACGCTTGCGGCAAGAAGGGTATTGCCGACCTGAAGAAGGCCAATGAAGGCGGCACGCTGTTCGGCTCGCTCGCCCAGGGCTATGGCGCGCCCCCGGCTGTCGCCAACGCCTACAAGGACGTCATCTCCAAATTCGTCCATGGTCAGATCAAGACCTCGGACGAGGCCGTGACCGAACTGGTCAAGGCAATCGACGACGCCAAGTAAGCGTTACGCACGAAAACGCCTTCCCCGCTCCGGCGGGGAGGGTCCCGTGAGGCCGGTCGGCCGGACGCCGATGGGAGGAACCCATGAGCACAGTTGCGACAAGCCAGATCAAGCTGACGCCGGAGCATGCCCGCCCGCGCACCTCTGTGCGGTCGCGCCTGCAGGACGCCTTGCCGAAAATCGTGCTGGCGCCGAGCTTCGCCATCACTATCGTTTTCGTCTACGGCTTCATCCTGTGGACGATCTACCTATCCTTCACCAACTCCAAGACCTTCCCGTCCTACGCTATAACGGGCGGGCGCGCCTATCAGCGACTGTGGGGCTGGACTTTCGACACCAACCCGCCATCGAGCTGGTACACGTCGATCACCAATATGGGCATTTTCGGCTTTCTCTACATCTTGATCTGCCTGGCGCTCGGCCTGTTCCTGGCCATCCTGCTCGACCAGAAGATCCGCGGTGAAGGCGTGCTGCGTCCGATCTATCTCTACCCGATGGCGCTCTCCTTCATCGTCACCGGCGTTGCCTGGAAATGGTTCCTCGACCCTGGCCTCGGTCTCGAGCAGACGCTGCATCAATGGGGCTGGACGAGCTTCCATTTCGACTGGATCAAGAACAAGGATTTCGTCATCTACACCGTGGTCATCGCCGGTGTCTGGCAGGCCTCCGGCTTTATCATGGCGATGTTCCTGGCCGGCCTGCGCGGCATTGACGGCGAGATCATGAAAGCGGCGCAGATCGACGGCGCCACCACCTTCCAGCTCTATCGCCGCATCGTCATTCCGCTCTTGCGGCCGATCTTCCTGTCAGCCTTTATCGTGCTCGCGCACCTTGCCATCAAATCTTACGATCTGGTTGTGGCGCTGACCAGCGGTGGCCCCGGCGGCTCGGCCTGGCTGCCGTCCAACTTCATGTATGAATACACCTTCAAGCGCAACGAAATGGCCGTCGGTTCGGCAAGTGCCGTGATCATGCTGATGACCATCGTCGCCATCATCGTGCCCTATCTCTATTCGGAACTCAGGGAGAAGTCGCGATGAGCGCCGTGACCACTCCCACCCGCCAGGCCAGCGGCGGCATGAACGTCAAGATCGTCAACCGCATCGTCATCTACGGGCTTCTGGCGCTGTTCGCGCTGTTCTACCTGATGCCGCTGTTTGTCATGCTGGTGACCTCGTTCAAGACCATGGACGAGATCCAGAACGGCAACATGCTGGCGCTGCCCAAGGCGCCGACCTTCGAGCCCTGGCTGAAGGCATGGGGCGAGACCTGCGTTGGCCTCACCTGCGCCGGCATCAAGGGCTATTTCTGGAACTCCATCAAGATGGTGGTTCCCGCCGTGCTGATCTCGACCATGCTCGGCGCGCTCAACGGCTACGTGCTGACCAAATGGCGTTTCCGCGGCGCGACACTGGTGTTCGGGCTGATGCTGTTTGCCTGCTTCATCCCGTTCCAGTCGGTGCTCTTGCCGATGGCGACGATCCTGGGCAGCCTCGGACGGTTCGGCGTGACGCTGCAGAACACGGTCGGAACCAGCTTCGGCCTCGGCAACCCGACGGTCAACCTGGTGTTCGTCCACGTCGTCTACGGCATCGGCTTCACCACGCTGTTCTTCCGTAACTATTATGAGGCGTTCCCGACCGAACTGGTGAAGGCCGCGCAGGTCGACGGCGCTTCCTTCTTCCAGATCTTCCGGCGCATCATGCTGCCGAACTCGATGCCGATCTTCGTCGTCACCGTCATCTACCAGTTCACCAACATCTGGAACGACTTCCTGTTCGCCTCCGCCTATGCCGGCACAGGCGACGCGATGCCGATGACGGTAGCGCTCAACAATGTCGTCAACACCTCGACCGGCGTCGTCGAATACAACGTCAACATGGCGGCTGCGATGATCGCCGCGCTGCCCACCCTTCTCGTCTATGTGCTCGCCGGCCGCTATTTCGTGCGTGGCCTGATGGCCGGCGCGGTCAAAGGATAACGCAATGGCTTTTCTGGAAATTGATGGTCTGAGGAAGCGTTTCGGCCAGGTCGAGATCCTGAAAGGGATTAACCTCGAGCTGGAAAAGGGCGGGTTTCTGGTGCTGGTCGGTCCGTCCGGCTGCGGCAAGTCCACGCTGCTCAACACCATTGCCGGACTGGAGACGATCACCTCTGGCGATATCCGCGTCGACGGCCGCACCATCACCGATCTGCACCCGTCCAAGCGCGACATCGCCATGGTGTTCCAGAGCTATGCGCTCTACCCCAACATGACGGTGGCCGGGAACATCTCCTTCGGCATGGAGATGCGCGGCGTACCAGCCGATGAACGCCAGAAGGCGATCGACAAGGTGGCCAAGGTACTGCAGATCGGCCATCTGCTGCAGCGCAAGCCGAGCCAGCTCTCCGGCGGCCAGCGCCAGCGCGTCGCCATGGGCCGGGCATTGGTGCGCGACCCCAAGCTGTTCCTGTTCGACGAGCCGCTGTCCAACCTCGACGCTAAGCTGCGCGTCGACATGCGCATCGAGATCAAGCGCCTGCATGCCACCACGGGCACAACGATCGTCTACGTCACCCACGACCAGATCGAGGCGATGACACTGGCGACCAAGATCGCGGTCATGCGTGACGGCGAGGTGCAGCAATTCGGCACGCCGGCGGAAATCTACAATAACCCGAGCAATGTCTTCGTCGCCGACTTCATGGGGTCGCCGGCAATGAACTTGATCCCGGCGACCATCGGCGGCAATGGCGGCGATCTGGCCGTCGTGCTTGATCGCGAGGCACGCCAGCCGATCACCTTGCCGATGGCCAACGCGCCGGCCGGACTGTCGGCGTTCAAGGGTAAGCCGATCATCTTCGGCGTACGCCCGGAGGCGCTCACCGATCCGGAAGGCGCGGAACGCAACGCCTCGCAAATCGCCACCGCCGATTGTCATATCGAGGTTGTGGAACCGGCCGGTTCCGACACTTTCGCCGTCACCAATCTCGGTGGCAAGGGCGTGGTGGCGCGGCTGCGCGCCGATGCCAACATCCAGCCGGGCACCAACACCCCGCTGGCCTTCAACCTGACCAAGGCTGTGTTCTTTGATCCGGCGACCGAGAGCCGTATTCGCTGATGCGTGTCGCCCAAAAGTGGATCTGGTTTTGGGGCAACGACATGCATCAAGACAAAAGACCTGAAGCGGGTCGCATGTGTCAATTCCAACGCGGCGCGCTTTAGGCGATGGCAAACCCCGATATCGTCATCATCGGTTCCGGCATCGGCGGCGCCACGATCGCCTCTGGTCTGGCCGGCAGCGGCGCCTCTATCCTGATGCTGGAACGTGGCAAGCCGCTGCCGGCAACGCCGCACGCGCGCGACACACGCGCCATCTTCGTTGACGGCCATTACCGGCCGAAGGAGATGTGGCGCGAAGCTGGCGGTGCCGCGTTCAACCCAGGTAATTACTACTATGTCGGCGGCAATTCGAAATTCTTCGGCGCGGTGCTGATCCGCTACCGCAAGGAAGACTTTTCCGCCATGGAACACTTTGGCGGCGTCTCGCCGGCATGGCCGTTTTCCTATGACGAATTCGAGCCTTGGTATTCCAGGGCAGAGCAGCTGTTCCGCGTGCGCGGCGCGCTGGGCGAGGATCCAACCGAGCCATTTCATTCGGTTCCCTATGCGTTCAAGCCGGTGCCCGACGAGGCGCCGATCGCGCGCGCCCGTGCCGAACTCAGGGGGCTGGGGCTGCATCCGGCCTCCCTGCCGCTGGGCGTCGACATCGACACCTGGCTGAAGGAGGGCAGGACCGGCTGGGACGCTTTTCCCAATACCGGCCAGGGCAAGGTCGACGCGCAGACCGGACCGCTGACGGCGGCCCTGACCGACCAGAACATCAAGCTCGAGACCGGCGCCTATGTCGAATATCTCGAGACAGCCCCGGACGGCAAAACCATCTCGGCCGTTCACTATCGCCAGAACGGCGAGCCGAGGAAAGTCGCGCCGAAACTGGTGATCCTGTCGGCCGGCGCGGTCAATTCAGCCGTCATCCTGCTGCGCTCACCCTCACCTCATGGGAAAGGCCTGGCCAACCGCTCCGACCAGGTCGGCCGCAACTTCATGAACCACAATTCGAGCGCCATGCTGGCGATCGATCCGCGCCGCAGGAACGATGCCGTCTACCAGAAGACCCTGATGCTGAACGACTACTATCTCACGGGTGGCAAGGGCGGCAAACCGCTCGGCAATGTCCAGCTTCTCGGCAAGATCGACGGCAACATGCTCAAGGCCAATGTGAAACGGCTGCCGAAATTCGCGCTCGACTTCATGGCCGGCCATGCCATCGACTGGTATCTGATGTGCGAAGACCTGCCCGATCCCGAAAGCCGCATCATGGTCGACGGCAAGGACATCGTCATGCAATGGCGACGCTCCAACATGCAGTCGCTCGACGGCCTGACCAAGGTGATGCGCGCGAATTTCCGCGCCTGCGGTTATCCCATCGTGCTGTCGCGCCCGTTCGACAAGCGCACGCCCTCGCACCAGTGCGGCACGGTCAAAATGGGCGACGATCCGGCGATGTCGCCGCTCGATCCGTTCTGTCGCGCCTTCGATCACCGGAACCTCTTCGTCGTCGACGCCAGTTTCCTGCCGAACTCGGCCGCCGTGAACCCGGCGCTGTCGATCGCCGCCCAGGCGCTGCGGGTAGCCGAACACATCCGCAAAACAGAGCTTGCCGCATGACCCGCCCGGCGGCCATCGTCACCGGCGGCGCGCGCGGCATCGGCTTTGCCTGCGCCGAGGCGCTGGCCGACGCCGGATTCGACATTCTCGTCGCTGACCTTGCCAAAACAGCCGCAGGCGAGCTCGCCGCTGACATCACCGCGCGCGGCGCGAAGTTCGCGTATTTCGGCTGCGACATCGCCGATCTTTCCACCCATGCTTCCCTCGTCGACGCCGCCATGCGCGCCTTCGGCCGCATCGATTGCCTGGTCAACAATGCCGGCGTCGGCGCCGTGGCGCGTGGCGACCTTCTCGACCTCAAACCCGATAATTTCGACCGCGCGCTCGGCGTCAACCTGCGTGGCACCGTCTTCCTCAGCCAGGCCGTCGCCAAGGCGATGCTGGCCAAGCCGGGCGATCATGCCAAGTCAATCATCACCATCACCTCGGTCAGCGCCGAGATGGCCTCTCCGGAACGCTCCGAATATTGCATGTCGAAGGCAGCGCTTTCCATGTGGGTGAAGAACCTGGCGCTCAGGCTCGCCCCGGAAAACATCGGCGTGTTCGAGCTGCGGCCGGGCATCATCCGCACCGACATGACGGCAGGCGTGAGTGCCAAATACGACGCGCTGATCGACGGCGGCCTGGTGCCGGCGAAACGCTGGGGCGAAGCCTCCGACATCGGCGCCATGGTGGCGGCGCTCGCTGCCGGCAGACTGGGTTTTTCGACCGGCTCGATCATCAATGTCGACGGCGCGCTCTCCGTGCCCCGGCTGTGAACGGATAAGACAATGACCGACTACATCATCGTGGGCGCCGGTCCGGCCGGCTGCGTGCTGGCCAACCGGCTAAGCGAGGATCCCTCCAATTCCGTGCTGCTGCTCGAAGCCGGCGGCAAGGACTGGCACCCCTATATCCACATGCCGGCGGGTTTCGCCAAGATGACCAAGGGCATCGCTTCTTGGGGCTGGTCGACCGTGCCGCAGAAACACATGAAGGACCGCGTCTTCTGGTACACGCAAGCCAAGGTGGTCGGCGGCGGTTCTTCCATCAACGCCCAGATTTACACGCGCGGCAATGCACGCGATTACGATGCCTGGGAGAAGGAAGAAGGGCTGGCCGGCTGGGGCTACCGCGACGTACTGCCCTATTTCAAACGCGCCGAGAACAACCAGCGTTATGCCAACGATTTTCACGGCGACCAAGGCCCGCTCGGCGTCTCCAACCCGATCTCGCCGCTGCCGATCTGCGAGGCCTATTTCCGCGCCGGCCAGGAGATGGGCATTCCTTTCAACCCGGATTTCAACGGCGCCAGCCAGGAAGGCGTCGGCTATTACCAGCTCACCCAGAAGGACGCCCGCCGGTCCTCCGCTTCGGTGGCCTATCTCAAGCCGATCCGCGACCGGAAGAATCTCATTGTCCGGACCGATGTGCTGGTCACCCGCATCGTCGTCGAGAACGGCCGTGCCGTCGGCGTCGAGGTGGTCGACAGGCCGGGCGGCCAGACAACAATCCTGCATGCCGACCGCGAGGTGATCGTCTCGTCCGGCGCCGTCGGTTCGCCGAAGCTTCTGATGCAGTCGGGCATCGGCCCGGCCGACCACCTGAAATCGGTCGGCATCACGCCGGTACACGATCTGCCAGGCGTCGGCTCCAACATGCAGGATCATCTCGACCTCTTCGTCATCGCCGAATGCACAGGCGATCACACCTACGACAATTACGCCAAGCTGCACCGCACGGCCTGGGCGGGCCTGCAATATCTGCTGCTGAAGAAGGGACCGGTGGCTTCCAGCCTGTTCGAGACCGGCGGCTTCTGGTACGCGGATCCGACCGCCGCCTCGCCCGACATCCAGTTCCATCTGGGTCTCGGCTCCGGCATCGAGGCCGGCGTCGAGAAGCTGAAAAACCCGGGCGTCACCTTGAACTCGGCTTTCCTGCGGCCGCGCTCGCGCGGAACGGTGCGGCTTAAAAGCGCCGATCCAGCCGACCATCCGCTGATCGATCCGAACTACTGGTCCGATCCCTATGACCGCGCCATGTCGCTGAAGGGACTGCGGCTGGCGCGAGAGATCATGCGGCAGAAGGCACTTGCCCCCTACGTGCTGCGCGAGGTGCTGCCCGGTCCGTCGCTCGCCAGCGATGACGAGTTGATCGACTATGCCTGCCGCACGTCCAAGACCGACCACCATCCCGTCGGCACCTGCCGCATGGGCCATGACGAGATGGCGGTGGTGACGCCGGATCTCAAGCTGCGCGGTGTAGAAGGCTTGCGCGTCTGCGACGCATCGGTGATGCCGCGTGTGCCTTCTTCCAACACCAACGCGCCGACCATCATGGTTGGCGAAAAGGGCGCTGATCTGATCCTAGGCCGCGAGCCGCTGGCGCCGGCGGTGTTTTCCGGCAATCGTGCTGCTTAGGGAGTGGTAAAATGATCAGGCACTGTGTTTTCGCAAGATTTCGTAGTGATGTGTCCCCGGCCGAGCGCACGGCTATCCACGCCGACCTCGAAGCGTTGCGGCAGGTGATCGAAGGCATGGAGACGATTCAATTCAGCGCCAATGTCAGTCCGGAGCCCTTCGCGCGGGGTTTCAGCCATGGCTTCACCATCGATTTCCGCGATGCAGCGGCGCGCGACGCCTATCTCGTCCATGAGGCGCATCAGCGTGCCGGCGCCCGGCTGATCGCGACCCTCGAAGGCGGCACCGACGGATTGATGGTCTTCGACCTCGATCTTACGAAAAAGTGAACCGCCGGCCTTTCGAAAGCCGCCCGATCGCTGTTCTCTTTTGCCGACAAGGCGACATATCGTTCCTTTGGGGGTACAAAGGAGGACGCCTTGAACCTCACCGCCGAGCAGAAGAAAACCGTTCTGGCGTCATTTCTGGGCTGGACGCTCGATGCTTTTGATTTCTTCCTTCTGACCTTTCTGCTCACCGACATTGCGGCTGAGTTCCAGACTGATGTTCCCGCGGTGTCGAAGGCTCTGTTCCTGACCTTGGCGACCCGCTTCACCGGCGCGTTCTTCTTTGGCATGCTTGCCGACAAATACGGTCGCAAGCCGATCTTGATGCTCAACATCGTCAGCTACTCGGTGATCGGGGCGCTGGCTGCTTTCTCTCCCAATCTCGGCATGTTCCTGGCGCTACGCGCCCTGTTCGGCATCGCCATGGGCGGCGAATGGGGCCTCGGCTCCTCGCTTGCCATGGAATCCATACCGCCGCGGGCACGCGGCATGGTCTCGGGTATCCTGCAATGCGGTTATCCCGCCGGTTACCTCCTGGCGGCGGTGGTCTATGGGCTGCTCTACGGACAGAAGGTCGGCGACTTCGTCCTCGGCTGGCGCTTCATGTTCCTGCTGAGCTTCATACCGGCGCTGATGGTGCTGTTCATCCGCTCGCACGTGCCGGAATCGCCCCCCTTCGTCGAGGCACGAAAGCAGGTCAGACCGGGGTTGCTGGAAACGCTGCGGAAGCACTGGCGCGTCGCGCTCTATGCCGTGGTGCTGATGATGTTCTTCAACTTCTTCAGCCATGGCACGCAGGACCTCTACCCGACCTTCCTGAAGAAACAGCATGGCTTTGATCCGCATACGGTGAGCTGGATCACCATCGTCGCCAATATCGGCGCCATTGTCGGCGGCCTGGCGTTTGGCGCGCTGTCGGAGAAGATCGGCCGCATCAACGCCATTACCCTCGCATGCATCATCGCCCTGCCGGCGATCCCGCTATGGGCCTACAGCTCCACGCCCTTCATGCTGGCCATTGGCGCCTTCATCATACAGGTCGCGGTCCAGGGTGCCTGGGGTGTCATCCCGGTTCACCTCAATGAGCTTTCGCCCGGCGCGGTGCGCGCCACCTTGCCCGGCTTCATATACCAGGCCGGCAATCTCGCCGCCTCCTACGGCGGTCCGTATCAAGCGGGGATCGCGGAAGCGCCCGGCGGCAGTTATGGTTATGCGCTGGCGCTATTTGCCGGCGTGGTCGCCGTCTGCATCATCGTGGTCATCCGCTTCAGTCCGGAGCGGCGCGGTCAGGTAATGACGGTGCTGGGTTGAAATGTCAGCCCATCCTCAGCGCGATGACGCCTGCGACGATGCTGAGCGCGGCTGCACCGCGCCAGCCCGTCATCTTCTCGCCGAGCGCGTAGACCGAAATCATCATGGCGAACAGGATCGAGGTTTCGCGCAGTGACGCCACCGAGGCGATCGGCGCCTTGGTCATCGCCCACATCACGATCCAGTAGGCGGCGCCGGAAAGCACGCCGGTGAACAGCCCGGTCTTCCAGTCGCGCGCCAACACCGGAAGCGCCTTGGATCCTCGGAAAACGAGGCAGAGCACCAGCGCCCCAAGCGCATCGCAGATGAACAGCCAGGCGGCATAGCTTTGCGCGGTCGCGGCCAGCCGCGCGCCGCTGCCGTCGGATAGCGTGTAGCTGGCAATGAAGATCGACGTGCCCAGCGCGAATGCGACCGCGCGCAGGTTCAGCTTCTCCAGATGCGCCCCGCCGCGAAACGACATCACCAGCGTTCCGGCCGACAACAGCAGGATGCCCACGATGGCAAGCGGTGCCGGCACCTCGGCGACAACGAACATCCCGCCAATCGCGGCCAGCAGAGGTGCCGTTCCGCGTGCCAACGGATAGGTCTGGGCAAAATCGCCGGCCTGGTAGGCGCCGATCAGGAAGGTGCGGTAGCCCATGTGGAAGATCACCGAAGCGGCGATATAGGGCCAGACTTCCACCTTGGGCACCTCGACGAAAGGCAGCACCACGAGGCCAGCGACCCCCATGCCGAACGTCATCAAAGTAATCGACAGGAAGCGGTCGAGATGTACCTTGACCAGCGCGTTCCAGATCGCGTGCATGGCGGCCGCGGCAAGCACCGCGAGGAAGACGAAAAGCGTCATATGGAGATCATCGACCTCCGGAGCCGAAGGGCGTTTCGAGATCGATGTCGACCTGGACGGGGAAGTGATCGGAAGCAAGCTCGCCTATATCGGCGCTGACCGAGCGCACACGCCCGGCCAACATGCCGCCGACAAAGCAATGGTCAAGACGGCGCTTTGCCAGTCTGCCGTCGATGATCTTCTCATGCGTATGGAAATCACCAGCCGGTTCAACCGCCACGGCGGCGGCATCGACGAAGCCGTCGAGATAGGCCGCACCCCGATGATACGGCGTGCTGCCGACGATGCGACGGTATTCGGCGCTGTCCGGCTCCATGTTGAAATCGCCCAGCCAGATCGCCGCCGGCGGGTTTTCCGGCTCGACTTCCCCATGTGTCCAGTTACGCGAAGGTTCGTCGTCCACGCCGCTCCACGGTCCGCCTTCCCCCGGCGCCCGGCGATGCTGCGCCAAGAGATAGTCGATCTGGTCCAGCCGCTCTTCCGCGGCGATGTGCGCGAGATGCAGCGAAAGCACCCTGACCGACCCGGCCGGCGTGCGGATCATGCATTCGAGCGCGGCGTTGCGGGTGTTGAGCGGACGCAGCGTACGGCGCATCGGCAGCGCGTGCAGCCGCGACCAGACGATCGGCAGTTTTGACAGGACCATGGTGCCGAATTGCCGGCGGCGGTTGACCAGACGGCCGTCCCGCCATTCGCTACCATCCATGTCGAAGGCCGGGCCATACACCCAGTGATAATCAGGCAGAAGCCGTGAAAGCAACTCCGGCTGGTCGTCGAAATTGCTGCGCTGCCAGTGCCGCTCGACCTCCTGCAAGGCGATGATGTCGGCGCCGGCAATCATGCGCGCGGCGCGCGAAAGATCGTAGCGCCCGTCGCTGCCGAACCCGTACTGGATGTTGTAGCTGACCAGCTTCATTGCTTATCCGGCTCACTCCCCGGTGTTGGCAGTAACGGTTCGGTCGATCGCTTGCAATGTGCAGCAGGACGGACGGGGCTTGGGCCAGCAGGGCGGCGGTCGAGACCCGGCATCTGCTAGTCCGTGGTCAGCGGCTGGAACCGGCCTGCCGGCGACGCCGCCAGTTCCGCCCAGTCGATCTCTTCCTCCAGCCGGTGATAGGCTTCATCGCCGATCGTGCCGTTGCTACGCAGTTCCTCCAGCGTGTCGCGCTGGCGGTTGATAGCATAGAGCCGCAGCCGGTCGTATTCGGTCGCCGCCTGCGCATCCTCCGGATTTTCCGCGATCTGCCGCTGAGCCTCGTACTGCTCGCGCACGACGGCCGCCGCGGCCGACGTCTTGCGGCTCAACACGTCAAGCGCGGCCTGCATGACGGCAACACGCGCCTGAGCCACTTCGCGATCGACGCTCGTATCCCGTTCGAAGTTGAGTATCCGCAGCAAGGGCTTCAAGGTCATGCCTTGCAACACCAGCGTGCCCAGAACCACCGCGAAGGCGGCTAGAACGATCGGGTCGCGGCCGGGAAAGCCGGCCGGCAGGGCAATGGCCACCACCAGCGTCACCAGCCCCCGCATGCCGCACCAGCCGACCAGCACGGCGCCGCGAAATGTCGGCGCTTCTCGCCTTCTGTCTTCGCCGCCGAAACGGGCGAACCATCTGATGATCGCAACGTAACTCGCCACCCAGACGAGGCGTGCCAGAATGACGACAACCAGCACCGTCGCGGCAAAGAGAAAGGCACCGCCCTGCCCGTCGCCGGAGAGCCGGCCGACGATAGAGCGTGCCTGCAGCCCCATCAGCACGAAAGCCAGCACGTTCAGCACGAACACCGCCGATTCCCAGACCGAATAGGTGCTGACGCGGCGTCTCGCCGACATGCGGCGCGGTCCACTGCGTGCAATGGTGATGGCATAGACGACGATGGTGATGATGGCGGAAAGACCGAGCCTGTCGGCCAGGATCCACACCCCGAATGTCCCGGCGAACTGCACCACGGTGCTGCTTGCGGCGTCGTCGATCCGGCTAAGTGTCAGCAGCGAGACACGGCCAAGCACATAACCCGCGGCCAAACTGCCAATCGTCGACAGCAAGATCACCGGAATGGCGTTGCTCAACAGGATCGAACCGAGTGCGGCCGAAACCGCCAACCGGTAGATCAGCAGCGCGGTGGCATCATTGAGCAGGCTCTCGCCCTGCAGGATGGCGGTGAGGCGGTACGGCACCTTGAACTGGCCGAGCACGGCGCTCGCCGCCACCGCATCCGGCGGTGCGACGATGGCGCCAAGCGCGACCGCCGCCGCGATCGGCAGCCCGGCCATTTTCCAGCCGACGAAGGCAACGACCACGGTGGTGAAGACCACGGCGCCGAGCGCCAGCAGCACCAGAGACAGCCTGTAGCGCTTCAGGTCGCGCAGCGACGTGTCATAGGCGGCATCGAGAAGCACCGGCGCGATGAACAGGGCAAGCGCCAGTTCCGGATCGATCTCGATCACTGGCGCACCGGGTACGAAGGCAATCGCGACGCCGGCCAGGGCCAGAAGGGACGGATAGGGAATCTCCAGCCGTCGCGACAGCGCCGTCAGCGCGACGGCGGTCAAAAGCAGGATAAGCGTCAGTTCGAAAAGGGCCATGCGCTATCGTAGCGGCCGAATGAAACGATTGGCAGTGCCAAAGTCGTGGCCGTGAAACAACGGGTGATACTTCTGGCACGGGTTGTGTCGCCGCGGACAGCACGGGAATTCGGATGCTGGAGCATCCGTTCGGGAGCGCCAACCGACCGTGGATTACCTAATGCAACACCAGCATATCGCTCGACGAGAACGAAATCTCCGCCTTTTCACCTACCGCGGGCGGCGGCGTCGCCGGGCTGTTGAATGTGTCGAGCGACACCGTGTTGCCGCCGATGCCGACACGAACCCGGATCACCGAGCCGAGGAAGTGCACTTCGGAAATCTCTCCGGTCAGGCTGGAGTCGCGGCCGGGCTGGCGGCCGAGCGAAATCGCCTCGGGCCGCAGCGCCAGAGACAGCGTGTCGCCGGACTTCGAGCCGTTGAGCTTGCCCTTGAGCGAGACTTCCTGCGTGTTGACCTGAACCTTGCCGGAGGCGGCATCGGTGACCTTGCCTTCGAGCACGTTCAGCGTGCCGACGAAATTGGCGACGAACTTGGTCGCCGGCCGGTTGTAGATCTCGAACGGCGTCGCGACCTGCTCGGCCTTGCCGCCGTACATGACGGCGATGCGGTCGGAGATCGATAGCGCCTCTTCCTGGTCATGGGTGACGAAGATGGTGGTGATACCGAGCTTCTTCTGGATCGAGCGTATTTCCTCGCGCAGCGAGACTCGCACCTTGGCGTCGAGCGCCGACAGCGGCTCGTCGAGCAAAAGCAGCTTCGGCTTTGGCGCGATCGCGCGCGCCAGCGCGATGCGCTGCTGCTGGCCGCCGGAGAGCTGGTAGGGATAGCGGTCCGCCATCTGCGGCAGCCTGATCATGTCGAGCATCTCGGCGACGCGCTTGTCGGCGTCGGCCTTCGGCATGCCGGCAACCTTCAACCCGAAAGCGATGTTCTGTGCCACGGTCAGGTTCGGAAACAGCGCATACGCCTGGAACACCATGCCGACATTGCGCTGGTTGGGCTTCAGCCGGGTGATGTCCTTGCCGGCGACGACGATCTTGCCGGCCGACGGCTCCTCGAAGCCGGCGACCATGCGCAGCACCGTCGTCTTGCCGCAACCGGAGGGCCCCAGGAACGAGACGAACTCGCCCGGCTCGACGTCGAGGCTGAAATCCTGCACCACGGTGTTGGACCCGTAGGACTTTCGCACATGCTGGATGGACAGGAATGGCTCGGCCATGGCTTTTTCTCTCAGGTCAGTGCTTTTCGATCAATTCGGGCGGTTCGCTGATTTCGGCGCGAAGCGGGACAGGATCTGGATGAGCGACATGCAGCCCCAGGTAATGGCGAAGGCGATGATGGCTAGGGCCGCCGGTTCATAGGCCCGGTTGGCGCCGACGTTTTGCAGATACGGGCCAAAGGCCGGACGGTTGAGGAGGCTCGCCATGGTGAACTCGCCGATGACGATGGCAAAGGTCAGGAAGGCGCCCGACAGCACGGCGATCAGGACATTGGGCAGGATCACCCGGCCAATGATCGTGCCCCAGCCGGCACCCAGGATCTGCGCTGCTTCGGTCAATGTCCGCACATCGATGGTGCGCAGCCCGGTATCGACGGCGCGATACATGTAAGGCAGAGCCAGCGTCGCATAGCCGATCACCAGCAAGGCATTGGCGCCCATATTGCTTCCCAGGAACGGCAGCGGGGAATTCGAGCCGTACATCCTGATATAGCCGAAGACGATGACGATGGCCGGAATGACCAGCGGCAACAGCGTGATGAATTCGACGATCGGCCTGAGCTGCGGCAGGCGCAGCCGGATCCAGTATGCCGCCGGCACCACGATCAGCACACCGAGGATGATGGTGAAGACGGCCGCCACCACCGAATACAGGAAGGTCGACTGGAAGCGAGCGTCGCCCAGCACGATCTGGTAGGCGTCGAAGGAATGGACACCGCGCCGCATGCGCAACGAGAACTCGACCGTCGCCATCAGCGGAATGAAGAAATAGGCCGCGCCGACAATGAAGACGACCCAGGCCCAGAATTTGCCCGACTTCATTTGAGCCACCTTTCGGACCGGGTCCGGAACCAGATGTAGAAGACGTTGGCTAAGCCCGTGATGACGATCATGCCGAAGGCGATGGCATAGCCGAGCTGCGGGTTGTGCAGCACGTCGCCATTGATCTGCGAATAGAGCTTAATCGGAACGATGTTGAGTGCCGGGCCGGCAAACGCATAAGCCGTGGCGATGGCGCCGAAGGAATTGGCGAACAACAGGATGACGGTGCCAAGGAAGCTCGGCCACAAGACCGGGATGACCACCATGCGCCAATACTGCGACTGGGTTGCCCCGAGCGTGGCGGCGGCCTCGCCCCATTCCTTCTTCAAGCCGTCGATGGCCGGCACGATGATGACCACCATCAGCGGAATCTGGAAGAACAGATAGACCGCGATCAGGCCCGATGTCGTGAGGAAATTGAAGCCCATCGCGTATATGTTGACATTGAGAACGTCACGCAGAAGCGTTGTGACGATGCCGACGCGGCCGAGGGTCGCCAGGAAGGCGAAGGCCAGCGGCAAGCCGGCGAAATTCGAGGCGACGCCGGAAAAAGTCAGGGTCGCCGAGCGGGTCCAGTTGGGAAGCCCGCCGCGCACGATGGCGATGGCAATCGCGAGCCCGGCAAAGGCACCGATGACGGCCGACCAGAAACTGATCTTGATCGAAACCCAGTAGGAAGCGCTGATCGAGGGATCACTGACCAGCTGCAGGATATTATCCAGCGTCAGCTGACCGTCGCCATTCTGGAAAGCGCCCAGGACGAGATAGATCGTCGGCAGGATCAGGAACATCAGGACGAAGATAAAGAAGGGCGCCACGCCAATCCATTGCATCGGAAAGCGGAAAGCGGTCGCCTCGTTCGGCGGCGCGGGCTTGGTGGTAACGGACTGATTTGAAAGCGTAAGATCGGTCATGCGCCGGCTACCGTCCTCGAGGAGAAGCCGGGCGGCGGCGAGGCCGCCCGGTGGATTTCAAGCCTTACTTGACGTTGGCGCCGACAACGGCGTCCCAGTTCTTGCTGATGGCCTCCTTCGCCTTGCCCTGCTCGTCGAGCGTCGGGAAGGCGGCCGAGGCGTAGGATTCCGCCGGCGGCAGCTTGGCCAGCACGTCAGCCGGGATCTTGCCTTTCTTGGCGAGATCGTTGAAGCGGATCGGGTGGCAATAGCCTTTCAGCCAGCCGACCTGGCCTTCGTCGGAATAGAGATATTCCATCCACAGCTTGGCTGCGTTCGGATGCGGCGCGAAGGCGCTGATCGCCTGCACATAAACACCAGCGACAACGCCGGTCTTCGGCACGATGACGTCGACGGGCGGGTTGCCCTTCAGCGTATCGCGGCCCGCAAGCGCGTTGTAATCCCAGTTGATCAGGATCGGGGTCTGGCCCTGGGCAAGCGTTGCCGGCTTGCCGACGACCGGCACGAAATTGCCGGCGGCGTTGAGCTTCTTGAAGAAGTCGAGGCCGGCGGTGCCAGCGGCTTCACCAGCAGCCGCCCCACCGGAAAGGCCTGCGGCGTAGACGGCCTGGATGGCCTGGTTCGAAGCGCGCGGATCGCCGGCAACGGCGACCGCGTTGGCGAATTCGGGCTTGAGGAGATCGGCCCAGTCCTTCGGCGACTCCTTGATCAGGTCCTTGTTCACCATGAACGAGAGAACGCCATAATAATCGCCATACCAGGCGCCATCGGCATCCTTGGCGCTGTCCGGGATCGAGTCCCAGGTCGACACCTTGTAAGGCATCAACAGGCCATCGGCCTTGGCGGTCGGGCCGAAGGACAGGCCGACGTCGATGACATCAGGAGCCTGCGGGCCCTTGTTGTCCTTGTTGGCCTTGATCGCCTCGACTTCATCGCCGGAACCGGCGTCGGGGTTGAGTTCGTTGACGGTGATTTCCGGATATTTCGCCTTGAAGCCGGCAATGACGTCGCCGTAGCCGCACCAGTCATGCGGCAAAGCGATCGTGGTGAGCTGGCCTTCGGCCTTCGCGGCCTTGATGAGATCGTCCATCGAAGCGGCGGACGAAATCACCGACGACACCATGAGGGTCGCGGCCGAAAGGGAAAGTACTTTCCCCGTGAATTTGAACATGTGTTCTCTCCATTGAACTGACGCCGTTGGACGTCTGCGATGCGGTATCGTTTCCGTGTGACAGCCAAATGAAAGCTTTGTGAAACCAGCGCCTCGCAGCGTGAAAAGTTAACTCTTTTTAACGGACTGTAGCAATTAGCCATCACTTAATTTTCCGGCTAATCATTAATCCGCCCCTATATCGCCCCTTCCCCTTTCCTTTCCCCTCGTTTCTCGATCAACTTCCGCACCCCCGGAACCGGCCTCAGACCGTCCCGGCGATCGCGTTTTCGAGCAGTGTCAGCGCCGCCTTCTTGGTCAGCTTGACCGGGTTGCCGCCGGCCGTCGGATCGACCACCGCCATGTCGGCGATCAGCCCCTTGCGCTTCTTGTCCATGTCGAGCCCCTTGATCAGGCCCGGCAGCGCGTGTGGCACCTTCAACTCCTTGCGCAGTTTGATGATTGCCTTGGCGAAGCCGTCGAAACCGCCCTTGATGCCGCAATAGGCGGCAAGCCTGGCAATGCGCTCCTCGATGGAATCCCGGTTGAAGGCCAGCACGTAAGGCATGAACACGGCATTGGTCATGCCGTGATGGGTGTCGTAGAGCGCGCCGATCGGATGCGACAGCGAGTGGATGGCACCCAGCCCCTTCTGGAAGGCCGCGGCGCCCATGGCGGCCGCGCTCATCATATGGGCGCGGGCGACGAGGTCTTTGCCATTGGCATAAGCCTTCGGCAGGTTCTCGAACACCAGGCGTATGCCTTCGACGGCAATGCCGTCGGCCATCGGATGGTAGCCCGGTGCGCAGTAGGCTTCGAGGCAATGGGCAAACGCGTCCATGCCCGTGCCGGCGGTGATGAAGCCCGGCATGCCGACCGACAGTTCCGGATCGGCAATGACGATTGCCGGCAAAAGTTTCGGGTGGAAGATGACCTTCTTGGTGTGGGTCGCCTCGTTGGTGATGACGCCGGCGCGGCCGACCTCCGAGCCGGTTCCCGCCGTGGTCGGCACGGCGATGATCGGCGCGATGGTATCGGAGTCGGCGCGCGTCCACCAGTCGCCGACATCCTCGAAATCCCAGACCGGCCGCGTCTGGCCGGACTGGAAGGCGATCAGCTTGCCGAGGTCGAGCGCCGAGCCGCCGCCGAAAGCGATGACACCGTCATGCTTGGCCTTCTTGAACACCGCGATGCCGGCGGTGAGGTTGGAGTCCACCGGGTTCGGCTTCACCTCGGAGAACACGCCATAGGGCACCTTGGCCTTATCGAGAATCCTAAGCGTCGAGGCGACGACCGGCAGTTTCGCCAAGCCCGGATCAGTCACGAAAAGCGGCCGCTTGATGCCGGTGGCCGCGAGCACCTCCGGCAATTCCTTGATGCGCCCGGCGCCGAAGCGGACGGTGGTGGGGTAGTTCCATTTGGAGATGAGCTTGGACATTGCTTGTCTTTCAAAAATCAGATGGCTTCGCGCAGGTGGAATGACTTCGGCCTCGTCAGATTGTCGTAGCCGATGGCCGACAGCCCGGCGCCCTTGCCGGTGTCCTTGACACCGGTCCAGACCAGCGCCGGATCGAGATAGTCGCAGCGGTTCATGAACACCGTGCCAGTCTCGACCCGGTCGCCGATCGCCACCGCATGCTCGGTGTCGCGCGTCCAGATCGAGGCGGTCAGCCCATAGGCGCTGTCGTTCATCAAAGCGATCGCCTCTTCGTCGTTGCGCACCTTCATGATGCCAACGATCGGGCCAAAACTTTCCTCGCGCATGACGCTCATCTGGTGGTCGACTCCGGTCAATACCTCCGGTGCCAGATAGGGCGAGCCGGCCTTGTCGTTAGCCACCTTCATGTTGATGTGCGCCACCGCACCCTTACGCAGCGCTTCGGCCTTCTGCTCGCGGATCAGGTCGGCGAAACGCGCCTGCGCCATCGGCCCCATCGTCGTCGCCTGCTCCAGAGGATTGCCGACGACATAATTCTTCGTCTCGGCGATGAAGCCTTCGACGAACTCGTCATAGACCTTCTCGTGCACATAGACGCGCTCGATGCCGCAGCAGCACTGGCCGGAGTTGAAGAAAGCGCCGTCGACCAGATTGGCGACCGCATGGTCCATCTTGGCATCGGGCAGCACATAGGCCGGATCCTTGCCACCAAGCTCGAGGCCAAGCGTCATGAAGGTGCCTGCCGCCGCCTTTTCGATGGCGCGACCGCCGCCGACCGAGCCGGTGAAATTGACATGGTCGATCTTGCCCGAACCCAGCAGTTTTTCGGTCTGGGCGTGGTTGAGAACCACGTTCTGGAAAACGCCCTTGGGCAGGCCAGCCCTGTCGAAGGCCTGCTGGAAGCGCTCACCGACCAGCAATGTCTGCGCGGCATGTTTGAGGATGACGGCGTTGCCGGCCATCAGCGCCGGCACGATGGTGTTGACCGCTGTCAGATAGGGATAGTTCCATGGCGCGATCACCATGACCACGCCGAGCGGATCCTTCTTCACATAGCGTCGGAAGCCGTCCTTCGGGTTGGAAGCCGGCATCGACTTGAGCGCCGCTTCCGCGATCTCGACCATATAATTGGTGCGCTCCTTGACGCCGCCGAACTCGCCGCCATAGCGAACCGGCCGCCCCATTTGCCAGGCTATCTCCGGCACGATCTCGTCGGTCATCGCGACCAGCGCTTCGAGCATCGCCAGCATGTATTTGCCGCGCTCGACGATCGGCGTCTGTGCCCACTTCTCCTGCGCCGCCTTGGCGCGCTCGACCGCGGCATTGATCGCCTGATCCGTCGCGATCGGACGCTCGGCGTAGATCGAGCCGTCGATGGGAGATTTTAACTTGACCGTTTCGGTCATTCGTTCAGTCCTCGCACTTCATGAATCTTGATTGGCGCCGCCACCATTCCAGCGATGGCCGGAGAGGGCAGCGGCGGCTTGGTTTAATATCGTTCGAACCCTCTGTGCAGTTCCCAATCCGTGATCCGGCGGTCGTATTCGAACTGTTCCCACTTCGCCGTGTGGACATAGTGCTCGAGCACATCCTCGCCGAGCGCCTGCTTCAGCATCTTCGACTTGGCCAGCGTCTCCGTGGCATCGCGCAGTGTCTTCGGAATCTCCGGCAAACGAGAAGCCTGATAGGCGTCGCCGACGAAAGGCTTCTGCAATTCCAGCTTCTCGTCGATGCCGGCAAGGCCGGCCGCGATCAGCGCCGCGAAGGCGAGATAGGGATTGAGGTCAGCGCCGCCGATGCGGCATTCCATGCGGATACCCTTGGTACCCTCGCCGCACAGGCGGAAGCCGGCGGTGCGGTTGTCCTCGCTCCACATGATCTTGGTCGGCGCGAAGGTGCCGGCCTGGAAGCGCTTGTAGGAATTGATGTAGGGCGCCAGGAACCAGGTGAATTCCTTGGCGTATTTCAATTGTCCGGCCGCCCATTGCTGGCCGAGCGTCGACAAGGTCCAGTTGGCCTTCTTGTCGAAAAACAGCGGCGTCTTGCCGTCGGCGCTCCACAGCGAGTTGTGGATGTGGCTGGAATTGCCGGCGAGCCCGTAATTGTACTTCGACATGAAGGAGATCGCCTTGCCTTCGGACTCGGCGATTTCCTTGGCGCCGTTCTTCAGGATGACGTGGCGGTCGGCCATGTCGAGCGCTTCAGCATAGCGCACATTGATCTCTTCCTGGCCCGGGCCCCACTCGCCTTTGGAATTCTCGATCGGAATGCCGGCCGCTTCCATCTCGTTGCGAAGCCGGCGCATGACGCCTTCTTCCTTGGTGGTGATGCCGATCTGGTAATCGCCGATATAGGGCGAAGCGGTATCGAGACCTTGCCAGTGCTTCTTGCGGGCGGAATCATAGGTCTCGTTGAACAGGTAGAATTCGAGCTCGGAAGCGAAATAGCCGATATAGCCGCGCTCACTCAGCCGCTTGACCTGTTTCTTCAGGATGGCGCGCGGCGAATGCGGCAGGTCGTCATGGGTGTGGTGGTCGAGCACGTCGCAGATCACCAGCGCCGTCTTCTCCAGCCATGGAATGCGCCGCAGCGTCGCCAGGTCCGGCTTCATGACGAAATCGCCATAGCCCTTCGACCAGCTTGCCGCCTTGTAACCCGGCACCGGTTCCATATCGATGTCGGCCGCCAGCAGATAGTTGCAGCCATGCGTCTCGTCATGCGCGGAATCGACGAAATATTGCGCCAGGAACCGTTTTCCCGCCAGTCGGCCCTGCATGTCGACGATGCAGGCCAGCACCGTGTCGATCTCGCCATTGGAGACCGCTTTCTTCAACTGATCGAACGAGAAATTTCCGGCCATTCCTTTGGCACTCCAGTGCTTGGTCGTTGAAAGGGAGAAACAAAACCATGGCCGGCGCGATGCCGGCCATGGCCATGATGGCGGATGTCAGTGGCCGGTTTCGCCGACCGCCTGCTCCGCTGCCTTGATCGCGGCCTGGCGCGCCGCGATGATGTCGCCGAGCGGCGGCCCCTGGAAGCGGTTGCGCTCGAAAGCGAACCAGACGATCGCAGTCAGGATGAAGAAGCCGACAGTGATGTAGAGCGCCCAGTCGTTCGGCGGCTGGATGCCGATGATGAAGATCAGGACCATCGACACAATCGACAGGAAGCCGAACAGCATGAACACGCCGCGCCCCATGTTCCACGGCCCCATCTTGTCCCACTTCGGTGTGCCCCAGGCCAACATGCCGAGCACGATCGGCACGATGAAGGACAGGAACAGGAAGATGACGGTGCAGGACACGACGATGGTGTAGGCCGAGGTGCCGGCGACCGAAACCAGCGTCGAGCCCCAGACGAACAGCACCGACAGGATCGACGCCGTCCAGATCGCCGCCACCGGCGTGCGGTAGGTCGGGCTGACCTTGGCAAGGGCCGATGAACCGGGCAGGCCGCCGTCGCGCGAGAAGGCGAAGATCATGCGCGAGGCCGACGTGACGGTGGCAAGGCCGCACAGCAGCTGAGCGACGAAAACGACGAGATAGACGAATTCCTTGATGCCGGGGCTGACGCGCTGGTCGAAGGCCCAGAAGAACACGTTCCAGCCCTGCTTGGCGGCATCGTCCATGTTGGGGATCATCAGCACGAAGGCGACGAGGAACAGATAGCCGAACAGTGCCGACCAGATCACCGACATGACCATGGCGCGCGGCACCGAGGAAGCCGCCTTGATGGTTTCCTCGGAAGTGTGCGCCGAAGCGTCGTAGCCGGTGATCGTGTAGATCGGCAGCAAGAGCCCGAGCGCGAACACCCAAGCGTTCGAAACCTGCGGCCAGACGCCGCCGCCGGCATCGCCGGAGTAATTGTGGAACGTAAACAGCCGGCTGAAATCCCAATGTTCCGCCGAGATCAGGCAGACCACCGCGATCAGAATGGCGCCGAAGAAGATCAGATAGCCCGAGAAGTCAGTCAGCTTCGCCGTCAGCTTGATGCCGAGATGGTTGATCAGGGCCTGGGCACCGGTGATGATGATCAGGAAGATCATCTGGTTGGTCAGCGTGCCCTCGATGCCAAGCGCTGGCCCGAAGGCGCCGACGAAGAACGTCCAGGTGCCGACATTGATGGCACCGAGCACGGTGATCAGACCGAGCAGATTCAACCAGGCTGTCACCCAGCCGGTGCCACGGTTGCCGAGGATGGAACCCCAGTGATAGAGGCCGCCGGCGGTCGGATAGGCCGAGCTGATCTGCGACATGGCGACCGCGAAGGTCAGCGAGACAAAACAGCCGACCAGCCAACCGATGCCGATGCCGATGCCGCCGGCGCCTGAGGTACCTTGCGCCAGCGAATTGATGCCGCCCGACAGGATGCAGATAATGGAGAAGGAAACCGCGAAATTCGAAAAGCGGCTGAGGCGCCGCTCCAGTTCCTGGGCGTAGCCCATGCTGTGGAGGGCCTTTACGTCCTCCGCCTTGTCAACGTCTGTATAACCCGGTGCTGTCATTGGAAGTCCCCTGTTTGTTTCTCAGCTGGCCGATTGGACTGACTTTCTGACTGAATGCGATCTGGGCCGCGTGGCCTCCTCTGGCTCCAGATTGGAAAAAATGCCGGTGAGCAGATCCGCCCATTTCCGCTGCCCGGTCTCGCCGGAGATTTCGTCGTTGCGGATCTCAATCATCGCACAGGGCAAGCCGCGCGAACGTGCGTGCCGTTCCAGCGTGAAATACACGCGGTCGGCCGGCGAATAGGGCTCGTTGACGCCGACGGTTACGCCGGCAAGCCGCTTGAGTGCCGCGATCAGCGGCGCCGCCAGGCGGCGATCCTCGTCATGGATAACGCCGATGTGCCAGGGCCGGTTTTTGGATTTGTAGACCGGCGTGAAGGAATGGACGGAGACCAGCCGCGTCTCCTGGCCGCGCGCCAGCCGCTCCTCGACGATGCGCTCGATCGTGCTGTGAAATGGCTGCCATGACAGGGCCACCCGCGCCGCGAGCTGCTTCTCGGACAGGCCGGTATTGCCCGGTATGGCTGTCGTTTCGCTGACCTGCGGCACCAGGTCCGGCGCGTCGAGCGGCCGATTGCAGTCGACGACCAATCGCGAAATCCGGGTTTCGACCAGCGTGGCATCGAGTGCCTGCGCCATCCGCGACGCAACCGGCAGCGCACCGGGATCCCAGGCGATGTGGCGCGTCAGGTCCTCGGCGGCGAGGCCGAGCGTGCCGAATTCGGTCGGCAGGAAATTGGAAGCGTGGTCGCAGGTCAGTACGAAAGGGCTCGATCCGCCGGGGTTCATCACCCGCACGGTATCAGACGATGCAAGGCTGGCGGGCCGTGCTTTCTCCATAGTCTGCCGTCCCCGGGGAGCGCTGTATCGTATGTTACGTATTTTGCCTCATTGCGTCCCTACGGATGATTTCATACAGTTTGTTTGGCTTTGTCAAATGCGATCTGGGGAAAAGACCGTCGACGGGCCAGGGTGGGGAAAAGATGATTTCCAACATTGCCGAATTGATCGCCGACCGTATCGGCGCGATGCCCGCCGGCGAACGGCGAGCGGCGCAGACGCTGATCGCGAACTACCCGATGATCGGCCTGAAGACGGTCGCCGAATTCTCATCCGCGGCCGGCGTCTCCTCGCCGACGATCCTGCGTTTTGTCGCCCGGCTCGGCTTCCAGAACTATCCCGAGTTCCAGTCGAGCCTGCAGGACGAACTGGCGGCGCAATTGCAGTCGCCGGCGATACGAACGCTCAATCCGCCCTCGCCCAATGGCGGCACGGTGTCGCCCATGCTGGAAGCGACGCTCGACAACATGCGCGAGACCTTCAGGCATCTGTCCGACAGGCAGCTTGCCGACATTGCCACCAGGCTGGCCGAGCGGCGCGGCAAGACCTTCCTCATCGGCGGCCGCTTCACCGATCCGCTGGCGCGCTACATGGCAGCCCATCTGGCCGTCATCCAGCCCGATGTCTTTCACCTCGCCGGCCAGGAGAGCATGTGGCGCGACAGGCTGATCGACATGGGCAAGCGCGACGTGCTGGTGATCTTCGACATCAGGCGCTACCAGGGCAGCCTCCTCCGCTTTGCCGAGAAGGCGCATCAGCGCGGCGTGCAGATCGTACTGTTCACCGATCAGTGGCTGTCGCCGATCGCCCGCTTTGCCCGCCATGTCATTGCCGGGCGAACCGCCGTGCCTTCCGCATGGGATTCTTCGGCGGCGCTCTTCGTTGTCGCCGAAACCCTGATCGGCGCTGTCACAAGGCAGCTCGAGGCCGACGGCGCCCGGCGCATCCGCGAGATGGAAGACCTGCGATAAGCAGATCCCCCGGGGCATCGCATCGGCTCCGCTACAGCGTCCCGAATTCACGTTACCGAGATTTAATGTGCACGATTGCGTGATAATTGCCATAAACCGGTGATATCGGGGTGTGGCGTGGCCGGTTGTTGCCGCCAGCCCGCATCGTCGCTGCATCCGCTTCCACCTGGAACCCAGCGGACGATTGTTGCCGCTGGAGTATCGATGTCGAGCTGGAAACAGATTGTCCTTGCATTTGTGATCGTGGTCGCCGCCGTGGCTGCGTGGGCGCGTTTCCACCCCGCCGCTCCCGGAGTGCTGACACGCTGGGGGATGGACTGGGCGTATGGCGCGACGCCTCCAGCAAAGGACACCGCAGCGGCTGGCGCCCGGCAGACGGGGCGCACCCGGATTGCCACGATCGTCGCGTCGCCAGCCAGCATGGCCACGATCAACGACCGCCTGCAGGCGATCGGCACCGGCCGTGCCAACGCCTCGGTGACCGTCAATCCCTATAGTTCCGGCCGCCTTGCCGAACTGCTGGTCGAATCCGGCAGCCATGTCGATAAGGGGCAGATCATCGCCTCGCTCGATCCCGACACGGAGATCATCGCCCAGAATCGGGCCAAGCTCGCTTTGCAGGATGCCCAGTCCAAGCTCGACCGCGTCAAGTCGTTACGTGCCTCAAACGCCGCGACGCCGGTCGCGGTCGCCGATGCCGAAGTGGTGCTGGCCGGCGCCAAGCTGGCGCTTCAGGATGCCGAGCTTGCGCTGCAGCGCCGCTCGATCCTGGCGCCGATCGCCGGTACCGTCGGCATCCTGCCGATCTCGGCCGGCAACTATGTGACCAACCAGTCGGCGATCGCCACGCTTGACGACCGCTCCTCGATCCTGGTCGATTTTGAGGTGCCCGAGCGCTTCGCGGCCGCTGTCAAGGTCGGCGCGCAATTGACGGCGACGCCGATCGCCAATCCGAGCAAGGCCTATACCGGGACGGTGTCGGCGATCGACAACCACATCGATGAAAAGAGCCGCACCCTGCTGGTCAAGGCCAAGATCGCCAACCCGGCCGATTCGCTGCGCGCCGGCATGTCGTTCTCCATCACCATGAAATTCCCCGGCGAGACCTATCCGGCCGTCAGCCCGCTGGCGATCCTGTGGGGATCGGAGGGCGCCTATGTCTGGCAGATCGAGGACGGCAAGGCCAGGCGGTTGCCGGTTCGCATCATCCAGCGCAACACCGAAACCGTATTGATCGACGCGAAGATCGACAGCGGCGACATGGTGGTCACCGAAGGCACCCAAAATGTCAGCGAAGGCGGCGAGGTTCGCATCGCCGGCCAGGACCAGCGCGCCGCCAATGCCGCGGAAGGCTCATGACCGGCCCCGCCAACGCCTCCAGCGACACCGGCTTCACCGCGCTGTTCATCCGCAGGCCGGTGATGGCCTTCGTGCTGAACACCCTTATTGCCGTTGCCGGCCTCGCTGCCTTCTACGGTGTCGAGATCCGCGAATTGCCCGACGTCGACCGTGCCGTCGTCACGGTCTCCACCACCTTCGAAGGGGCCGCCGCCGAAACGGTCGACCGCGAATTGACCGACACGATCGAGGGCGCAGTCGCCCGCGTCTCCGGCGTCAAGTCGATCTCGTCTTCGTCCTCCTTCGGCTCGAGCCGTGTCACTATCGAGTTCAACGACGGGGTCGATCTCAACGTCGCCGCCTCGGACGTGCGTGACGCGGTCGGCCGCGTCGCCAACCAGATGCCGGACACGGCCGATCCGCCGCGCATCGTCAAGGCCGACGCCAATTCCGACGCGGTGATGCGGCTGGCGGTGACCTCCGACACCATGTCGATCCAGGACATGACGGTGGTGGTCCAGGACCAGATCGAGGACGAACTGGCCGCCGTGCCCGGTGTCGCCGACGTCCAGGTCTATGGCGACCGCGACAAGATCTTCCGCATCGATGTCGACCAGAACAAGCTGGCCAGCCTTGGCTTCACGGTCGCCGACCTCAGGGCGGCGCTTGCCTCCGTCGCCTTCGATTCCCCGGCCGGGTCGATCACCACGACAAACCAGGACCTGATCGTCCGCACCACGGCCGACGTAACGACGCCTGAGGAATTCGAGAACATCATCATTGGCGGCACGACGCGCATCCGCGATGTCGCGACCGTCACGCTCGGCCCCGATGTCGGCCAGACGGCGCTGCGTTCGGACGGCAAGACGGGCATCGGCATCGGCATCATCCGGCAGGCGGAATCCAACACGCTGGACATTTCGACCGGCGTCCAGGCCGCCGTCGCCAAGCTGCAGGAGAACCTGCCCAGGGGCATGTCGATCAAGATCACCAGCGACGACGCTGTCTTCGTCAAGGGTGCGGTGCACGAGGTCGAGATAGCGCTTGGCCTGTCGGTCACCATGGTGCTGATCGTGATTTATGTCTTCCTGCTCGACTGGCGCGCCACGCTCATCCCGGGCCTATCGATGCCGGTCGCCATGATCGGCACCATAGCCGCCATCTATCTGGCCGGCTTCTCCGTCAACATCCTGACGCTGCTTGCTTTGGTGCTGGCCACCGGCCTTGTCGTCGATGACGCCATCGTGGTGCTTGAAAACATCGTGCGACGGCGCAACGAAGGCATGGGCCCGCGCGCGGCCGCCGTGCTCGGTGCACAGGAAGTGTTCTTCGCCGTCGTCGCCACGACGCTGACTCTGGTCGCCGTCTTCGTGCCGATCTCGTTCCTGCCGGGCCAGACCGGCGGCCTGTTCCGCGAATTCGGCTTCGTGCTTGCGATGTCGGTGCTTCTGTCCTGCGTGGTGGCACTGACGCTTTGTCCAATGCTTGCCTCACGCATGCTGACCAGCGCGTTCCTCCACCACGAAGGCGGCCACGGCATTGGCGCGCGCATCGGCGGCGTCCTGAATGCCGGCTACAAGCGCGCCCTCCATGCATGTCTCGACGCACCGTGGATCGTGGTTCTGGTCGCGGTGCTGTTTGCCAGCATTGCGTTTGCGCTGTTCGGCACCATCCGCCAGGAGCTGACGCCAACCGAGGACCGCGCCGCCGTGCTGTTGCGCATCAACGCCCCGCAAGGCGTCAGCCTCGACTATACGACGCAGCAGATGCAGAGAATCGAGCGCCTGATCCAGCCCATGCGCGATTCCGGCGAGATCCGCTCGACCTTCGAAAACGCCGGCCAGAACGGCTCCTACAACTCCGGTTTCATGGTGATGACGCTGGCGCCGTGGGACGAGCGCAGCCGCAGCCAGCAGGAGATCATGGCCGAGATCAGCCAGTTGACCAGGCAGGTGCCCAGCGTGCGCATCTTCCCGGTCCAGCCCAACAGCCTCGGCATCCGCGGCGCCGGCAATGGCCTGCAATTCGGGCTGGTCGGCAACGACCGCAAAGCGCTTAGCGACGCGGCGGTCAAGATCATCGCCGAGATGCAGAAGGATCAGCGTTTCCAGACGCCGCGCCTGTCGATCGACCCGACGCAGCCGCAGCTCGCCGTGGCCATCGACCGCGAGCGCGCTTCCGATCTCGGCATCGACATCACCGGGCTCGCCAACACCATGCAAGCCATGCTCGACGGCAACGACGTCGTCGATGTTTACGTCGCCGACCGTAGCTATGGCGTGAAGCTGGTCTCGACCACCAACCCGATCAACGACCCGACCGATCTGGAAAATGTCTTCCTCAAGACGGCGGATGGCCGCTTCGTGCCGATGTCGACCATCGCCACGCTGACCGAGCGCGCCGTGCCGCCGTCGCTCTCGCGCGAACAGCAGCAGCCTTCGGTGGCGATTACCTCGAATCTCTCAGGCAATTTCGCGCTTGGCGATGCGCTGACACGCGCTCAGGAGATCGCCGCGCCGCTTCTGCCGCCCGGCAGCCGCATCCTGCCGCTGGCCGAAGCCGCGACTTTGGGCGAAACCAATAGCGCAATGGTCACCATCTTCGGCTTCGCGCTGGTCATCATCCTCTTGGTGCTGGCCGCCCAGTTCGAGAGTTTCGTAAGCGCCGTCATCATCATGGCGACGGTGCCGCTCGGCCTTGCCTGCGCCATTTTCGCCTTGCTGCTCTCGGGCACCAACCTCAACGCCTACAGCCAGATCGGCCTGGTGCTTCTGGTCGGCGTCATGGCCAAGAACGGCATCCTGATCGTCGAATTCGCAAACCAGCTGCGTGATCGGGGCCTCGGCGTGCGCGAAGCGATCGAGCAGGCTTCCACCATTCGCCTGCGGCCGGTGATGATGACGATGATCTGCACAATTCTCGGCGGTGTGCCGCTTGTGCTGGCCGCCGGCGCGGGCGCCGAGGCGCGCGTGGCGCTTGGCTGGGTCATCGTCGGCGGGCTTGGCTTGGCGACCGTCTCGACGCTGTTTCTGACACCGGTCGCCTATCTCCTGCTTGGCCGTTTCGTCACCCCGAAGACCCACGAGGAAGCACGGCTGAAGCGCGAACTCGAGGAAGCCGCCTACACCAATGTGGAACCAGCGCAATAGAGATAGCTATTTCAGCAGCCGGCCTTCGATCGACCAGCGGGCGGCAAGGAAGTTCAACACAGCCGCCACGATGACGCCGCCGATCTTTGCCGGCCACACACCGGTGATACCGGCGAAGAGTGCGATCGACAGGCTGGAAACGCCGAGCGAAATCAACGCCCCAGCCGTGACGAACCGCAGGAAGGCGTCATGCAGCCGGATGGCGTGATTGCGCTCGAACGACCAGAAGCCATTCGCCACGAAAGAGAAGATCACGGCGATCGACCACGAGACGACATTGGCGGACAGCGGCGGGACATGCAGCTTGAGCAGCAGGGAGAAGCCGGCAAGATCGATGGCCGTGTTCGCCAGTCCGACAAGCGCAAAACGGACGATCTTGCTGCCGGTCGAACGCTGGGGCTGTTTGCCGCCGCTCATCCCATGCCGTCCATGATCTCGACACCGGCGCGGGCCAGGCGCGCGCCGAACGCGTCCGAGGCCAGAACCCCAAGTTCCACTTCGCGCACGCTTTGCATCGGATCGCGCGCGCACAGTGTTTCGTCGACATGGCCGGGGTGGCACATGAACAATCCATGGTCCGGCAGCGCTTCGACCGCAGCCTCCAGCAATGGGGCAAATTTTCCGGGTTGCCGCCAGTCATAGATGCCGGCGAGCGGCTTCCAAACGGCAAAGCCGGCGCGCTGCATCGATTGGTTGAAGCCGGCGGCCACGGCAGCGATTGCCGCGATCTTCGGTGCGACGGCGGCATCACCCAGCGCGGGAGCGCCGCGCAACACCGGCCTGCCCGCAGCTTCACGAAAATTCGCCCGCAGCCAGCCGCGCACGACGGGCAGGAAATGCACGTGCTGATGTCCGTCGATGAAGTCGGGCTTGCGGCCCAGCGCCTCGACGAAATGACTATATTGCGCGCCGAGTTCGGCATGGACGTCGCGCTCATCGATCCGGCTGCGGAAGACCGGCAGGGCCAGCGAACGAAGCGGCGGCAGCCGGCCCTCAGGCGCCAGGCTCGATTTGCCCGTGACGGCTGGCTGGTCCGTAAGGGTCAGGTGCAGTCCGATCGCCGCGTGACCGCACAGTGGCCTTATACGCGCCGCCGCCCCAGCCCATTCCGGAAAACCGGTCATGCAGCTGGTGCCGGTCAGGCGTCGCCGGTCGAGCAGGTCGAGAATCCCGGCGCAAACCCCTGGCGCCAGGCCGTAGTCATCGGCGATCAGGCGAATGCGCCGCGTCATCCGCGGGACGCGCCCGCGGCGCCGTCTGAAACGTCGCTGCGCACGACATCGCGCACGATATACACCGGACGGTCCTTGCTCTCCGACAGCGTGACCCAGACATATTCGCCGATCAGGCCAAGGAGGGTGAGGTTGAGGCCACCGAACAGGACGACGGCGACCATCAGGCTGGGATAGCCAGGCACTGCAATGCCGTAGAACATCACTTCGAAGAACACCTTGGCGCCGTAAACGACGCCCGCCAGCGCCGCCAGCATGCCGCTCAGACTGATGATGCGCAGCGGGATGACGGAAAACGACGTAAAGCCTTCCAGCGAAAAGGCGATCAGGTTGAGCCGGCTCCATTTCGATGTGCCGATGGCACGATTTTCCGGCGAATAGGGTATGGCTTTCTGGCGGAAGCCGGCCCAGGCGAACAGGCCCTTGTTGAAGCGCCGCTTGTCGCGCAAGCTTGTCAGCGCGCGCGCCACGGTACCGCGCATGACGCGAAAGTCTCCCGCATTCTCGGGGATATCGAAACGCTGGCTGCTGTTGATCAGGCTATAGAACAGCTTCGCCAGCTGGCTGCGCCGCCAACTGGCCTCGCGCCGGTCGTTCTGGGCGTAGACGACGTCGATATCGTGGTGTTCCACCAACTCGGCAATCATCTGCAGGCTGACATCCATGGAATGCTGAAGGTCGGAATCCATGATCAGCACCATGTCGCCGCGCGAATGGTCGAGGCCGGCGAGCACCGCGACCTCCTTGCCGAAATTACGGCTGAGCCGCACGACCTCCCAGGAACCCGACAGCGCCAGCGAAAACCGCTCGGCGCCATCGTCGCGACTGCCATCGTCGATCAGGATCTTATGGACGGCCATGCCGAAACGGCTTGATACGGCTTCCTCGAGCCTCTCGAGCAGCCCGGCAAAGGCCGACGCCGACTGCGCCTCATTGAAGAAGGGCGCTACGATATCGAGTTTCTGCCGCAACTCAGCCATGTGCGACGGGTCCGACATTCACCGCCTTGTCGCGCGCCTTGGTCCAGAACCACCAGATCAGCGAACAGGCGATGAAGGTGACCGCGAGCGGCCGGAACCAAGGGTAGAAGAAATTATGCATGTGGCGCTCGACGCTGGTCAGACCTGTGAGGAACAATACCGTCGACAGCACCGAAGCCAAGACGCCACCACGCTCCTCCCGCCACAGTGTGGCGATAGCGAGACCGGCAGGCACGGCGATCATGGCATAGGTATTTGGCTCGACGCGCGGATTGAAGACGCACATGTAGAAGGCGGCCGTCAGGAAGATCGCCAGTCCGGCCATGCCGGGCTGGAGCTTGCGGTCGAACCAGAGGACGATCGATAGCGTAAGCAGTGCCACGACGACGCGCACGATCGTGGCGGCGAATTCAGGCATGGGCACTCCTGCCGAGGTGAAAGGCGCCGTGAAGTCGGTAGGGACAAAGTGGCCGGACCGGTCGACGGCCATCGAGGTCAGCATGCGGGCGAAATCACCGTACTGCGCGTTGAGATAGCCGGCAGGTGCGAAGGCATACGGTATGGCGAGCACGAACAGCACCGCCAGCACGAGCACGGGTATCAGCCGCAGGCGCAGGGCTCCCACCAGCAAAAGCATGATGATCGCGGTCGGTTTGGCAATGATGGCGACCGAAGCCCAGAAGAAGGTCTCGGCGCGCCGCCCTTCGAGCGCCGACAGGGTCAGGAGCCAGCAGGCGCCGGTCAAGAGGATCGTCGCCTGGCCGTTGCGGATCGCACCCAGCGCCATCGGCAGGGCAAGGAAGAGCCCGAAGGAAAGCAGCCACGGCAATTCCCCGCCGCCGATTTTGCGCACTTGCCGCATCGCCGCGAAGGTGAGCGCCGCGAAGCCCACCGCATGCCACACCACGCCGCCCAGATACGGTCCAAGCTTCAGCACCGGCACGTAGAGCGCAGCAAAGGCCGGCGCGTAGAGATAGCCCATCTCCGACTGGAGATTGTACAGCGGCTGGCCGCCGAGGAATGCCTCGCTGCCATATCCGTAGGCCTGCATCACCGTGCGCGTGTGGGGCGACCATAGCACCAGGCCGAGAACGACCAGGAACGCCCCGACCCACATGCCCAGCCCCAAACGGTCGAAAACCGGCTTGGAAATCGTCATCAACACACCCCGCACGCCATCGCGGAAGACGCCTCGGCCTGGCGTAGTCCCGGCATTCGATGGCGGCGGCATATCACGGACAAAGCGACCAGGCATAGGGGGGCTCAATGGCGCAAGCTACGATCCGGCCGTTCCGACGGCGCCGGACACGTGATTGTGTCGGGCGTCGAGAGCGAGGTCACCACTTTAAGGCCGGATGAACACCTTACCGTTAGGCTTGGCCAGTTCCGCCGGCACGCGTGCCATTGCCTCGGCCAACGGAATGACCGCCGTCACGTCGGTCGACCAGCGTCCATCGGAAAAACGCTTCTGCGCCTCGAGGATCGCCGGACCACGCCGATCCCTGGATTGCCGCATCCATTCGCTCAGCCAGAAGCCCTCGATGTGCTTGTGCTGGAAGATCAGTTGGCCGGGTTCGCGGATGACCGTGGCCTCGGGATCGAGCCGGCCATAGATGATCCAGCGCGCCCGTTTCGGCATTGCATTGAAGATGGCTGAAGCCAGCGGGCCCGTGACAGCATCGAGGAAGATGCGCGGCTGTTCGGCCTTCATCACCTCGCGCAGCGTGGCCTCGAAATCCGGCGCCTTCTCGTTGAGGACATGCGCCGCGCCAAGCTCTTTAAGCATGGCGATCTGCTCGTCGCGGCGCACGGTGACAACAGGCCGGAACCCTTCCTCGCTGGCAAGGCCGATGATCAGCTTGCAGAGCTGGCTGGCGCCGGCGGTCATGACGAAGGCCTTCTCGCCTTCCTGTTTGACGATGTCGACCATGGCGATCGCGGTCAGCGGATTGACGATCATCGCGGCGCCGTCCTCGTCGCGCACCGTATCGAGCAGCGGAATGCAGGCCGCCGCCTCGGCGACGGCATATTCGGCCCACGAGCCCCAATTGCTGAGACCAGTGGCGAAAGCGACACGCTTGCCGACGAGGCTTTTGGGATAGGGCTCCTCGCCACCCGCGACGACCGTGCCGACGCCCTCGAAGCCGGCCGGCTGACCCTTGGCGCGCGGCTGGCCATACTGGCCCTTGATGAAGGCGACATCCGATGGATTGATCGAAGCCAGGCTGACCTTGATCAGCACCTGGCTCGGTCCGGGCGCAGGCACGGCGATGCTGCCCGGCTCGAGATAGGGCTCCATCGCCTCGAGCGCACTGCCGCTCGGCGTCCTGGTATAGCCGTCACCGACCAAGAGCAGCGCCTTCATTTCGGAGGGGATGGTCATCACTGACACTCCTTGGTTGCCGCAGGAAACCCATATGTGGCCAGCCGAACTGCCGCTCAGAGCTTCTCCTGCGTGTATTTCTTCAACTCCGTACGCGCCACCTGGCGGCGATGGACTGCGTCAGGCCCGTCGGCGAGGCGCAGCGTCCTCAGATGCGTCCACGAGCGCGCCAGTGGCGTATCCTGGCTGATGCCCTGGGCGCCGAACATCTGCACCGCCTCGTCGGTGACCTTGAGCGCCACGCGTGGCGCGACGACCTTGATCTGGCTGATCCAGGGAGCGGCGGCCCGCGCGTCGCCCTGGTCGATCATCCATGCCGCCTTGAGGCAGAGCAGGCGGGCCATCTCGATCTCCATGCGGCATTCGGCGATGATGTCGAAATTGGCGCCAAGCTTCGCCAGCTTCTGGCCGAAGGCCTCGCGGCGCACGGAACGCTGGCACAGCATCTCCAGCGCCATCTCGGCCTGGCCGATGGCGCGCATGCAGTGATGGATGCGGCCGGGGCCGAGCCGGCCTTGCGCGATCTCGAAGCCCCTGCCCTCGCCCAGGATCAGGTTCGAGGCCGGTACCCGGACATTGTCGAAGCGAAGATGCATATGGCCATGCGGCGCGTCATCGTCACCATAGACCTGCATGGCGCGGACCTTGGTCACGCCTTTCGTGACCGAGGGTACCAGGACCATCGAGTGGCGGCGGTGCTGCGGCTCGTCATCGCCGCCGGTCCGCACCATGACGATGTAGATGGCGCAGCGCGGATCGCCGGCGCCCGACGCCCACCATTTCTCGCCGTTGAGCACGTAGTCGCCGCCCTGCCGCTCGCAGCGCATGGAAATGTTGGTGGCGTCGGAGGAGGCGACATCCGGCTCCGTCATCAGATAGGCCGAGCGGATTTTTCCGTCCAGCAACGGTTCGAGCCATTCCCGTTTGTGCTCGGCCGAGCCGTAGCGTTCCAGAACCTCCATATTGCCGGTGTCCGGTGCCGAGCAGTTGAATGTTTCGGCGCCGAGATGCGCCTTGCCCATCTCTTCGGCCAGATAGGCGTATTCGACAGTGGACAGGCCGTAGCCACGTTCCGAGCCGGTCAACCAGAAGTTCCACAGGCCGCGCTCCCGTGCGGTCTTCTTCAGCCCTTCGAGGATCTCGCTCTGGCGTTTGCTGTAGACCCAGCGGTCGCCGGCCTTGCCGACTTCGCCCAGGAACTCCTTGTCGAGCGGCATGATCTCGTCGCGCACCATGGCCGCGACGCGTGCGTGGATCGGCTTCAGCCGCTCGGTCATGCCGAGATTCATCTGCGTCATCGGTCGCTAACCCTTCATGCAGGCCGGGCATTTTATCCGTGGCAAGGATGACCGTACTTCGGATAGCCTTGTCAACGCGAACTGTTTTGCCCGCGGGCGAAGGCGCGGAGAATTTGGATGAGCTATCTGGATGAGCTGTTTTCGGTTGCCGGCAAGACCGCGCTGGTGACGGGAGCGGCGACCGGCATCGGCCGCATGGCGGCAACCGCGCTGGTCAAGGCCGGCGCTAGCGTCATGATCGCCTCGCGCAAGGGCGAGGACTGCATCAAGGTCGCCAGCGAGTTGAACGGACTTGGCGCCCCGGGCCGGGCGGAAGGCTTTGCCGCCGACGTTTCCAGCGAGGTTGGCATTGCCGCCCTGGTCGGTGAGGTCAAGGCACGGACCGAAAGACTGCATATTCTGGTCAACAATGCCGGCGTGTCCTGGGGCGCGCCGCTGGAGAGCTTTCCCTATCACGCCTGGGCCAAGGTGTTCGGCGTCAATGTCACCGCGGTCTTCCATCTGACACGCGAATTGCTGCCGCTGCTTGATGCTGCTGCAAGCGAAGCCGATCCGGCCCGGGTGATCAATCTGGGATCGGTGATGGGCACGCAGCCGCTGGCCGACGATGCCTATTCCTACACCGCCTCCAAGGCCGCCGTGCATCATCTGACACGCACGCTGGCGTTCGAATTCGCTGGCCGCCGCATCACCGTCAACGCCTTCGCACCAGGCCCATTCCAGAGCCGCATGACCGCATTCGCCACCGGCACGGACGAACAGGCCAGGCATGTCGGCGGCCATGTCCCGATCGGCCGCATCGGCACGCCGGATGACATTGCCGGCGCAACGCTCTATTTGTGCAGCCGTGCAGGCAGCTATGTGACTGGCGCCATCCTGCCGATCGACGGCGGGCAGTCGGTGCAGCATGGGTTGACCTTATTCAAGGAATGACATTTTCCGGCCGCAGAAGCCGGGAGTGAAACAGGAGGACATGAGCGTGGAACCGATCAGTCTCGATGTGCTTCTGGCCAGTGTCGGCAAGGAGGTCGGCGTTTCGCCCTGGCGCGTGGTCACGCAACGCATGATCGATCAGTTCGCCGACGCTACCGACGATCACCAGTTCATCCACTGCGATCCGGAGCGGGCCAAGCGCGAAACGCCGTTCGGTGGCACCATCGCGCACGGCTTCCTGTCGCTGTCGCTGTTGTCGGCGATGACGTTCGAGACCATGCCGCCGCTGGAAAACGGCAAGATGGGCGTCAACCATGGCTTCGATTCGCTGCGCTTCCTGGCGCCGGTGAAGACTGGCGCGCGCATCCGCACCCATTTCGTGCTGGCCGACGTCAAGGTCAGGCCATCGGGCTGGGTGCAGACGGCGCATGACGTGACCATCGAGATCGAAGGTTCCAAAAAGCCGGCGCTGACCGCCCGCTGGCTGACGCTGACCTTACTTGAACGTCAGCCCGAGACGGTATGAGCGACCCGAACGCGCTCGACCAGGCGGCGCTTGCGCCTTACCTCGAGGCGCACATCCCGGGCTTTTCCGGGCTCGCGGCAATCGAAAAATTCAAATCCGGCCAATCCAACCCGACCTATCTCCTGACGGCGGCAAGCGGCCGTTACGTGCTGCGCGCCAAGCCGCCAGGCCAACTCTTGAAATCGGCGCACCAGGTCGACCGCGAATTCTGGGTGATGGAGGCGCTTTCGGGCACCGCCGTGCCGGTGCCCAAAATGCTGCATCTGTCGGCCGAGGGCTCGCCGATCGGTCGCATGTTCTACATCATGGGTTTCCTCGATGGCCGCATCTTCTGGGATCCGGCACTGCCTGAGGCCCGCGATAACGATGAGCGCGCCGCGATGTACGATGCCATGAACGGCACGCTTGCGGCCCTGCACGATGTCGATGTCGAGGCCGTGGGTCTCAGCGCTTTCGGCCGCCCCGGGAATTACTTCGAGCGGCAGCTGGCACGCTGGACCAGCCAGTACCGTGCCTCCGAAACCGGTACCATTGCCGACATGGACCAACTGATTACCTGGCTGGAGATGCATAAGCCGGCCGATGACGTCAGGGCCTCGCTTGTGCATGGCGACTATCGGCTGGACAATCTGATCTTCGCGCCGGACCAGCCGAGGGTACTGGCGGTGCTCGACTGGGAATTGTCGACATCAGGCCACCCCTTCGCCGACATCGCCTATCAATGCATGCAATGGCGCCTGCCGCATGCATCCGGCTTTCGCGGCCTGGGCGGCATCGATCGCTCGGCACTCGGCCTGCCTTCCGAGGAAGACTATGTCGCCGCCTATTGCCGGCGACGTGGGCTGACCGGCATCGGCAATTGGACATTCTTCCTCGCCTTCTCCTTCTTCCGGCTGGCTGCAATCTGCCAGGGTGTCTACAAGCGGGCGCTCGACGGCAACGCTTCCAACCCGGAGAAGGCCAAAACCTATGGCGAGGCGGTGAAATTGCTCTCGCACCTCGCCGTCCAACTGATCAACAAGCAGGCGTAAGGGGAGACGGGATGGGTCGCTTCTGACGCCTGCCGCTTGGGAACCCGCGGCGCCCTTGTTCGTTTCCGTACAGCGTATATAATTTAACCAAGGCACCAACCAGACAAGGGCAACGGACTTGCCGCTGAGCCTCCAGAAACGCCGCGAGAAACAAAAGGCCGAACTGCGCTCGGAGCTTGTCGCGGCCGCACACAAGCTCGTCCAGGAAGAAGGCTATGAAGGCCTGACCATCCGCAAGCTGGCCAAGCGGGTCGGCTACGCGCCGATGTCGGTCTATTCCTACTTCGCCGACAAGCAGGACATCCTCTTCGCGCTGGCCGAGGACGCGTTTGAAACGCTCGCCCGGCGCATCGAGGAGCACCCGTCCGACGATCCGATCGAGGCCTTGCAGGCGGTGATGACCGAATATGCCGCCTTCGGGCTCGGCAATCCCAACGAATACCGCACTGTCTTCATGACCGAAAAGACCAAGCTGCCGGAAGGCAGGAGCTACGAGGACATGGAGGAAGGCAACCCGGCGATGAAGGTGCTGATCAGCAGGGTCGAGGCCTGCGTCGCCGCCGGCAAATTGCGTGGCGATCCGCGCGCCATCGCCACCATGCTGTGGGCGGTCGGCCATGGCACGATCTCGCTGCTGATCACATTCCCCTTTTATCCCTTCGGCGACGCGCAGGCTTTCGTGAAGCGGATGTGCGATTTCACCCTTGCCACGCTCAGCACGCAAGATGTGCCGCCGTTGACCGAAACACCAGTCAACTGCTGAGCGCGACCTCTTCGTTTTCCAGATTTCCTCACCGCCTCTCCCAGCCAGAATGGGGCGGATTTCTTGGTTAACAAAAAGTTTACCGTACGTGTACAATTTCTCTTGAACTTCGCGATCGACGGACGTATTTGTACAGAGCAACGTACATGTACGGAACAAATTCACCCCGTCGAACACGGAGACTGACCATGAAAAAGACACTCCTCACCCTTGCCGCCGTCCTGGCGCTTTCGGGTTCGGCCTTTGCCGCCAACAACACCCCCCACGCGGTCAAGCATTCGACTGCAGCGACCTGCGTCGACACCAAGACCAATGTGAAGCTCGATTGCGCTTCGACCGGATCGGTCGACAAGAAGGCTTCCACGGAAGCCACAACCGACGGCAAGGGTCCTAGGCTCGGGATCACGGTGAACCCGTGGATCATGCCGAGCGCCTACTGAGATTTTCCGAAAGTCTGGCCGGCTCAGCCGGCCAGATGGTGATTTCAGGCGATCGAGACCGGCAGCTTGGCCGCTGAACTTTCGAAAGCCGCGTCGATCAGCTTCTGCATGTCGGCGGCGCGCCGGAACGACGGATCGCCGTTCCGTCCCGTGTCCAGCGCATCGGCGAAGCGCCGGGCATTGTGCTTGACGTCAGGCGGCGTCAGCATCCGCCAACGGTGCTGATCGACGTCGTCACCCAAGCAGGCCGACAGCCGCGAAACCTTGCCGTCGGTCTCGACCTTGATCGCGCCCTTGGTGCCGTGCAGGGCCAGCGACAAATCATTGCCATGGCCCGTCGTGTAGCGGCTGGCCATGATCGTGGCCAGCGCGCCTGAGCTGAGCCGCGCCGTTACCGCCAAACTGTCATTGACGTCGAGCACATAGTCACCGATGCGGTCGCCCTCCGCCTTCGGAAACGTCACCAGATCGGCATGCAGCGAGACGATATCCTGGGCCGCGCCATAGGTCGCGAAGTCGAGGATATGGATGCCGACATCGCCCAGAACACCCGTCGAACCGTGCCGGCTCGACAGGCGCCACAGCCATTTGTCGTCGACCCGCCAGTCACCCCAGAACTTGCTGACCAGCCAGCTTTGCCGGTAGTTCGCCTCGACATGGCGCAGCTCGCCGATCTCGCCGGCCTCCACCATGCGCCGCGCCTCGTGGATCACCGGCGTGTTACGATAGGTCAGGTTGACCATGTTGACGAGCCCGGCCGCCTCGGCGGCTTCGCTCATCGCAAGCGCATCGGCATGGTTCGGCGCCAGTGGCTTCTCGCAGAACACATGTTTCCCGGCGGCCAGCAGGGCGAGCGTCGTCGCCTTGTGGACCTGGTCCGGCGTCGCGTTGATGGCGGCATCGAACTCGCCCCAAGCGATCGCAGCTTCGAGGCTTTCGAAGAAATTGCCTATTTTGTTGGCGGCGGCGAACGCCGCCGCGCGGCCCGGCAGATGATCGACGCAAGCGACGATGGTACAGCTCGGAACCTGACCGAACTCCTCGATATGATGTGCCGCGATCCAGCCGGTGCCGAGCAAAAGCAGGCGATGCATCAGCTCAGCCCCCTCTCACCGTCGGCATGCAGACGCAGGCCTTTCTGGACGATCTTCTCCTTGGCCTTGTCCGTCGGCACATTCGGCGCATTGGTGATGCCGGACCATGCCGGGGCGGGGTTGTGCGCCCAGTGCACGGCGTTGCGCAGCACCTGCTGCACGCCTTCATTGTGATAGATCGGATAGGTCTCGTGGCCCGGTGAGAAATAGAAGATTTTTCCCGCTCCCCGCTGATAGGTCAGGCCGGAGCGGAACACCTCGCCGCCCTCGTACCAGGAGATAAACACCGTCTCCAGCGGCTCCGGCACCGCGAACGGCTCGCCATACATTTCCGTCTCGCCGATCTCCAGGCATTCGCCGATGCCTTGCGCGATCGGGTGGCCGCGATTGATCGCCCAGACACGCTCGCGCTCGCCCGCCTCGCGCCATTTCAGCGAACAGGGCGTGCCCATCAGCCGCTTGAAAATCTTCGAGTAGTGGCCGGAATGAAGCACGATCAGCCCCATGCCTTCCCAGACCCGCTTCTGGACGCGCTCGACGATCTCGTCCTTGACCTCGCCATGGGCGGCATGGCCCCACCATAGAAGCACGTCGGTGGCCGCCAGGCGCGTGTCGCTCAGGCCGTGCTCGGGTTCCTGCAAGGTGGCGGTGGTCGCTTCGATCCGCTTGTCCTGGTTGAGCGCGGCGGCGATGGTACCGTGCATGCCCAAGGGATAGAGGACGCGCACGGCGGCATTGGTCTGTTCATGGACGTTCTCGCCCCAGACAACGGCTTTAACAGGCATTTTTCCTCTCCAAAGCGCTTTGAGTACCGCATCCGATGAGGTCTTGGAAAGATGTCGTCGATCAAAATTTGTGAAATCAGGGCTTGCGGGCCTTGCGGCCAGGGACTGTCTTGGCCTTGCCAGGCTTGGCCGGTGCGCCGGGAATGGACGACCCCGTAATCGACACGGGATCGCTGGCTGGAAATGTGTCCTCGAGGCCTTCCTCGAGTTCGTCTTCGGCGTCGGCCTCGTGATGCCGCTCATGTTGGAGCGAACGGACCGCCGCGGTTTTCGGCGATTTCGGCGCGGACTTCGACGGCATCGGCAGTTCTCCCTCGATTTGTCGCCGCACAACGGACGCGGGCGGCAAACGTTCCGGGGTCAGCCGGCGGCGTCGCGGGCTCCCTCGGACAGGAAAGTAAAGACATAGTCCGAGAAAGAACGCCAGCACTCGACCCTGAAGGCCTCGTCGGCCGTGCGCAACAGCACGATCTCGGCCTTGCCCAAAATGGTGCGCGAAGCGGCGCCCACCGGGAAGGCGTCGAGCGACAGATCCTGCGGGCAGCCCGAATTGATCGCGGCTTCCGCCGCCGGGCCGGTGACGGAAATCGCGATGTTGCGATGCGAGATGCCGACCGACGAGTGCAAGGTTGAAACCTTCGCGCAATTGGCGAGCGGGTCCTTGCCGGCCTCGTCGATGACAAGCCACTCGTCCGGCCCAAGCCACAGCGCCGTACGGCCGCTCTTCGACGCCGAGGTTTTCGGCTGCTTCGGCAGGGTCACACCGAGCGCCTTCGACAGAGCGGCGACCGAAGCTTCCGGCGCGCGCAGCGAAATGCGCAGGGCCGGCGGCAGCACTTCGACCTTGACACCCGTTGCGGAGACAGTGCGCCCGGCCAATGCCGGGCGCCGCTCCGCCGAGGGCGAAGCCGTCGCGGCCGTCTTTGCAGCAGCTTTAGCCATTGAGGCGCCCTCCCGTCTCGTCGAAGAACACCATGCCGGCAACCTCCACTTCGATCACCCCGTCCGGCATCGGCACATAGAGCGTGTCGCCCATCCGGTCACGCCCGCCGGCGACCAGCGCCAGGGCGATGGAACGGCCGCAATTCTGCGACCAGTAGCTCGAGGTAACGTGGCCGATCATCTTCATCGGGATTGCCTGCTTCGGGTCCTCGACGATCTGCGCGCCTTCTTCCAGCACCACCTTGGGGTCCTTGGTCTTCAAGCCGACCAGTTGCTTGCGGCCCTTGGCGACCAGGTCCGGCCGCGCCATGCCCCTGATGCCGACGAAGTCGGCCTTCTTCTTGCCGACCGCCCAGTCGAGGCCGGCGTCGTTTGGCGTTACCGTGCCGTCCGTATCCTGGCCGACGATGATGTAGCCCTTCTCGGCGCGCAGCACGTGCATCGCCTCGGTGCCGTAAGCGGTGGCGCCATGCTTCTGGCCCTCGGCCCACAACGCTTCCCAGACGGCCTGGCCATAGTCGGCCGGGACATTGACTTCGAAACCGCGCTCGCCGGTGAACGACATGCGGAACAGCCGTGTCGGCACGCCACAGATCTTGCCTTCGCGCACCGACATATGCGGCAGCGCTTCATCAGACATGTCGATGCCTTCGACCAGCGGCGCGATGATGTCGCGGGATTTCGGACCCTGCACGGCAATGACCGCCCACTGCTCGGTGATCGAGGTCAGCCAGACATTGAGATGCGGGAACTCGGTCTGGAGGTAATCCTCCATGTGGTTCATGACGCGCGGCGCGCCGCCCGTCGTCGTCGTGACATGGAAGCGGTCCGGCGCCAGCCTGCCCACGACACCGTCATCATAGATGAAGCCATCCTCGCGCAGCATGATGCCATAGCGGCAGCGGCCTGGCTCCAGCTTCTCCCACGGATTGGTGTAGAGCAGTTCCATGAACTTGGCCGCGTCCGGGCCGACCACTTCGATCTTGCCCAGCGTCGAGGCATCGAACAGGCCGGCTTGATTGCGGACCCCAACGCATTCGCGGTCGACCGACGCATGCATGTCCTCGCCGGCTTTCGGGAAATACCAGGCGCGCTTCCACTGGCCGACATCCTCGAACACCGCGCCTTGCGCCTCGGCCCACGGATGGATCGCGGTTCTGCGTGTCGGGTCGAACAGCGGCCCACGCGCATGGCTGACAATCGCGCCGAAGGTGACAGGCGTGTAGGGCGCGCGGAACGTGGTCAGGCCGACCTCCGGGATCGGCTTGCCCAGCGTTTCGGCGGCAATCGCCAGGCCGTGCATATTGGAGGTCTTGCCCTGGTCGGTCGCCATGCCGTTGGTGGTGAAGCGCTTGACATGCTCGATCGAGCGCATGCCTTCATGCACCGCCTGGCGGATGTCCTTGGCGGTCACGTCGTTCTGGAAATCGACGAAGGCTTTAACCGTCGTGTCCGGTCCGGCGCCGGGCGCCGCACCCAGCATGCCGCGCGACCAGCTCTCCGAGGCGTCCACCTTCGGTTTGGTCTCCTTGGCGGCTTTCGCGCCGGCATCCTTGGCCGCCTTGGCGCCCGCCGCATAGGCCTCGTCGACCGTCGCCGCCAGTCCGTCGGTGCCGTTGCAGGCGCCGACCGAGACGCAGTCCTGCGCGTAGGTGCCGGGCACGAACCGCTTGGTCTCGTCGTTGAAGGCGACCTTGCCGCGCGACTGCGAGAACAGATGCACCGACGGTGTCCAGCCGGCCGACATCAGGATCGCATCGACCGGAATTGTGCGTTCGCCGCCGCCATTCTTCGGCTGCACCGTCATCGACGACACCCGCAACTTGCCGCCGGCGCGGATCACAGCACGGCCGAAATTGATCTCGATGCCGAGCGCCCTCGCCTCGTCGATCACCGGGCCGGTCGGGTTGTCGCGCAAATCGACGATCGCCGCCACGTTGACGCCGGCCTTCTTCAGGTCGATCGCGGCGCTGTAGGCCGAGTCATTGGCGGTGTAGACACCGACATTTTTTCCGACCGCGACACCATAATGGTTGAGGAAGGTGCGCGCCGCGCCCGCCAGCATGACGCCTGGCCGGTCGTTATTGGCGAACACCATGTGGCGCTCGATGGCGCCGGAGGCCAGCACCACGCGCTTGGCGCGGACCTGCCATAGCCGTTCGCGCGGCAGGTCGTGGCCGGGGGCTTTCAGGTGATCGCTGACGCGCTCGACCAGGCCGACGAAATTCTGCGCGTAATAGCCGAACGCCGTGGTGCGCGGCAGCACGCGGACATTGTCCATCGCACTCAGCCTGGCGATCGCCGCTTGCGCCCAGGCAAAGCCGTCCTTGCCGTCGATCTTCGCGCCAGACTCGAAGCGCAGGCTGCCGCCGAACTCGGCCTGCTCGTCGGCCAGGATGACGCGCACGCCGGTCTCCGCCGCGGCAAGCGCCGCCGCGATGCCAGCCGCGCCGCCGCCCAGCACCAGCACGTCGCAATGGGCGTAGCGCGAGGAATAATGGTCGGGATCCGGCCTGTCGGGCGAAACGCCAAGACCGGCTGCTTCGCGGATCTTCGGTTCGTAGAGGCTCTTCCAGGCCGCTTTCGGCCACATGAAGGTCTTGTAGTAGAAACCGGCCGAGAACAGCGGTGATGCCAAATCGTTGACCGCGCCGACGTCGAAGGACAGCGACGGCCAGCGGTTCTGCGAATTGGCGGCAAGCCCGTCATAGAGTTCCTGTACGGTCGCGCGCACGTTGGGCGTCTTGCGCGCGTCGTCGCGCACGATCTGCACCAGCGCGTTCGGCTCTTCTGCGCCGGCCGATAGGATGCCGCGCGGGCGGTGGTACTTGAACGAGCGGCCGACCAGATGCACGCCGTTGGCGAGCAGCGCCGAGGCCAGCGTGTCGCCCTCGATGCCGGCATAGGACTGTCCATCGAAGCTGAACCGCGCGGTCTTGGCCTGGCTGAGGCGTCCGGTGCCGGGAATGCGCAACGCGCCGCTCATTTCGCTACTCCAGGTAGCTTGGAGGGTTTCGGTTCGCCGGCCTTGTAGGTCATGACGAACTTGTCGGTGACGGTGTCGCGCACCGCGTTGAAGAAGCGCGCGCAGCCATGCATGTGCCGCCAGCGCTCATAAATGATGCCCTTGGGATTCGAGCGGATGAAAAAGAACTTCTCGAAATCGTCGTCGCTCTCGCCGGCCATGTTGGCCGAACGCGCGATATGCGCCTCGCCGGCGTTGCGGAATTCGAGTTCCGGGCGCTCTTCCTCGCAATAGGGGCAGCGGATGAGAAGCATCGTGTTTGTTCCTACAATTCGCCGTGGCCGACGCGCGCGCCCGCCGGTTGATCGCAAAGCTTCTGGCCCATGGTCATGAATGGAGCGACGAGTCGCAGCCGCTCCTCGATGCTCGTCGCCGCACTGAAGAGATCGCGGTTGGCCATGTTGCCGAGCGTCAGCTGCATCGGATCTGTCGTAACGATGACGCCACGCGGTTGGAAATCCTCGTCCTCATCCAGCCTATGCGGTCTGCCTTCGTAGAACATCACCACTTTCTGGCCGACGCTCCAGACGCAGGCGAGCATTCCCTCGTCGACCGAAAACGGCCAGCCGGTCTCGTTTCCGGCACGGCTGATCGGCTGCAGCCGCACCTCCTGCGCCGTCGGAACATGGAACATGCCCTGTTCCCCCGCCAGCATCAGCGGCATCGCGACAGCGATCTCAGTCATCATCATCAGTGCGCCACCGCTGCGGCCGCCGCCTCGTCGATGAGGCGACCGGTGCGGAAGCGTTCGATGGTGAAAGGCGCGTTGATCGGGTGCGGATCGTCCTTGGCGATGGTGTGGGCAAAGACATGGCCCGAGCCCGGTGTGGCCTTGAAGCCGCCCGTGCCCCAGCCGCAATTGACGTAGAGGCCGGGCACCGGCGTCTTGGCCAGGATCGGCGAGCGGTCGGGCGTCACGTCGACGATGCCGCCCCACGAACGCAGCATCTTCATGCGCGTGAAGATCGGGAACATCTCGCAGATGGCGTCCAGCGTATGCTGAAGAATGTGAAGTCCGCCGGTCTGCGAATAGGAGACATACTGGTCGGTGCCGGCGCCGATCACCAGTTCGCCCTTGTCGGACTGCGAGATATAGGCGTGCACCGTGTTCGACATCACAACGCAAGGCACAACCGGCTTGACCGGCTCCGACACTAGCGCCTGCAGCGGATAGCTCTCCAGCGGCATGCGCACGCCGGCCATGTTCATGATGACCGAGGAATGGCCGGCCGCGACGACGCCGACCTTCTTGGCGCCGATGAAACCGCGCGTCGTATCGACGCCTGTGACCGCGCCGTTGGCAGCCCGCTTGACGCCGGTGACCTCGCAGTTCTGGATGATGTGGACGCCGCGCGCCGACGCGCCGCGCGCATAGCCCCAGGCGACCGCGTCATGGCGCGCCGTGCCGCCGCGGCGCTGCAGGGCAGCCCCGACGACCGGATAGCGCGCATCTTTCGAGGTATTGAGCGGCGGACAGAATTCCTTGGCCTGCTCCGGCGTCAGCCATTCATTGTCGATGCCGTTCAGCCGGTTGGCATGGACATGGCGCTTCAGCACCTGGATGTCGTGCACATTGTGGGCGAGCATCATGACGCCGCGCGCCGAATACATGACGTTGTAGTTGAGCTCCTGGGAGAGCCCGTCCCACAGCTTCAGCGCATGGTCGTAAATCCCTGCGCTCTCGTCATAGAGATAGTTGGATCGGATGATGGTGGTGTTGCGGCCGGTATTGCCGCCGCCCAGCCAGCCCTTTTCCAGCACAGCGACATTGGTGATGCCGTGCACGGTGGCGAGATAATAGGCGGTGGCCAATCCATGACCGCCGGCGCCGACGATGATGACGTCGTATTCCTTCCTGGGCTCCGGCGAGGACCATTGTTCCTCCCAGCCCTTGTGGCCGCGCATGGCCTCGCGGGCGATGGCGAATACAGAGTATTTCTTCACGGTCCAGCCTCGCGCCAAAAGGTCTCGCGGAGTGCAGCCGGGTCTTCCTTCGGCCCAGCGCGCGAGGTGTATCACTAGCGAAACGGCGCTGCCATCCTTGCGCTGTTTGCGACGGCGCTTGCCGTTTTGCGCCGCGCTGAAAAAGAGGTATCCGGTCTGGCCCCGATGATTGCCTTCAGTCACACTTCCCGGCGTCGGGGATTCGGAGGATGATGGTGGGCAACGCTTGGTGGAATCTCACATTGCGCTTCCTGCTGGAGCTGTCAGCCTTGCTTGGCCTCGGCATGGCAGGCTGGAGCCTTTTCGAGGGCTGGTGGCACTGGGTCCTGGCCCTTGCCTTGCCACTCATCGCTGCAGCGTTGTGGGGGATTTTTGCCGTGCCCGGCGATCCAAGCCGTTCAGGGAGTGCACCGGTACAGGTGCCCGGCGCTGTCAGGCTGGCGCTGGAATTCGTCGTCATGTTCGGCGGCGCGGCCGGTTTCCATGTGGCAGGCCATGCCGCCACGGGCACCATCATGGCCGTGCTGATCGTCATCAGCTACGTGTTCTCGCTGGACCGATTGGCTTGGCTGCTCCGGCAATAGTTGATGCGAGCCTCTGCGGTTTTCGGGTGGCTGCTGTCCTGCCGATTTGCGACGAAGCATCCGATCGCCGGCAAAGCTGGCGCGAAGGACAAGGATGCCAAACATGCTCGCACTTTCCAACAAGATCGCCATCGTCACCGGCGCCAGTTCCGGCATCGGCCATGCCACCGCCAAACTGTTCGCGGAGGAAGGCGCCAAGCTGGTCATTTCCGCTCGCCGCCAGACCGAGCTTGATGCACTCGCCGCTGAAATCGAGGACGCCGGCGGCACGGCTGTCGCTCTCGCGGGGGATGTTACCGACGAGACCTACGCGAAAGCTCTCGTCGAGCTGGCGGTCGGCAGCTTCGGTGGACTCGACATCGCGTTGAACAATGCCGGCTCCGTCGGACCGATGGGTCCTGTCCCCGACATGTCGGCACAGACATGGCACGGAACGATGGACACCAATCTGACCAGCGCCTTTCTCGGTGCGAAGTATCAGATACCGGCCATGCTCGAGCACGGCGGCGGCTCGCTGATCTTCACGTCGAGCTTTGTCGGTTACACCGCCGGCATGCCGGGCATGGCCGCCTACGCCGCGGCCAAGGCCGGCCTGATCGGATTGACGCAGGTGTTGGCCGCCGAATACGGACCGAAGGGGCTGCGCGTCAACGCGCTGCTGCCCGGCGGGACCGACACGCCAGGCGCGACGACGACCACGCCTGAGGCCCGCGCCTTCGTCGAGGGCCTCCACGCCCTGAAGCGCATGGCGCAGCCGCAAGAGATCGCCCGCTCCGCGCTTTACCTTGCCTCCGACGCCTCGAGCTTCACCACGGGAACCGCGCTGTTTGCGGATGGCGGAGTGTCGATCAACCGGACGTGAAGGATTTTTTGCCGGGACAGGCCTGTTCGTCGTTCTGACGCAGGCCGCCGGTCTTGCTTTTTCGACGCGATTTGGCGATTCCGTTTCTATCTAAACGGGTCTTCTTGCCAAGACGGGTCCTGGAACCATGATGCTGATCCGAACCTATGTCGCCCAGAGTGCAATCGAAGGCGTCGGCATGTTCGCCGCCGAGCCCATCCGGAAGGGCGCCTCGATCTGGCGCCTGGATCCGGATTTCGATCGGCTGATCCCGATGGACAAATACGAGACGGCGCCGCAACCCCTGAAGGAATTGCTCGACCGTTATGCCTATCCGAGCCCGGACAAGCCCGGGTTCATCGTCTATGAGGTCGACAATGGCCGCTTCATGAACCATTCGGCGACCCCGAACACCGATTTTTCGCAATATGGCGGCGCCACCGCGACCCGGGATATCGCCGTCGGCGAGGAGATCACCTGCGATTACGGTGAGTTCTTCGAGGATTTCGAGCGGCTGCACCTGGCCACGGCGTAACAGGCACCCTATCTCCAGGCGACCGTGGCAATTGGCTGTCGTCCGTCATTTCGACTGTGGACAGCGAGGCTTGATTCTGCTATCAGCCGCCACAATTCGTGGTGTCGAGCGCCGCGGAGGCTTGTGGCTATGGCTGCTTGCCTGTTGATATCAAACCCGAAAGACAGGATTGCCCGTGCAGGTACTCGTCCGCGACAATAACGTTGATCAGGCGCTTCGCGCGCTGAAGAAGAAGATGCAGCGCGAGGGCATTTTCCGCGAAATGAAGATGCGCGGCCACTACGAGAAGCCTTCCGAGAAGCGCGCCCGTGAAAAGGCCGAAGCCGTTCGCCGCGCCCGCAAGCTGGCCCGCAAGCGCGCACAGCGCGAAGGCCTGCTGCCGATGACCCCGCGTCCGGTTGCTGCTGGCGGTGCCGCCGGTGCAGCGCGTCCGCCGCGCTGATTATCGCCAATATTTCGTCCTTTTCGAAGGATACCAGGGTGGCGCGATGCGGAATCGCCGCCACCCTTTTATTTTGATTGTGACCCGGCCCGGAGGGGGGAACCGGACCTGAACGACGGCGCAAGTGAGGACAGGGCAGACATGAACGCAACAAGCGTGGAGCGCGGGACCGCATTGCGTGGTTTCGCCCTGACAGCGGCCCTGCTTTCCGGACTGGTGCTTGCCGGCTGCCAGACGTCGGGCCCGGCCGGCGAGTTCAACAACATCGACAAGGCGCAAGGCTCGAGCGAGAACATCTCCTCGCTGTCGGCGGTCATCCAGCGCAATCCCCAGGATCCTGAAGGCTACAATGTGCGCGGTTCGGCCTATGGCCGCGGCGGCCAGTACCAGCAGGCGCTCAAGGACTTCAACCAGGCCATCCAGCTCAACCCGAATTTCTACCAGGCCTATTCGAACCGGGCCCTCATCCAGCGCTTCCTCGGCAACCAGGAAGCCGCACTCGCGGACTACAATCGCTCGATCCAGATCAACGGCAATTACGACGCCGCCTATATCGGCCGCGGCAATCTCTACCGCAAGGCGGGCCGCACCCAGGATGCCTTCGCCGACTTCCAGAAGGCGATCCAGCTCGACACGACGGATGCCCGCGCATATCACAATCGCGGCCTGATCTATCAGAGCCAGGGCCAGCACAAATTCGCCATCGAGGACTTCTCGACCGCCATCTCGCTGGCCCCTGACGCCGCCGAGCCCTACAACGGCCGTGGCCTCTCCTATCTTGCGACCGGCGACGAGGACAACGCCTTCTCCGACTTCAACATGGCCATCAAGCTCGACGGCCAGAACGCCGAGGCCTGGGCCAACCAGGCGCTGATCTACGAACGGCGCGGCGACAAGGCAAAGGCGGCGAAGGCCTATCGCGAGGCCGTGCGCCTCAACCCCACCTATCAGCCGGCCAAGGACGGCCTCGCCCGCGTCAGCTGACATCGGCTTCCGCCAGCCCGCGCCAAGCGCCCCATTGCATCGTGCGTGTGCGAAAGGACACGCGGCGCGGCGGATCGCCGCCAATCCGGCAACCGTGTGTTAACCCCCGCGACAAGCCGTTAACCCCTGCCTTGTTCGCGCCAAGTTTTCGGCGGAACGGTCGCGGCGCTCGAGACGTTACTGAAGACTGATTGCGAAAGGACCCTCCCCATGATCAAGAAACTCGTCTGCGCCGCTGCTCTTGCAACGACCGTTTTCGCTGCCGCTCCGGCCAGCGCCGGCAGGCTGCAACTCGGCACGCTCGACTGCACCATCGATGGCGGCACCGGCTATATCGTGACGTCCAACAAGGGCGTGTCCTGCGTCTTCCGGCCCCATCATCACGGGCCGTCGGAAATCTATACAGGCGTCATCTCGAAGCTCGGTGTCGATGTCGGCAAGACGCATCAGGGCCAGCTCATCTGGGCGGTTTTTGCCGCGACGCGCGACCGTGACGCGGGCGACCTTGCCGGCAGCTACTACGGCGTCAACGCCGAGGCGAGCGTTGTGACCGGCGGCGGCGCCAACCTGCTCGTCGGTGGCTTCGACAGCGCCTTCATGCTGGAGCCACTCAGCGTCCAGGCGCAGACCGGCGTCAATCTCGCCGTGGCGGTGACTTCGCTGGAGCTGATCCACTCGCTCAAATAAGCGGTTTGGGGCCTCGGCTCCAGACCCTTCACTCTGCGGCGCGGAACCGGACAGGATGGTTCCGCGCTGTTTGTTTTTTGGGGGATGCCATGCCGAGGACAGCTATCGCCGCTGCCATGATTGCAAATCATGTTTACCGGCAAGCGGTGCATCCAGGACGACGCTGGTCCAAACATATCTCGAAAAAATCGCTTGAGCTCAATCGCGGTTGAGGTTCTACAAACCCGTCCCGAGCAAAACAGCGTCTCGACGCGGCGCGCATGGTACTGCCGGAAGCCTCGCGTTGGCTTCTGGTGCCGTGCGGCTGCATCGAGATAGGCAAAGCAGGGATGGACATGACCGAGATCAGCACAAACAGGGTCGACTGGCGCGCATTGTGGGCAAGCGGCGACCTGGCGCGCTTCTGCTTCATCAGCCTCGGCATCCTGCTTCATGCCACCAATGAGACGATGGTGGCGACCGTCATGCCGGCCATGGTCGGCGAACTGGCCGGCGTGCAGCTCGTCGGCTGGTCGCTCGCGATCTACGAACTCGGCGCCATCGTCGCCGGTGCCGCGGCGGGACGGCTGGTGAGCTATGTGGCGCTGCGCACCAACATGATGGTCGCGGCCCTGCTTTACGCGGCCGGGGCGCTGATCTGCGCCACCTCGCCTTCGATGCAATTGTTCCTGGCCGGCCGTCTGATCGAGGGGCTGGGCGGCGGCGCGCTGGTGTCGCTGGCCTTCGTCTCGGTCGAACGGCTGTTTTCGCGTGCCATCTGGCCGCAGCTTTTCGGCATCATGTCGGCGATCTGGGGCGTCGCGGCGTTCAGCGGTCCGCTCCTCGGCGCTGTTATGACCGAATTGCTGTCGTGGCGCTGGGCCTTCGGCGTCTTCACTCTCGGCGGCACCGCCATGGCGCTGGCAAGCTTCCTCGTGCTCGACACGCCGGAAGCGACAAGACCCAGCACGAGCGCCGGCAAGGCGCCGCCTTTTCCGTTCATGGCGCTTGGCTGCCTTGCCATTGCCGTGGTGCTGATCGCCTCAGCCGGCGTCGACATCGCCCTGCCGCGTTCCTCGCTGCTGATCGTGCTGGGGCTGACAGGTCTCGCGCTGTTCTTTTACATCGATGCGCTGAAGCCGCGCTCCCGGCTTTTCCCGGCGCGGCTGTTCTCATGGCGCACGCCGGTCGGCGCCGGCATGACCATGGTCGCCGCCTTTTCCACCGCGACCTGCTCCTTCGGCGTCTACGGGCCGCTGCTGCTGACCAGCCTGCACGACATTCCGCTGCTGACCACCGGCTACATCATCGCCGCCGAATCGATCGCCTGGTCGATCCTGTCGATCCTCGTCGCCAACGCGCCGCCACGGCGCGAAAGGCTGATCATCGTCTGCGGCGCACTGATGATCGCGGCGGGCATCGCCGGCTTCGCCTACACGATACCACTGGGCTCGATCGCGCTGATCCTGGTCTGCGCCCTGTTGCAGGGCGGTGGCTTCGGCATTGCCTGGCCGTTCCTGACCCGCGTCATCGTCGCCTCCGCCCCGGACGACGAACAGACCATCGCCTCGGCCGCGGTGCCGACCATGCAGCGCATCGGCTATGCCGTCGGTGCCGCCCTTGCCGGCATTGTCGCCAATGCCAGCGGTTTTTCGCAAGGACTGAACCATGACGCGGCCGCTGGTGTCGCGAGCTGGCTGTTCCTTGCCTTCGTGCCGCTCGGCGTTCTCGGCTGCCTCGCCGCCTTGCGGATATCGGCGGCGGCAAATCGGCCGCTCGCAGCCATCGGCTGACGCAGGTTCTATCGGACAGGTTATTCACTCGACACGCAGGCGGTAGCCGACCCCGGTCTCGGTGGTGATGTAGCGCGGCTGGTCGGGGGTTTTTTCGATCTTCTGCCTGAGCTGGCGCACATAGACCCTGAGATACTGCACATCTGTCGAATCGTCCCAAATCTGCTTCAGGATGAAGTGGTGGGTCAGCACCTTGCCGGCATGCTGCACCAGGATGCGCAGTATGTCGTACTCCTTCGGCGAGAGCTTCACCTCCCTGTCCTCGACCTTGACGATGCGCTTGACCAGATCGACGCTGAGGTCGCCGCTCTGGAAAACCGGCTTTTCGCCCTGTTGCTGGAACTTGTGGCGCAGCGCAACGCGGATGCGCGCCACCAGTTCGTTCATTCCGAACGGCTTGGTGACATAATCGTCGGCGCCGAGTTCGAGCGCGCTGACGATGCCGGCCTCGTCGGTGCGGCTGGAGAGGATGACGACGGGAATGTCGACGCCCTCGTCACGCCATTTGCGCAGCAGGTCGTGGCCCCCTATGCCGGGCAGGCCGAGATCGAGCAACACCAGATCCGGCTTTTCCTGTTCCATCAGCTCGATCGCCACCTTGGCGTTCGGCGCCTCGCTGACCCCGTAGCCCTGGCTGGCAAGGCCGACCCGCAGCAGCTTGCGGATCGGCGGCTCGTCATCGACAACCAGTATCCTGACATTCGAATTGGTCATCGAGGCTGGTCCACGCCGGGTTCGTCGCCGCGGTTGCCGACACCGCGCGCTTGCGCCGGCACCGGCATCCTGATGGTGAAGGCGGCACCGGGGCGGTCGGTCCGGTTGGCGGCCGCGATCGTGCCGCCCATCGCCTCGACGAAGCCACGGCAGATCGACAGGCCGAGCCCGGTGCCGGCGCGCACCTGATCACCCTTGCGCACCCGGTAAAAGGTGTCGAACACGCGTTCCAGGTCCTGCGCCGGAATGCCCGGCCCCTCATCCATGATCTGCACGATGACAGAGCCATTGTCGACCCAGGCCTGGACGCGGATCGCCGAGCCCGGCGGCGAATATTTCGACGCATTGTCGAGAAGGTTGAACAGGACCTGCTCGAACAGCACGGGATCGAGCCTCAGCATCGGCAGGTCGGGCGGAATATCGACCTCGATCTTGTGTTCGCTGGCGATCTTGCGGGCACGGTCGAGTGCCGTACCGACGATATCTCCCAGATAGTGAAGGGCGTAATTCGGCTCGATCGCACCGGACTCGATCTTGGTCATGTCGAGCAGATTGGCGATGAAGCGGTTCAGCCGTTCCGATTCGTCGATCACCGTCGACAGAAGCTCCGCCCTGTCCTGCTCGGGCAGGTCGGGCGCGAACTCCTTGAGTGTGCCTGCCGCCCCCATGATGGCCGCGAGCGGCGTCTTCAGGTCATGCGAAATCGATGTCAGCAGCGCCGAGCGCAGCCGGTCGGCTTCGGCGGCCAGCTTGGCGCGGTCGACATCGGCGACGAGCTGGACGCGTTCGATCGCCACCGCCGCCTGGTCTGCCAGCGCGTCGAGCAGCCGCTGTTGCTCGGGCGTCAAAAGGGGGCCCTGCTTGTCATTGTCGAGACCGACGACGCCGATTGCCGTGCGTCCCGTACGCAAGGGAAGATAGAGGCGCTTGGCGCCGGGCAGCGTGTCGGCGCCGCGTCCGGCGGCACGGTTGTGCTCCCAGGCCCAGCGGGCGGCGGCGATGTCGGCCTCGGCCAGCGTGTCGTCGGGCGGATAGCCTGCCTTGACGGTGATGGTGCCGTCTTCCGGCAGCAGCAGCACCACGCGCAGCTTCAGCATCGAGGCTATCTGGAAGGCGGTGGCCCAGAGCACGTCATCGAGCGTGCCGGCGCCGGCGAGCTTCTTGGAGAACAGATAGATGTCCTCGGTCGCCCGCGCCCGTGAGCGGGCGGCGGCGGCCTGACGCTGGACGCGCGCCGTCAGGTTGCTGGCGATGACGGCAACGGCGACGAAGACGGCAATCGCGACGATGCTCTCGGGATCCCGGATCGTCAGAGTGTAGCGCGGCTCGAGGAAAAAATAGTTGAAGGCAAGGACACTGAGGAAACAGGCGTAAAGCGCCGGCCAGAGACCACCGCCCACCGCCGAGGTCAGCACGGAGAGCAGGAAGACGATCGCCAGGTTGCGAACGTCGAGGAACTGGTCGAGAACAGTGCTGAGGGCCAATGATCCGGCAACGTAAGCCGTGGCGAGCAAATACGGCTTGGCCTGAAACTGCCTCTGCTCGGCTGCCGCGCTCACTCTCCTGGAAGGCGTCTCGGTGTCCCGCTCCGTTCCGGAGATGACATGGACGCTGATGTCGCCGGCATTGCGGATCAGATCATAGGTGAGCGATCCCTCGATCAGTTCCCGCCAGCGCGACCGGGTCGGCCTGCCGACCACGATGTGGGTGAAATTGTTCGCCGTCGCATGGCGAACGATGTCCTGCGCGACGCTCTGGCCCGGAATGGTCGTCACCTCGGCGCCGAGCTGCTCGGCCAGGCGCAGGAGTGTGGCGAGCCTGTCCTTGTCGTCCTCGGACATGCCGGCCGAGCGAGGCGTGTCGACATGAAGTGCCGTCCATGGCGCACGAAGCCTGTCGGCCAGCCTGCGTGCGTAGCGAATGCGGGCCGCCCCGCCCGGACGCGCATCGACGCAGACGAGAACCCGTTCCCCGGCAGCCCACGGTCCCTGGATGGCGTGGGACTGCATGTGGTTGAGCAACTGCTCGTCGACGCGCTGGGCGGTACGCCGCAGCGCCAATTCCCGCAACGCGGTCAGATTGCCCGGCGAAAAATAGTTCTCGACGGCACGCTGCGCCGTATTGGGGAAATAGACCTTCCCCTCCCCCAGCCGCTTGATCAGGTCGTCGGGCGTCAGATCGATGATTTCGACATCGTCGGCCTGGTCGATGATGGAATCGGGCACCGTCTCGCGCACCCTGACCCGCGTGATCTGGGCGACGACGTCGTTCAGGCTTTCGACATGCTGGATGTTGAGCGTCGTATAGACGTCGATGCCCCGCGCCAGGATTTCCTGGACGTCGAGATAACGCTTGGGGTGGCGGCTGCCGGGCGCGTTGGTGTGGGCGAGTTCGTCGACCAGGACCAGCGCCGGACGCCGGGCAAGGATGGCATCGATATCCATCTCGTCGAGGACACGCTCCCTGTAATCGACCTTGCGGCGGGCAATGACTTCATACCCCTCGACCAGGGCCCGGGTTTCCTTGCGGCCATGCGTCTCGACCACGCCGATCACCACGTCGACACCGTCGGCCAGCCTGGCACGGCCCGACATCAACATCTCGTAAGTTTTGCCGACACCCGGTGCCGCACCCAGGAATATGCGCAGACGGCCGCGCCCTTCCCGCCCGGCATGCTCTAGCAGCGCGTCGGGAGATGGTCTGTTTTCGACGTAGCTTCTGTTGTCCGGCATCGGGTCCGATCATGAATGGCGCCGGGGACCGTGTCGATCCCCGGCGCCGGCCATCACCTATTTCCCGGCATCCAGCGCTAGATTGAGAGCCAGCACATTGACCGCCGGCTCGCCGAGCACGCCCAACTCCCGGTCCACGACCTGGCTGTCGACGAGCGCCTTGACCTTGGCTTCGTCGATGCCCCTTGCCTTGGCCACGCACGGAACCTGGAAATAAGCGGCCTCGGGGCTGATCTGCGGATCAAGGCCGCTGCCGGATGTGGTCACCAGGTCCATCGGCACCGGCGCATTCGGATTTTCCGCCTTCAGCTTCCCGGCATCGTCCTTGATGCGCTCGATCAACTTCGGATTGGTCGGGCCAAGATTGGAGCCGCCCGAGGCACCGGCATCATAGCCATTGCCCGCCGCCGAAGGTCGTCCGTGGAAATACTTGTCGCTGGCGAAGGCCTGGCCGATCAGTTCGGAGCCGACCACCTTGCCGTCCTTCTCGATCAGGCTGCCATTGGCCTGGCGCGGGAACAGCGCCTGGGCGATGCTTGTCATGCCGATGGGATAGACGAGCCCGGTCAGCACGGTGAAGAAGATGATCATGATGATCGCGGGTCTGATTTGCTTGAGCATCGGAATGATCCTTATGCAAGGCCGAGGGCCGTGATGGCCATGTCGATTATCTTGATGCCGACGAACGGCACGACGATGCCGCCGAGGCCGTAGACGAGAAGGTTGCGGCTGAGCAGCGCACCGGCGCCGATCGCCCGGTATTTCACGCCGCGCAGCGACAGCGGGATCAGCGCGATGATGATCAGCGCGTTGAAGATGATGGCCGACAGGATGGCGCTCTGCGGTGTCGCAAGGTGCATGATGTTGAGCGCCTGCAACGGGCCCGTCGTTTGGCCTGGCGCGATGTAGAAGACGGCGAACATGGCCGGAATGATGGCGAAGTACTTGGCGACGTCATTGGCGATCGAGAAGGTGGTCAGCGATCCGCGCGTCATCAACAGCGCCTTGCCGATCTCGACGATCTCGATGAGCTTGGTCGGATCACTGTCGAGGTCGACCATGTTGCCGGCCTCGCGGGCGGCGACCGTGCCGGTGTTCATGGCCACGCCGACATCGGCCTGCGCAAGGGCTGGCGCGTCGTTGGTGCCGTCGCCGCACATGGCGACCAGCTTGCCCTTGGCCTGTTCGTCGCGGATCAGCTTCAGCTTGTCCTCGGGCGTTGCCTGGGCAAGGAAGTCGTCGACGCCGGCCTCCGCCGCGATGGCTGCCGCCGTCATCGGATTGTCGCCCGTGATCATCACCGTGCGGATGCCCATGCTGCGCAGTTCGGCGAAGCGCTCGCGGATACCCCCCTTGACGATGTCCTTGAGGTGGACGACGCCGAGCAGCCGCCCGTCCCTCTCGACCGCCAGCGGCGTGCCGCCCGATTTGGCGATCTCGTCGGCGATCGCCTGCAGGTCGCGCACGGTATCGCTTCCCGGCCGTGTGCCGTGTGTGGCTGATGTCGGCTGGCTGACATAGGTCAGAATCGAATCGACCGCGCCCTTGCGCACCGAAGAGCCGTCTACGTCGACGCCGCTCATGCGGGTCTGTGCCGTGAAGGGCACGAACGTGGCGTATAATGTCGCCATGTCGCGGGCACGGATGGCATATTTCTCCTTGGCCAGCACCACGATCGAGCGGCCTTCCGGCGTCTCGTCGGCGAGCGAGGCAAGCTGTGCCGCGTCGGCCAGTTCCTGCTCGCTGACACCCCTGACCGGGCGGAACTCGGTCGCCTGGCGATTGCCGAGCGTGATGGTGCCGGTCTTGTCGAGCAGCAGCGTGTCGACGTCGCCGGCGGCTTCGACGGCGCGGCCCGACATGGCCAGCACATTGAAGCGAACCAGGCGGTCCATGCCGGCAATGCCGATGGCCGACAGCAGCGCGCCGATCGTGGTCGGGATAAGGGTCACGAACAGCGCGACGAGCACGGTCACCGAGATATAGCCGCCTGAGTAGGAGGCAAAGCTCGGGATGGTCGCGGTGGCCAGCACGAAGATCAGCGTCATGCCGACGAGCAGGATGTTGAGCGCGATTTCGCTCGGCGTCTTCTGGCGCTCGGCGCCTTCGACCAGCGAGATCATGCGATCGAGGAAAGTATGGCCGGCGGCGGCGGTGATGCGCACGCGGATCCAGTCGGAGAGCACCTGCGTGCCGCCGGTGACCGCCGAGCGGTCGCCGCCGGATTCGCGGATGACCGGCGCGGACTCGCCCGTTATCGCCGCCTCGTTGACCGAGGCGACGCCTTCCACCACCTCGCCGTCGGACGGGATAATGTCGCCGGCCTCGACGAGGACGATGTCGCCGACCTTCAAACCGGTGCCGGGCACCAGCTTGAACTTGGTGCGATCCTCGCCCGTCAAAAGCTTGGCCTGGGTTTCGGTGCGCGCCTTGCGCAGGGAATCCGCCTGCGCCTTGCCGCGCCCCTCGGCGACGGCTTCGGCGAAATTGGCAAACAGCACCGTGAACCACAGCCAGATGATGATCTGCAGCGTGAAGCGCAGATCGCCGCCACCGGTGACGAGGTCCTTGACGAACAGCACCGATGTCAGCGCCGACACGACGGCGACGACGAACATGACCGGATTGCGGGCCAGCGTGCGCGGATCGAGTTTGCGGAAGGCACCGCCGATGGCGGGCCACAGGATGCCGGCATCCATGATGCTGGCCGATTTTGACTGGCTCATTTTGAAGCTCCGGCTTCAGTATTGATGTGCGGCACCGATTGGTCGGACGCCGGAAAGAGATGAGGAAGCCCGTAGGCCAGCAGCCAGAGCGCGATCATGGCGGCGGCAAGCCCAAGAAATGTCGACAGGGTCGGGAAAGGAGGCGGCATTCCCTCCTTCCCCGGATCGGCCCGATGCCTGACATTGCGGCGCTTGTTGCTGAACCAGGACATGTCTGCCTCAGAATGTTTGTCCATGAATCGTTGCCAGGTGCTCGACGACAGGTCCGACGGCGAGCGCCGGGAAGAAGGTCAGGCCGCCGACGATGACGATGACGCCGACCAGCAGCCCGACGAACAGCGGGCCGTCGGTCGGGAAGGTGCCGGTCGAGGCGGGCACGGTCTTCTTCGCCGCCAGCGCGCCGGCGATGGCGAGCGCCGGTATGACGACCAGGAAACGGCCCATCAGCATGCCGATGCCGAGCGTGATGTTGTACCAGGGCGTGTTGCCGCTGAGGCCGCCGAAGGCCGAACCATTGTTGGCCGCCGCCGAGGTGTAGGCGTAGAGGATTTCGGAGAAGCCGTGCGGCCCTCCATTGGCGATCGACGCGACGGCGCTCGGCAGCACCACCGCGATGGCGGTGAAAACCAGCATCGCCAGCGGCAGGCACAGGATGGCCAGCATCGCCATCTTGACCTCCTTGGCCTCGATCTTCTTGCCGAGATATTCGGGCGTTCGGCCGACCATCAGGCCGGCGACGAAGACGGCGATCAGGATGAACATCAGCATGCCGTAGAAGCCGGCGCCGGCGCCGCCGACGATGACCTCGCCGAGCTGCATGTTGATGAGAGGGATCATGCCGCCGAGCGCGCTGAACGAGTCATGCATGGCGTTGACCGCGCCGCAGGAGGCAGCCGTGGTGATGACCGCGAACAGCGCCGAGAGCGCGATGCCGAAACGGGTCTCCTTGCCTTCCATGTTACCGCCGTCGATGCCGAGCGCACGCACCAGCGGATTGCCCGCGGCCTCCGCCCAATAGCAGACGGCGACGCCGGCGATGAACAGCACGCCCATGGCGGCCAGGATCGCCCAGCCCTGACGCTGGTTGCCGACCATGCGGCCGAAGACGTTGGTCAAGGCAGCGCCGACGACGAAGATCGACAGCATCTGGATCAGGTTGGAGATGGCATCGGGGTTTTCGAATGGATGTGCCGCGTTGGCATTGAAGAACCCGCCGCCATTGGTGCCGAGCATCTTGATGGCGACCTGCGAGGCGACCGGGCCGAGCGCGATCGTCTGCCTGGCTCCCTCCAGCGTGGTGGCGTTGACGTAAGGCCCGAGCGTCTGGGGCATGCCGAGCCAGACATAGACCAAGGTGAGCACGACGCAGAGCGGCAAAAGCACATAGAGCGTGGCGCGCGTCATATCGACCCAGAAATTGCCGATCGATCTTCCGGAAGCGCGGGCGAAGCCGCGGATCAGCGCGATCGCAATGGCAATGCCTGTGGCGGCCGAAACGAAATTCTGGACAGTCAGGCCAGCCATCTGCACGAGGTAGGACATCGTGCTTTCGCCGCCGTAGTTCTGCCAGTTGGTGTTGGTCATGAAGCTGGCGGCAGTGTTGAAGGCGAGCGCCGGGTCGACCGCGCTCATGCCTGCCGGATTGTAAGGCAGGCCGCCCTGCAGGCGCTGCAGCATATAGAGCACCAGGAAGCCTGCCAGGTTGAACAGCAGCAGCGCCACCGCATAGCTGGCCCAGTGCTGTTCCTCGCGCTCGCTGGTTCCGCAAATGCGGTAGAGCCCCTGTTCGACCGGGCGGAAGATCGGCGAAAGCGGCGTGCGATCACCTTTGAAGACGCGGTGCATGTAGAAGCCGAGCGGCTTCACCAGCAAAACGAGGATCCCGCAATAGAGGAGGATCTGTATCCATCCGTTCATGGTCATGATGTAGCTTCCGTGCGCCGGTGGATTAGAAACGCTCTGGACGAATGAGGGCATAGGTGAGGTAGGCGAGCAGGAACAAGGTCACGCCACCACCGAGGATGTAATCGACAAGCATGGTTTGATCCTTCAGCCTAAATTCTGTCGCAAGCTTTGACGTAGACGATGGACAGGGCGAAGAACAAAACCCCGATCCCGAGAACAATGACGTCCATGATTGCCTTCCTTGCTTTCACTGTCTTTCGGCCACAATCGAAGAGGCCAAAACCGCTCGCGCTTGTTCGTCGCCTCGATGGCGATGGCATTCAAAGCTTCTGTCGGCGTGTTATATGGACCCGATCGCCATAAAGGTTCGAGACGGGACGGAGGGCAAAGAAATAGGAATCTTATAAAGGTTTCGGGGTAGGCGGCGGGCCACCGGCGATAGAGGGTCGCCTTCGACGACTACCAGCGAGCCACGGTTTGGAGGTGGCACCGACTATCAGGCGGCGTATTGTGAAAGCGGCAAAGGACCATCCCAAGCCAACGCCAGGCGGGAATTGCGGCCTAACGCAGTGACGCGCTGTAGGATGCTGTTGCACGCAGTCGCATCCAATGGCATTTCCGATGACAGGGCTTCTTGGCGCGCAAGGTTTGAAAAATTTTAAAATTGCCCAGGAAAATCAAGTGGTTATGGCGGAGAGAGCGACAGCCATATTGCTGTCTCATGTCATCTCAATCAACGAAAATCACAAGGCAATATCAATGCTTTAACCTAAAATGGCCGTCTCGCGCCGTTGCAATCCGCATCATCCAATGCCATTATTTTTGGCGGGTAAGATGATGGGATAGAGAAATGCCGAAGATCGCGAAGGAACTTTCAGCACTAGCCGTCAAGAACTTGAAACACCCCGGATCGACCACACCGGGCAACGCTGTGTTTGCTGTTGGCGGTGTTGCCGGGCTCATGCTCCAAATCACGCCGGGCAGCGGCCGGTCATGGCTATTGCGCACAACAAACGTCAATGGCCGGCGTTGCGAAATGGGTCTTGGCGGGCATGACGTATCATTGGGCGAAGCCCGCGAGCGGGCGAGGGCAACCAAAGACAAAATCCGCAACGGCATCAATCCGCTTCAAGAGAAGCGCGAGCGTCGCAAAGCCGCGATCGAGGCCGCAAAGCGCCATCTCACATTCCGCGATGCCGTTGACAAATTCCTTGCCGACACACTGGCGGAATTCAGGAACGAAAAGCATCGGAAGCAATGGCAATCCACGCTGGACACGTATGCAATGCCCGTCATCGGCAATCTTGCCGTTTCCGAAATCACCAAACATCACGTGGTCGAAATCCTTAAGCCGATCTGGACGACCAAGACTGAGACGGCCACGCGTTTGCGGCAACGTTGCGAACGCGTGCTTGATTGGGCAAAGGCACACGGACACCGCGAGGGCGACAATCCGGCACAGTGGAAGGGCAATCTCAATGCTATGTTGTCCAAGCCAAGCAAGGTTGCGACAGTCGATAATCAGCCCGCCGTTCAGTTGAAAGACGCGCCCACGTGGTTCGCAGCATTGCGCAAACGCGAAGGCACGGGTGCACGGGCATTGGAATTCGTGACATTGACCGCTGCGCGATCAGGCGAAGTGCGCGGCATGGAATGGCCTGAAATCGATTGGCACGCCAAATTGTGGACAGTGCCGGCATCGCGAATGAAAATGAGGCGGCCGCACGTTGTGGCGCTATCCGATGCGGCAATGACAATCCTAACTGCGATGAGAGAGGCCGCGGCCGCCGACACAGAATATGTGTTTCCAGCGATCCGGGGCGGCATGCTATCCGACATGACGTTGAGCGCTACCATGAGGCGGATGCACGAAAGCGAGATCGAGGCGGGCCGCATGGGCTGGCTCGACAAGAACTCGAAGCGTCCAGCCGTGCCCCATGGGCTGCGGTCAACGTTTTCTGATTGGGCAGGGGAGTTGTCCGACTATCCCCGAGACATGCGGGAATTTGCGCTCGCCCACGCCATCAACAGCGACGTTGAGGCCGCATACCGGCGCGAAACCATGATTGAGAAACGCCGCGCCATGATGAGCGATTGGGCTGCGTTTTTGCGGGGCGGGAACTGACCAAAGCTCTAAGACATGAGCCTCGGCAACGCCGACCGAAGGCGATAAGCTCGCGAGCAAAACGGAACGCTAAGCTGTTCAGCAATATCGATCGCTGATCGCATCGGGGAACCGGAACTATCAGCGGTGTCGCTGAGATGTTTCCGCTCGGTTCGATGGGCGCTGCGTGACGCCACCTCTAATTTCGCCTGGCTAAGCGCACGCCGGGCCCACCACCGTTCTCTGGAATGAATTCGATGCCAGCGTTCTCCAGGGCACCTTGAACCGCCTGCAGTGTGTTGTCGAACAAAACCTCGCCGCGCTCCAATCGCGCGATAGTGTTGGGAGAGACCTTGGCGAGGGCAGCAAGCTCCCGAATGCCTAGATGGAGAGCTGCCCGCGCCATCCGACACTGGGCCGAAGTTATTGCCATGCCGTAGTAACCCTGTTACTAAGTTGTTGCATTTGATGGCCATAGATAGTAACACTGATACTACCGTTGATGCCGACTAGCATCTTAAGCGGTTGGACAGGTGCGGTCACACCCGTCCAACCTAACCACAACCCCAGCTTTCATGGAGCTCGGATCATGGATGATTCCGACAATAGCATGAGTTTGTCTTTCGTCACCCGGCGGCGCTTGCTGGCGGGC
>NZ_VFVQ01000040.1:0-20680 GCF_006442195.1 Mesorhizobium sp. B2-3-13
CGCGCGTGACGCACAAGCGCGTTCGTGCGAGCGCGGCGCAGCGCCGCTTCGGGGCTCGCCGCCGCATCCGTGTCGCGTTGCGCTCCCCTGACCGAAACATCTCTTTCAGGCGCCGCGCCGCCGCCTGCGCTTAACGCCCCAACATTCTCCCGTTCCGGCCCGCGCCCACGGTCCTGCCTGGGCTCGGCGTCTCCGGGTGAGCGCAACCCGTCCAGCAGCCCGTCGATCCGGTCGCGGAGCTTCTCCGGAACGATCCGGCGCACGATCTCGACGACGCGCTCGCGGAAGGTAATGCCGCGCCGCTCGGCATAGTGTTGCGCCGGGTCGATCTGCTCATAGTCGGACGCCATGTCCTTGGCGCGGTCCCGTGACAGGACGCGGACAAACCGTTCACGGGTCGCGAAGTCATCGCTGCCGTAATGCAGGTCCATCCCATCTCGATGCCTGGACAGTGCGACGTAGCTGCCATGTGCATCCATGCCCGGCGTTGCGAGCACATGGGTCCGGTCGACGGTCATGCCCTGCGCCTTGTGAATGGTCGCGGCATAACCGTGGTCGATTTGCGCGTAGTCTTTCAGGTCGAAGCGAACCGATCTGTCTTCATCGGTGCGAACCGTCATGCTTTGTTTGCTGAGCTCCTCCACGATGCCAAGCGTGCCGTTCTTGACGCCGAGCCCGCGCTCGTTGCGCAGGAACATGACGCGGTCACCGCTGGCGAAGTTTCTTGGGCCGCGCTCGACATCCACCTGAACCTCGTCGCCGAGATCGCCGGCAGCGCGCATGCGCTCACGCGCTGCCTGGTTCATCGCACGCACCTCGTCGTTTGTGTGGGTGAGGATGATACGGCTTGCCTCTGGATGCGCCTGCCTGTCGCGATCCCAGCGTTCGACGAGTTCACCTCGCGCTTCATTGCGCGTTGCGGCCTGGTGCACCATGCCTTGCGCGTTGTAGGCGCTGATCGCAGTATTGATCCTGCCGGTTGCCAGATCGCGCGTGGCATCGCGCTGCCAGTCCTCGCGCTGCCGACGCACCTGGCCGATCTCGACGCCGCCGTGACGCTCGTGAATCGAGCGGAATGCAGCGCCGGCTTCGATCGCCTGCAACTGCTGGGGATCACCAACAAGAACGATTTTTGCACCAACGTCCGCCGCATGGGAGAGCACGCGCTCCAACTGGCGCGTGCCGACCATGCCGGCCTCATCGATCACCAGGACATCGCGTGTGGTGAGCAGATCGCGGCCCTGTCCCCAACTGTGTTCCATACTGGCGATGGTGCGCGAAGCAATTCCCGATCCGCCTTCGAGGTTCTCCGCGGCAATGCCTGAGAGTGCCGCGCCTCGAACCTCGTAGCCCGCCGCTGCCCATGCCTGGCGCGCAACGCCCAGCATGGCGCTCTTGCCCGTTCCGGCAAAGCCGACAACGACACCAAGACCGCGGCCTTCCGTGATATGTGCAAGCGCATCGGTCTGCTCGCCCGAAAGGATAAGACCGCGTTGCGCAGCCCGCGCCAGTGCTGCCTCGCGATGTGCCTTACTCACCGCATGACGCTCGTCCAAATCGATGCGCTCCGCAGCGCGGTGAAGGCGCTGTTCGGTCTCGATCATCTGCCTTGTGGTGAACCGGTCGTCGCCGCGCCGGTCCTTGCCGAGTTCGACCAGATCGGGCGCGCTGCTGATGGCTGCCACCACCGCGTTGAACTGCTCTATTCCGTCGCTGTGGCGATGCGAGAACTTCGCGATGTCTTTTCTGGTGAAGGTCGATTGCTGATGGGTGATGGGATCGAGCGCCACGGATGGATCGGCAATGATGCGCGCACCATTGTTGCGCGCGATCTCGCGATGCAGTTGGGCGCGATCTGCTTCAATGTCACCAGCATCTAGGCCAGCGGCTTCAATGCGTTGGGCCGGAGCACCAATCTGCGTTTGCGGCTCCAGGACAATGCCCTGCGCTTCCAGACTGCGATGATCGATGCGGGCATCGATGTCGAGTTCGGCCAGGCGTTCATTGGCAAGCTCCGCCCACCGCTCGCGCCAGCGTTCGACCATCTGGGTAGCATTCCAGTCTCGAACCTTGGCACCAAAACCGTTCTCGTCGACGGCCCGCATGGTGAGCATGACATGAGCATGCGGCTTGGGACTGCCATCCTCCGCCCTGTCCCAGTGCACATTGAGATCGGCGACCATGCCCTTGCTGACAAACTCGGACTGAACGAAGTCGCGCGCCAGTTCGATGCCTTGCGGCTGGCTGAGTTCACGCGGCAGGGCGAACTCGACCTCGCGGGCAAGCTGGGCATCCTTGCGTACCTCAAACGCCTCGACATCGTTCCACAGCCGTTCGCGATCGCGCCAGGCTGCCGGTGCATCCTCCGGCAGCATCACCTCGGAATGGACGACACCGCGTTTGGCCGAAAAGTCCTGAACACGATCGATCCGCTCGTCGCGCAACCGCGAAGCCGAGCGGTAGGCCGCAGACGCCACAGCACTTGAGCCTGCCTTGCGGCCAATGACCTTGACGTGAAGATGATAGATCGCCATCGCGACCAGATCATTTGCACATCAAAGCGCACGTCGGCACGACGTATAAGCGCGCCCTCCCTCGAAAAATTCTCGGGATGGACCAGCCCGTCCCGGGCTGTCTCGGCAACCCTGAAGCCTTCCAACACCCGCCCCCCTATCATAATCCGATCGACAACCGACGGAGACAATCATGCGTAAACGACGGGACTTCGACGCCGAACTGAAGGCGCTGGAGGAAAAAGCGCGCGAGCTGAAAACGCGAAAGGTGCAGCAACTCGGCGAACTGGTCATCTCGACCGGAGCCGATGCGCTCACTGCCGATGAACTGGCGGGCGCATTGGTCGCCATCGCCGAGGCGAAGGATGCCGGAAAGAGGGAGGCATGGGCGAAGCGCGGGGCCGCGTTCTTTCAAGGGCGGGCGCGGCGATCTGGGTCAGCGCTTGACCGCGACAACGGCAGCGCTCAAACGCAGCCGGGCGGCGCGCAATCGCCATCCGGCGGCGCGGGCGCGGCATGACATGCGCATATGGCAGGTCGAGCGCCGCAAGCGCACGCGCCATCTGATCGAACTCGGCGGTCTCGTCATCAAGGCGGGGATCGTCGACCTGACCGGCGATGATCGTGCCACCATCTATGGCGCGCTGCTCTGGATGGCCGACAAGCTCAAAAGCGATCAAGGGGCACAGGCGCGGGCGCTCTGGGCAGCAAAGGGAAAGCAGGCGTTCGAGAATGAATGAAGCACATCAGCATCGCTAAATGACACGGCCCGTTCGGCGGGCATTGAGACAGGCGGGCGCAAGGTCCTCGAACAGACGTGGAGCTCATTATCGACCATTGAGCGACCCGCAACGGCAGATACCGATCCTTGGTACTCGTACACCAATGTCCAACAATAACTCTGGATCAGCGTTTCGCGTTTCGCTTCTGCCTAAAGCTTGCTTAGGCCTTCGCCGTTCAGCTGACGCACAGCTTCCATGACAACCCCATGAAAGTCGTGCGACTCCCTCGCTGCGCCGGCAAAGCTGGCGCCTACCAGTTGGGCCATCAGTTGCCGCGGTTGGGTGAGCTTCCCGCTCGCCAGCACTTCGCGTTACGACGATAAGCGAATAGTTGCCAAGGTTTGCTCGAGTGAAGGCTGAAGTTCTGAAACCATCATGGAGTACGCGCAACACGGGAGCCGATATCCATGCCGACAAGAATCGATGCTAGTGAAGCGCGCCGGTGGTTTGCCGAAGACCTGCCGTGTCTCGTCACCTGTCTTGCACAATCCTGCGGTCATCGAGGCCTTCGCAAAGGTTCCGCGCGAACATTACCTTGGCAACGGGCCATGGCGTATCCATTCGCGATTGCAAATTGGAGCGGGCCATACCAGCCCTTCAGCCGCACTTCATGAGATTTACCACCACGTTCTGGTCTCGCTTGACGAAAGACGCGGACTAAACAGCGGCTTGCCGTCGCTTTGGGCCTTGGTTTTCGACCATCTGAACATCGCTCCCGGCCAGACGGTGCTTCAGGTGGGTGCTGCTGTCGGCTATTTCACCGCCATCCTCGCTGAGCTGACGGGTTCTGGAGGACGCGTGATCGCCTATGAGATCGACGAAGAACTCGCTCGGCGCGCGCAAAGCAATCTTGCTCATTATGCCCAGGTCGAAGTAGTATCCGTTGATGCAGCGCAGGCGATTGATCTGCCGGACCTCGATGTCGTCGTCGCCTTTGCCGGAGTGACGCACGTGCCGGAACGGTGGCTTTCAAAATTGTCCGACGCGCTGGCCGGATGGCTCTGCCGTTCACAGGTGAAGACCGACGACGCTTCATGATGCTTCTGGAAAAGGCGGGCGATACGTTTCCTGTACGATCACTTGTGCCATGCGGGTTTTACCCCTGCAGCGGAGCCAGGCGCAGTGAGGAAGAAAGGCCATGATGGTCGCGCTCAAAGCTGCGCGAGGCAAGGTCACCCGTCTCGCGCAATATTACCCAGGGCGACCAGCAAATGGCATCGAGAACGCGTGGCTGGTGACCGACATATACTGGATTTCAAAGGCCTAAAGATCGACATCAATCTCGCGTGTCGCCATCGTAGCGGGCGGCACGGCGTTCCATGAAGGATTATACAGCGGGAGCAATCCGGAACTCATTGTGTCCTGAATTTCCCCGATCCGCGCGTGGGGATTGCAGCCGTGGCCCTGGCCGGCTGCAGCGCAGCCTTCCTCTTGTCCGACGACTGACCAGACCCGTCCCGTGCAGGGCCATCCGCCGCCGAGACGTCTCCGACCAGCGACGCAAGTTCGGTCTCGTCGAGCGTCTCGGTCTCGAGCAGCTTGCGTGCCGCCCTTTCCAGCACGTCGCGCCGCTCGGTGAGGAGGCCGACGGTTCGTTCGAACGCGGCCGCCACAATGTCGCGTACTTCCGTGTCGATGGCATCGGCGGCGGCTTCGCCGTAATCGTGCTCGCGCGGTCCGCCGGCGAGCGGGTTAGGGCTCAGGAAGGAGCGCGGGTCCTTTTCCAGCGCCACGTGCCCAAGTTTTGCCGACATGCCGTAACGCGTCACCATGGCGCGCGCTATGTCGGTTACCTTGGCGAGATCATCGGCGGCTCCGGTGGACAAATGGCCGTATACGATCCATTCGGCCGCCCTGCCGCCGAGCAGCACCGCCATCTTGTTGTCCAGCTCCTCGCGCGTCATCAGGAAGCGGTCCTCGGTCGGACGCTGGATAGTGTAGCCGAGCGCGCCGACGCCGCGTGGTATGATCGACACCTTGTGCACCGGGTCGACACCAGGCAGCGCCATGGCTACCAGCGCATGACCCATTTCATGATAAGCGACGATCTCACGCTCCTTCGGGTTCAGGAGCCGGTTGCGTTTCTCCAGTCCCGCGACGATGCGTTCCACCGCATTGTTGAAATCGTCCATCGTTACTGCATCCGCCTTGCGGCGCGTGCCGAGCAACGTCGCTTCGTTCACAAGATTGGCCAGGTCAGCACCGGTGAAACCGGGCGTCAGCGCCGCCACTTTTTCCGCATCGACATCCCTCCCCAGCTTGGCCTTGCTCATGTGAACCTGCAGGATCTTTATGCGACCCTGCTTGTCGGGCCGATCGACCAATACCTGGCGGTCGAAACGGCCGGCGCGCAGAAGTGCCGGGTCAAGGATTTCAGGACGGTTCGTCGCGGCCAGCAGCACGACGCCGATCTGCGGATCAAAACCGTCGAGTTCGACCAAAAGTTGGTTGAGCGTCTGCTCCTTTTCGTCGTGGCCGCCGACCGTGGTCCCACGGGCGCGGCCAAGAGCGTCGAGCTCGTCGATGAATATGATGGCGGGAGCCTTGGATCGCGCCTGTTCGAAAAGATCGCGCACGCGCGCGGCCCCGACCCCTACGAACATCTCGACGAACTCCGAACCGGAGATCGAGAAGAACGGCACCTTGGCCTCGCCCGCGACGGCCTTTGCGAGGAGGGTCTTGCCCGTGCCTGGCGGTCCGACCAGTAGCACGCCTTTGGGCATGCGTCCTCCGAGGCGGCCGTATTCGCCCGGGTTCTTGAGAAAATCCACAATCTCCTGCAACTCGGCCTTGGCCTCGTCGACCCCCGCCACATCGTCGAAGGTCACGCCGGTATTGGCTTCGACATAGATTCTGGCCTTGCTCCTGCCAATTTGCATCAAACCGCCGACGCCGCCGTCCATGCGTCTTAGAAGCAGCATCCAGAGGCCAAAGAAGACGAGCACCGGCACAACCCAGGAAAGCAGGTCGGTCAGGAAGGTGCTTTCGACCTGGCCAGTCACAGTGACACCGTGTTCCTGCAGGTCACGGGCGAGGTTCGGCTCGACGCGTGTAGTGATAAACAGCGGCCTGCCGTCTTGCGGCTCCTTGAAGCGGCCCTGGATGAAGCGGTCCGAAACCTGCACCTCAGCGATCTTGCCGGCGTTCAGCAGGGTCTCGAACTGGCTGTACGGTATCTGGGCGACGTGTTGCGTCGTGGCATAGATGTACTGGACGACCATCACGCCCACGAACGCCGCAATCCAGTACCAGACATTGAACTGCGTCTTTCTGTTGCTCATGTCCATGGCGGCCTCCACAGAGGCGGATATAGGTCGCCCAGCCCGCGCGGCATCGGTGTAGGCCAGGTCCGGGGCAAAAAAGTGGGAGGCCCCAGACCGGCCGGCGACAATGGGTCTGTCATTGTCCTTTCCTGTGCGGTATGCCCAGCGCAGCTGTCATGCCGTTTTCCTCCGCCGGTTGAAAAAAGCGGGCCCGAAGATCCGGGCCCGGCAGAGATGCTGGTCAGGCCGTTGAAGGCGGACGGTCGCCGAAGAACCAGAGGCTTCCGGCAGCCAAGGCCGCTACGATCACTCCCACGACCACATGTACCCACATGGCCGTTGTCAGGGCCGAGAAACCGAGGGCCCAGGGCGAGATCAGCGTCCACAGCCCAACCACCAGGTTTGCCCATTCCTCATAGGCATGGAACGCAACCAGCGCACCCACGGCGGTCAGGGCAATCACCGCACCGGCGATCCAGGCGTTCCAGGCCGCATAGGTTTCAGCCGCAAATCCGAAATACCAAGGCGACAGTACCAGCGCTATGCCGGCGATCACATTGACGGTATCGGTCACCGGACGACTTTCAGTTTTCAGCCATTTTTCCATTGTTCATCCTCCTTTCCTGACATGGTCAGTGCACCGCCCTCTGAGCGAAGGCGGGTGCGGCAGCCAGGGATTGACCCTTTGCCACCGCGAAGCTTTCTTCGTCGGCCGGGCCGTACCCGGCCATCGCGCGGAACCGAACCCGCCAGAACGAAGGACTTGAGCTCTCCGGGCTGGAAGCGGTTGCCGGCGATCTCGCGCAGGGCGAGCTCGACGGGCGCCGTCGCTTCGTTGTCAGGCGCTCAGCACCCCGGCTGAGCGCACGAGCGCGCCCCGCCACGGCGACGGCCAGTGCGAAACGGTTCGGCACCGTATTTTCACAATCGAGCACAGTCAGCCGATCCATGACGACCCTCACATTGCCTTCTGCTTCTGTTCAAGAATAGAAACGGCCAGGTTCGCTGCCTTAACTGGCTCCAGCGCGAGCAGGGCCAATTCCACTTCGTCCAGCCGCGTCGGACGCGCGTTTTCCGGCATCCCCTCGGCCGTGGCGAGATCGACCAGATACTCGTTCCACGCCCAGTTTCGCAGGATTGCGCGTTTCTCGTCGGCTGTCAGAAGAGGATCGACGACCACGTCCATCGGCGATGCATAAAGCGCCTCCGGGTCCGTCAGCGCCGGTCCATAATGCGGCGCCTGCGAAACCGCGCCGTGGCTGCTTTGCAGCAAAGCCAACTGGAGGCGGTTCCAGACAACGTCTGCGCCGGCCTGCAGCGGGTTGTCCGCGTCAGACGATTCGACACTGGACTTTTCGGCCGCCGGGCTTCCTTGAACAGCGTAGGCAAGCCCCTGCCGTTCGGCATATTCGATGGCCGCCTGAGCCGTTGGAAAATCGAGCTCCACCTGGCTCAGCGTGTCACCACTTCCGGTGTAGCCCATCAGCGGTTCAATGACCGGCGCAGTACGCCGCTCGAACACCAGCCGCCACCCTTTCGGCCGCGCACGGCTTGAGGTCATGACTGAGCGGCCAGGCTTGTAGATCCGCGCGACGGCATCATGCGGGAACTCGGATCGCCCGAGCGACGGCGCTCGCCTGCGTTTGTCGTTTGCCGGTCCGAGATTTTCTACGACTGGTGTGACTTTTCTTTCTTGCTTCTGCATCACTCATCCCTCCCATTTTTGGTGAAGGACGCGCCGGAGGCAGCGGGCTGCCGCCTCCGACTTGGTCCAGGCGTCAGTGGCTGATCGGGATGCGCTTCACCTTCGACTGCGCGTTCGGGTTCTTCGGCAGCGTCAGGGTCAGGACGCCATTGGCAAAGGACGCCTTGACCTTGTCGTCCTCGACCTCGTAGCCGAGGGGTATGCGCCGCTCGAAGCGACCGTAGAAGCGCTCGGAGTAATCCTTCTCCTCGGTTTCCGACCGCTTTTCGCCACGCAGGGTCAGCACATCTTCGTCGAGCAGGACTTCGATGTCCTTCTCTTCCATGCCGGGGACTTCGGCGGTGACGCGAAGCTCGTTGTCTGACTCCGAAATCTCCACCTTCGGCCAGCCGTTATCGAAAGGCGAAAGCTGTCCAACAGCAGGCAAGCGCGTCTCGAAGCTCCTCAACATCTCGTCAAAGAGCCTGTTTACCTCGCGGTGAAGCGAAAGGAACGGGTCGCCACCGCCATAGATGCTCGGGGCCTGGTTGTTGCTGTTGCGGCCCCACGGAATAAGGTCACGCATGTTCATGGTCATTCACCTCCACGTTCAACCGCGCGGCACCGGGCGATTGCCGGTGCCTGCCGCTTCTGATTAACTCTGACTTCAAGCTGCGTTCCTTTCGGCGTCGATCTGCCGCGGCGCTGCCTTTGCCGAACTGCCTGCGATGGCGATCCGGCGCGGCTTCATCTCTTCGGGAAGCTCGCGCTTGAGATCGATGTTCAGCAGCCCATTGTCCAGGCTGGCGCCGACGACTTTCACATGGTCGGCCAGTTCGAACCGACGCTCGAAGGCGCGTCCGGCAATGCCGCGATAGAGATACTGGCCGTCATCGTCGCCAGATTGCGACCCGCTCACAACCAGCAGGTTAGGTTGATGAGTGATAGTCAGCTGTTCCTGCGAGAAGCCGGGAACCGCCATGGTGACGCGATAGGCGTCCTCACCAGCCTTGGCGATGTCATAGAGCGGCCAATTCTCTATCGCAGTGACACGGCTCGCATTTTCCAGCATATTGAAAATCCGGTCGAAGCCGATGCTGGACCGGAACAGAGGGGTAAAATCGAGGTTTGTCCTCATAGCCACATCCTCCATCGAGCAACATGGATACAAAGGAGACGCCAAGAGCCTTGACGCCTCCTGGACTTGTACCGGCCCCATGTGGCGGCCGGCGATTACCATTTATAACAGTGGTTTACACGTTCAAGGGGTCTATAGGAATATTTTCAGTCAGACGATTGGTCGCTAAAGAACACGTCTATCCCCGCCGGCGAATCCTCGCCGGCGGGCGGAAGCCTCGGATGAAGAGCGTGGCTGCGCTCCACTCAAAGTCGATCGACGGATGCTGGAAGACCGGCGACCGCAATGCTGTCGATCTCACGACCGCGACCGGTGCCGGGAAGCTTCCAATTGCCAATTGGCGCAACGCGTCCACGATGGCATCGAAGCTGACCGGTTCGGTTGCTCCCGGCGGCATGCGCAGCGCCGGCACCGATTCCACTGCACATGCATCCGATGCCCGACGAAAGGATTGCACGCTTCTCCTGGACGGCAGCGTCACGTCGGTCAGCACGTCATGGGGTCGCTCGAAATGCCGTGCCGGATGGAGCAACCGGTCAAGAAAAGCATCAGAGCCCACGGGCCCGATCGGGGGAAAACTCGTCGAAATGGCTCCTTCCATCGATGGTTCTCCGCTTTGAACAGTCTCCTCTGTTGACGTCATGTTTGGTGGCTCTCGCGATTTCCACCAGCTGAAATTTTGGAGAGTTTCGAGCAAATTTCGATGGCCCCGCAAGGCGACATCCCCGCAGTTCAGCCCACCATAAACATTTTTTCAAACCGGTGAAACAATCGGCGTGAATGTCAGTTCTTGGGTTCGCGCAGCAGCGCCAGGGCGGTCGGGCAGGAGAACCAATCATGTCTTACATTTCTAGGAAGCGACTGTGCATTGGCTTCGTCGCAGGAATTTTGATGCTCACGGCTGGCGGCTTTGCTCCAGTTTCAGCACAGGAAATTCCGAACGACTTCAGCGCAATCGTGCGTCAGAAACTGCCGGCCGTGGTCGCGATCACGACGAGGCAGATCATCCAGGACCAAACGATGCTCGACGACTTTCTCAACCCCTTCGACAGCCGCGGGCCTGCCCAGCCGCAGGTGCGAGAAGCTCTTGGCTCCGGCTTTGTGGTCAGTCCCGAGGGCTACATCGTCACCAACAATCATGTCGTGGCGGACTCCACCGAAATCCACGTCGTATTCTCCGATAAGGAGACTTCGCCCGCGCGACTTGTGGGCCGCGATCCAGCAACCGACATTGCGGTGCTGAAGGTCGATCCACGCCCCAACATGACGGCCACCGCCTGGGGTGACTCGGACGCAATGCAGCCGGGGGCCTGGACGATCGCGATTGGCAGTCCGTTCGGGCTCGGGGGAACCGTTACCGTCGGCGTTCTTTCCGCCCGCTCGCGCGAGATCCATGCCGGCCCTTACGACGATTTCCTCCAGACAGACGCCTCGATCAATAGAGGCAATTCCGGCGGTCCTCTGTTTAACGTGCGCGGCGAAGTGATCGGGGTCAACACGGCCATCGTCTCTCCGTCTGGCGGCAGCATAGGCATCGGGTTCGCCGTGCCCTCCCGAACTGCACGAAGCGTTGCTGATCAGCTGATCCGCACCGGCCGGATCGAGCGCGGGTTCATCGGCGTGCGTCTCCAGGAGGTGACGCCGTCGCTTGCCCAGGCACTTGGCATATCAAGCACCAAGGGAGCGCTGGTCGCCTCGGTCGAGCCCGGCAGTCCGGCGGAGAAGGCCGGCTTGCAATCGGGGGACGTGATCACCCAGTTCAACGGCAAAGACATCCAGGGCGTCCATGACTTGACATTGGCGGCAGCGAACGAAAAGCCGGGGTCGAAAGCGACGTTGACAAGGAACCGCGGCGGCTCCCAGCAGGAGGTGGAGCTGACCGTAGGTCAACGCAAGGACGAGGAGGTGCAGACCGGTGCCGTTCCGAGTCCGGAAGCGGCGGACCAACGCCTCGGACTGTCGCTCAGCCCCATTCCTGACGAAGCGCGTCAACAACTCGGTCTGCAGCCGGGTACCACCGGAGTCATCATCCAGGAAGTGGCGCCAAATAGCCTCGCCGCCGAGAACGGCCTTCGGCCTGGCGACGTCATCGTCTCGGCCAACAACCGCAACGTGACGCAGCCTTCGGATATTCAGCAAGAGTGGACGAAATCCCGCCAGCAGAGAAAGCCCATCCTGTTCCGCATCGAAAGGCAAGGACAATCGCTTTTCGTTGCAGTGGCCGCTTCCTGACGCGGCGCTGCGTCAGGCCAGCCGCGGTGACGAAGAAGTGGTCTTGACGGCCGCCATCACGGCTGGTCCAGTTATGGAGAGACCCGCAAAGAGCAACTCCTGATCGGCCGACCGACTGTAAGGAAGAGATGTCATCTTGATAGAGCGCAGGATATGGGTAGGGTGCGCGCATGGCTTCGACGCACACAGACGACGCGGCACTTGGGGGGATTGGTGTAGGGTCCTATACCGCTCCGGAGGCGGCGCGACTATTGAAGACATCGGCTCTGAATTTGAACCGATGGATGCGCGGCTATTCCTATCGGCGTCGAGGCGAGGAACGTCGTATGCTGCCACTTTGGGCATCGCAGCACGCGGGCGTCCAGGAGCATCTGGAAATCGGCTTTCGCGATTTGATCGAGCTGCGTTTTGTCAAAGCATTCGTGGATGCTGGTGTCGGTCTGCTCGCCATCCGCAACTGCCTAGAATATGCGCGAGAGTGCGTCCGCGACGATCGCCCGTTCTCGACCCGAAGCTTCCAGACCGATGGCCGCACGATCTTCCTCGAAAGCATCGAGCGAGCCAGCGAGCCGAAGCTGCTGGACCTGAAGAAACGGCAGTATGTCTTCAAGCAGGTGATCGAACGAACCTTCAAAGACCTCGACGTCGAGCATGACGCGGTTGCCCGATGGCGTCCATTCAATGGGAAAAACTCCATCGTGATCGATCCTGGCCGCGCATTCGGCCAACCCATAGCGTCGCAGTTCGGCGTCCCAACCATCGTGTTGGCCGAAGCTGCCGAGGCCGAAGGATCGCTTGAAGACGCGGCGCGGATTTTTGAAGTGCCCGTCGCCGTTGTTCGCGACGCGGTCAATTTCGAAGAGAGTCTGGCGAGAGCCGCTTGAAGGTTGTTATCGATGAAAACCTCCCTCCTGCGCTAGCCCGCTCATTGAATGCGCTATTTGCGGGCAAGCACCAAATCATCCATACCCGCGACCGGTTCGGACCGAAGGTGACGGATGTACAGTGGATCGGCGAACTCAGCGCCGAGGGAAGGTGGATCGTGATCTCGGGCGACCGACGCATCACCAGAAACAAAACTGAATACAACGCTTTTCGAAGCTCTAACTTGGTGGGCTTCTTTCTTTCGAAAGGGCTAAACAAGTCACCGATAATCAAGCAGATGGAGCGTCTTCTCGCGCTTTGGCAAACGATCGAGACGCAAGCGGAGATCGTGCAGGGCGGCGCAATATTTGAGCTTCCGATGACCAGCACGAAAATCAAGCAGATGTGAAAAGGCCGGCCTTTAGCCCCGGCCACTCAGTTTCAGTTCCTTTTGCAGGACCACTATTCTGGCCGCTTGACCACCGAGGCGGCCGATCACGAAAGGATCGTAGTGCGCCTCGGCGAGGATGATGCGACGCTGCGCGCGCTCTTGAGATCTGTGGATAAAGCCCGCAGCGCATGCACGATGTATGCGAGTAATTTGCGGTGTTGGTAATGGGGCTCGGCGAGCTTCAATCGCTGCGGCGTCGTGGCCGCAGACTTGTTGCCGGCCTGCGCCGCGTCATATGACGCCTTGAACTCGCCACTGCCGAGTTTCCCGACGAGGGATACGGAAGCCGTTCGGCCGCGCCTGCAAGCGCCTGGGGTGACCGAGGGGCACGGCCTATCGCGTCCGCGATAAGGCCCTGACGCTGATCGCGCAGGGGCTTAACCGCGATCATGTCCCCACACAATAAGGGGAGCGGCGATGACAATAACCCGCGTTACAGCGTACGCTCGTCAGAGTTTGCATGTAACCGTCTGCTGATCGCCGAGTTTAAGGCTACCCTTCCAAAGACATGCTGGGCGCGTTGGTCTTGCGACGCGCACCACTACATCGCCAGGATCGACCCGGTAGACACCTTTTTTGACGCTGTGCACCTGTTCCCCGTTAATGTCGACCAAATAATCGACCGGGGGCACGGGCTCGACAATCACGGTGACGAGAGGTAACTGCTCAAGCGCAGCATAGATCATCTGAGCATCAAGGGCTTTCGAAATCGCTGCAAATTGGGATGTGTCCTCCCATGCAAATGTATATTCTCCGGTCGACCACTTTGCTGTAACACCGTGCGGCTTGGCGACAACGAACCCTGCGTCCGTCATAGCTTTGGCAATTCTGTCGACGGCTTCCGGGTTCAAACCGGCAGCGGCGGCTTTGACGCTAAATCCTTCGGCAGCAACTCTCAACGCCGCCGTTTGAGCGGACGGGGTGACGATCTCACCTCTTTCAGTCGCCCAAGTGGTGATCAAACTGTCGTAGTTTAGCTCCTGAGCGTGCACAGCGAATGGGACGATGAACGCCACAGCGAGCATTATCGATTTGAGGGCTCCGGCCATCACTGCGCCTCCCTAACGCGCTGGTACGCTACCGAGGCAACCAAAAGGGCAATCAACCCAATGCCCGCCATAAAAAAATAGAAACTGGCCGAATACCGATACTGAAGGAAATCGGCATCGATCCTCTCCCAGCATGAATTGAACCACAGGTTAGCGATCCCGGCTTTCCACCAGATCCCGTAAAATATCGTCTGAGCGAGGCAGATCATCGATCCTGCGAGAACCGCGACGATCCACGGCGTAGGGCGCAAGTCGCCTCGGAGGCCTAGCAGAAGTGCTGCGCCTAGACCTGTCAGACCTGTTGCGAGCGTTATCCCGAGCTGAATGATGCTGTCGAGAAATTCGACAGTTTTTTGAAATTGGTCTCTAACTGTGGCGATATCACACACGCCTATGTGAGTGGCCGGCGCAGCAAGAAAAGCCCACGCAGACGCAAGCACAATGGGCGCCCCGACAATGGCGGTCACCCCCCATTTGCCGCACATGTCTCCTCCTATCAGAAGGGCCGATCTCGCTAGCCGTTGCGGCGAGGCCAGGCCCGCTGTGTAGGCTATTACCCCTTTTTCTCATTTGCGTCTCGGCTTGATCGCGGATGCGAGTAACGTCCGCTTCGTGCCAAAACACAAGTTGCTAGAACTCGGCGGGGTGGGGCGCAAAATTGCGGTGCTTGTTCCTCGATACCAAGGGGGAAAGTAAGTGAGATGCGTCATCGCAATAGCAATCATGATCGCGTGTGCGAATTCATATCCAACGGCCCCTGACCAATAGATATAGGTCCCAAAATCGATGGTGGACCGGGCCGCGCCGATCGCCTGGAGCATCGAAGGAAAAATCTCGTCGCCGTTCACAAGGGTCTGCACCGCGTTCGCGTTTGACATCTGTCCCAGGGAGTAGCTGCTCATCGACCTGGCGAACTGGGGGTCCGATGGGTCGAATGATGCGGGACAATCGTCCGCAAAACCCGCGGTTCAGGCGTCAGGTTTATGGCCGCCAGCGTGATTAGGCCGGCGAAACGGCCGCATAGCTCAATCCCCTGAGCAGCGGGCTGAACTTTCGATCCAACCGCGTTGGCTTCGCGCCCCTGAGCAACGCCACGAAACCGGCAGTCAGTCGCCCTGCTGCTTGCGATCGCGATGTTTTTCGATGTCCTCGGGCTCTTCATCGTCAATGCGGGTGATGGTCGAAGCCGAACTGTTTGATCTCAGCATTTCGTCCAACTTGGCATGAATCGCCTGGGTATCTCGATGTTCAGCCCGCTGAATGAAGAGCGTCATGGCCCAGGTGAGGAGCGTGGCCGCGCCATGCCAGTTCAAGCTTTGCCGGTCGAAAACGATCCAGAAGATCGCATAGGCCATCAGAACCAGGAATGCTGCCGGACGAGAGGTCCACGTGCCGATCGAGGTAAGCGCGCCGGTAATGGGGTGATTTGCCATCAGCAGGAACTTTCCACGGTAACGCAGGTTCCCGCGAGCGCATCGGCGAAGGCTGCCGTGCGGAACAGTCGTCTGCCCGGAGCGCCGTCAGGCCCTGACCACCCGTCTTGGTTGGGCGGTGTCTCGAACGGCTGCCGTGTCAGAGGCTGCAAGGGGCCTTGCGATCGCGGGCGCCTATGGAAAAGCGCGAGCCTCCCGAACCGATCCCGGACAGCATTCTCGTGGCCGCTGCAAAATGGCGATGACAGGAAAGCTGCCGCAAGGACAGGCCCGCCGGTCTCATCTGAGAATGTCCCTTAGCGACATGTATCCGCCCCATGCGCTAAGGCCCAGAAACACGAAGAGCACTATTACGACGCCGCGTTTTTGGCCGACTGAGGTCGCCCGATGCCAGCCTTGGAAGCAAATCCATGTGCCCCATGTCGCGAGCAATATGCTCAGGATGAACAGCCCTACCAAAACACTTTTGGAGTATACAAGACGCAGTAATAGCGAGGCGATCGCGATTGCGTAGCTTATCAGAGCCACTGGCGATAAATGTGCTTTCAGATAGGGGGCCATTAAGAACCGCTAGCACGTAGCTATTGCAGGGCAGTTAAGGTTTCCGAGATCACGCGCATGCTCAGAGAGGGATGAAGGCCGACGCAATGCCTCGCTGGAATGGTTCTTGGCTGAACTGATACGCTCCCAAGTGGCCTACGTCGGCTGGTCGACGAGCGGCTGCTTGCGCTTCGGCGGCACATAGGGGAACCGAGTCAGGGGCTTCGGACTTGTTAGCTTCAACGTAGCTTGCATGAGGCGCGCCTAATCTTCAGGGATAAAGAAACTCGAGTTTTAGAAGCGGCCCTCTCGCGGCGGTACCAGTCTCGGTCATGGTCGCGGTGGCGATGGTCAGCCTTACGTTCGGCTGGTTCGGATGAGCACCCGAGGCACTGCCTTCCTCGACCGGTGGGTCCGGTCCAACGTTCCGGGGACAGTCGGTGCGGACGTCATCTCAGTCGCCGAACTGACACAAAAGCTTTTCGCCGATACCAAAAAGGTCGGCATCAGCAGCACTGAGATCGAGGAAGATACCGGCAGCGTCTATGAGGCGATCCTTGATGCTATCGTCCACCACGGTGCCGGGTTGGCCGACTGACTGGTCCGCTCACGCCGGCGGGCTTTTCTTCTTCCGTTTAGGAAATTCGATCACCTTCGCCTCGGGCTCCGGCTCCAGCGGCTCATGATTAGGCTGCTCATGCCAGAAGACTTGGCGCAAATCGCGTTGGTCGACCCGCTGACCGCAATACGGGCAGTTGTAGAAGTGAAGATGCTCGTCGATACGCTGCCCTCCGTGCAGTTTGCCGGGAACCGGAGGGCCGAGGTCAGATAGCTTTGTCATGCGGGGTGCAACATCCGGCCATGCTAAATGTTCCGGAACTATTTTAGCTAAAGCTTATTGAATGGACAGCTTTGTGAGTGAGTTGATGCGTCTGAAGTTCATTAAGCCGATGGAGCCCGAACTGGTCGACACCCCGCCCCAAGGCGATGAGTGGATCCACGAGATCAAGTTCGATGGGTACAGGACCCAGATCATCAAGGATGACGACGGGATTCGGTTGATCACCAAAAACGGCTATGACTGGACCGGGCGCTACATCCAACTCGCCGGCGAAGCAGAGGCGATCGAAGCGAAAGACTTCATCATCGACGGCGAGGCGATCAGCATCAACGAAGCCGGCCTGTCGGACTTCCACGCACTGCAATCAGCCGTTACCAGCCGCAACCCGTCTCGCGATCTGTATCTGGTGGCGTTCGACCTCCTGCACCTCAACGGCCACGATTTGCGCGAGATGCCGGTCGAAGAGCGGCGCGATATTCTACAGGGATTGATCCCCACTGGCGGCCGCATCCAATTCAGCGAAGCAATGCCGGAACCGGCGATGCCGTCTATCACCTTGTCGACCAAGCCGGCCTGGAGGGTATGGTTTCAAAGCGAAAGGACAGCACTTATCGCAGCGGGCCGACGATGAACTGGCGCAAGATCAAGTGCTATGCCGAAAAGGAAATGGACATCATTGGGGTGCAGCGCGAGGCCGGGAAACCCGCGATGGTCCTGATGGCGGACAAAGGCCGCTATGCCGGCGGCGCCTTTGTGACGTTCAAGGCTGACAAACGACAAGCGCTATGGGACCGCATGCAAGGTAAGGTCGGCGGACCTGTTCCGATAGGCTTGGCCAAGGCAAAGGCAGAATGGCTAAAGCCTGGTCTGGTCGGCCGCGTGCGGTTCTTGAAAGGCGAAGAGAAGCTACGTCACGCCAAGCTGCTCGATTTCCGGGATAAGCAATAGCCAACGCTTGCCCAGCCGGGAACTTAAGACACCGATCGAACTTATCGCCGAATGAGCACACGCGGCGTGGATTTCCTCTATCGCTGGATGAGCGAAAATATACCCGAACATGCTTCCGTCGATCCGGGCCTGATCACTGATCTTGCCGATCAGGCGCCGACGCGATCAAGGCCGGTATCCGGCCGCGTGAGATAGATGAGGAGGTCGACAGCGTCTTTGCCGTCTTGGCGGAGGCTGTCAGCAATCAGGAGGGTGGCGCGATCGAATAGCCTTCCCGAAGTAGACTCTTGCTTTTCGGGTTCCTATCTCTGGTAGATGTGCGGACGAGTTTTTGTAAAGACCACAATACCCGACATGGTTCGTCGGTTCGAATTCGCCCATCCTGGCGAGGTCGAACGGCTTGGCAACAGCTTTCCTCTTTGGAACGGCGCGCCAAGCCTAACCTATCCCGTCATCATCCGTGAAGAGCTATCGACCAGCATGGCGGGATTTGTTTCGGCGCGCTGGGGCCTGGTCCCAGGTTGGGCTCGAGATGGTGGCGGCCGCCCGCCACCTGTCAACGCCCGCTGCGAGACCATCGCCAGTAACGGCTTGTTCCGCAAGGCTTACAATTCGCGCCGCTGCCTGGTGCCCGTCGATGGCTATTTCGAATGGCAGAAGCTCGACGCGTCGGGGAAGAAAAAGCAGCCCTACGCCATCGCGATGAAATCTGATGAGCCCTTCGCCATGGCAGGCATCTGGGAAGAGTATGCCGACAAGGTGACCGGCGAACTCGTGCGGACCTTTGCCATCGCCACCTGCGAGCCGAATTCGCTTATGGCGACGATCCACGACCGCATGCCGGTGATCCTGGCGCCGACCGACTACATGCGCTGGCTTGGGCCGGAGCAGGACCCTCGCGACCTGATGAAGCCCTTTCCGTCCGATCTGATGAAGATGTGGCCGATCGACAGCAAGGTCGGTTCGCCACGGAACAATACGCCCGACATCATTGACGAGATCGGGCAGGGGCCGAGCGACTTGTTCGAAGTCTGATCGGCCTGAGGTTGGGAACTCGCCGTAGCCAGCGAGACAGAGCACCACACAACAGCCCGCCTTGACTGGCCTAGTAAATCACCGTTTTGCGGCGTCACTGTCAGCGGCGGCACGCGACAGGAAGGTCTGCGTCGTCTGGCCAAGATGGCTCTTCAGCCACTCCGCCATTGCTTCTTCTTCGCGCAGATTCTGCTCGCACGCCTGCACGATTTGAGTTTCGCCCTCGGCGTTGGCGGCCGCGATAAGGATTGTATAGGATGCGATTTCCATGTGCTCGAAGGTGTAGCTGGCCAGAGAGCCCTTCATCACCTCATCGCCGGCAAATACCCCACTTATGGATTGTGCGAGCGCCGTGAGCTTACCGCTTGCGACCTTCATGGTGGACGATCCTTCGCTGATCCCGTCGAGACAGGTCTTTAGCCGGGCAGCCTGTTGCCTGGTTTCTTCGAGATGTAGGCGGATGCGCTCACTGAGCTCCGGGTAATTCTCGATACGGCTCAATTGTCCTGAGAGCATCGTCTCGGCCTGTTCCTCCATGGCGTGGGCGTCCCTCAGCCACTGGATCATCCATTCGCGCGATTCTGACGACATAGGTGCCTCCTGAGTTCGCTAAAATAAACGAACCTCGAGAAGCGAGGATTGTTCCGGCCGCACGTGCGTTGCCAGTAGGTTGAATGCGCTCTTGACGAAAGAGGAATTTGTTCCTTTTCTGTTCTCATGGGCGCACGATCCGATCGACACGCTGGGGAAGGCGACCCGGCACAATATGCTTGTGAAGGTGGAATGCAGTTGCGGCAACGTCCGCTACTGCAGATCGGCCGATCTCATGATGGTCTATGGCGGCGGCGTTGATCCTTTGAAGCTGAAATTCGACTGCAACCGATGCAAGCCAACGATCAAGATCACGCTCCTGGAGCTCCTGGAGGTACATCCCGAGCACCTTCCCAAACGCCTGATGATCCACAAGCCAATGAGGGATTTTAGCCAATAAGAATTCACTTATGAAGGGCGGGTCCGCGCCTTCCCATTCATCTGCGGACCGATTGTCAGCCGCCTTGGGTATGCCCGGTCCGATGAAGCGAGCGCAAGCATCAGCTGGTTTGGTGCCAACGCCCTGGCAACGTGGGCAGATTAATTGCGAGCAGGGGGTCTCGAAGTCCGGCAGGCGCCGGTTCGAGATGGCGACCCGGTGCGTGTAGCGCGACAGATAGGCGAGCACCGCTTCCGGTCCCGCGAACGGCGCCTTGGCGTAAACCACCCAGCCTTCCCCCGGACGGGAGCAAGGTGGCGCAGGAAGGCCCGTGCGCTTTAGGCCGGAAAGGGAAAGAAGGCGTTCGAGGATGAGCGCGGCCGCGTGAAACTCACCGACGCACAGGATCGCTACGATGGGGCGTGACCGATGGCGGGTGGCGCGGAGACCTCACATATCGCAGCGCTGCCCGCCATCGCGCGGCTTCCATGCGGCTGGCGCTCCTTCGGCGTCCTTCTGGGCCATCCGGTTTGCCCTCATTGCAAAAAACATCTTCGCCTCTTAGCCAAGTCGGACAAGCTCTTTGGTAGCGCCAACGACCTCGCGAGCTACCACGACACGCTTTTCCAACGGCCCGTGGACCCGCTCCGAAAATGGGGGGCTGGCTCGACTTAAACGGCCTGCCAGCGATCACCGGCACCGTCTGTCCGGCAAAGTCCGTCTGCATCACCGCGCCCGCCGCATGCCGGTTGCGGAATGTCGCGCTGGTCCGGCGCTCGAAAGCGGCGAAGTGCTCGCAGAAGCTGGCCTGCCACTGAACTGTCATCCAGCTGCGATTAGAGCCTCGACCGTTTTTGTTACGCCTTGTGGCGCGGGTTGAGCAACCGGCGGAGGCGCGGAGCCTTCGATTAGCGCAGCGTCGGAGCCGGTTGCGGTG
>NZ_VFVQ01000041.1:0-18362 GCF_006442195.1 Mesorhizobium sp. B2-3-13
GTCTGGACACGCCATCTGCGATGGTCGGTCTGGACACGCCATCTGCGATGGTCGGTCTGGACACGCCATCTGCGATGGTCGGTCTGGACACGCCATCTGCGATGGTCGGTCTGGGGGCATGATGGTCTGCGAAGATCAGCCTGGAGTAGCAGGGTCCCTGTCTATCGGACGGGTGCGGCTCGAAAAACCCCGCGGGAGCGATCCCGCGGGGTTTTTCATGCGTGCCAAGGGGTGACCGATGGCCGGCAGGACCGGCCATCGACTCAGCCGGTTACTTCAGTTCGAAGGTAACGGTGACCTGGACATTGTAGGAATTCTCGCCGGCCTGCACCGGAGCCGCGCCGGCCGCCGCGTCGAACGCCTTGGCGTTGATCGGCATCGGCGCCGGCCTGATGTTCTGATCCGTGATCTCAAGCACCCGGCCGAGACTGACACCCGCCGCCTGGGCCAGCGTCTTGGCCTTGGCCTCGGCGTCGGCGACCGCCTTCTTGCGCGCCTCGGTGACGGTGGCCTCCGGATTGTCGTTGGTGAAGGCAAGGCCGCCGCCCTGGTTGACGCCGAGCGACACCGCCTTGTCGAGGATCTCGCCTGTCTTGTCGACGTCTCGCACCCGCACCGAGAGCGTGTTGGTCACCTGGTAGGCGATGAGTTCGGCGTCCTGGCCGCCGTCCGGCTTGTTGGTGTAGTTGTAGCGGGGGTTAATCTGGATGCCCGCTGTCTGCAGGTCGCGATCCTTGATGCCGGCGGCCTTCATCGCGGCGATCACGGCGGCCATAGCGTCATTGTTGGCGTCGAGTGCGGCGCGCGCCGTCTTGGCTTCGCGCATGACGCTGAGCGTCAGGATCGCCAGATCGGGCGCCACGGTTGCTTCGCCTTCGCCGGACACGATGATGCGGGGCGGCGTCGGCAGATCGGTGGCTCCAGCCATCGCCGGAAAAGCGATTGCAGCGGCGAGCGCGAGGGGCAAAAGATGTCTGGTCATAAAAATCTCCTTGGTCTGCGATCAGGTCGCAGGGGTCGCGTAGAGCGCGATTATGGGTTGATTTGGGCGATCTGCGAAAGCCCGCCGGTAAAGCCTTGTGCCGCGATGCAAAAAACATTAATCCAGCCCGCGTGGGGCCTGTAGCTCAATGGTTAGAGCCGGCGGCTCATAACCGCTTGGTTGGGGGTTCGAGTCCCTCCGGGCCCACCAAAGTTTCCACGTAACCCATTGATTTCGCTATGTTTTTTGAGAGTTGCCCACAATATGGACTCGAACCCCCTCGAGTTTGAAGAACCTCGAAGCGTTTTTTACGCATTTCAAGGACATCGAATCGAGCCAGTCATCGCGAGCGCTGAACTTGAGCGACGACCGTTGTTGCGTTTCGCCGAAATCGGCACTTTTGCATTCAGTCAAGATTAGTAGCCGCGGATGGCCGGCGTTCGTTCCAGAGTATCGGCTGTCTAATGATGTTGATCCTATAGCGCACAACCGTCGGGAGCCTCCCTCTTGCCCGCCGTACACGACTCAAAAAACGTGACCTACATTGATCTGCACGGTCGCGCTGCCAGGGTCTGCCAGTTGAACACGCAAGCGGTCAATCAACCGCGAGATCGTTCCCTGGTCTTCGGCCAGTGCTATCCAATGCTTCTGTATGTGTCCAACCATTCGGTCGTCTGATCGTCTGATTGTGGCCTGTTCCGTATCATTCTGGCGCAGTGTCCAACGTTGGAGAAGAAGAATGAAGCTCATCGCACTTGCTGCCGCCTCTCTTGTCGTTTCTGTCGGAACCGCTCTTGCCGGCAGCGACCACTACGGGTCAGAAAAGGCGACTCCTGCCGACAAGTTGCATACCTCCTCGATCGAGATGGTCGACGGACATGCCAAACATGACGCCGGTCAAACGATAAGAAAGCCCGTCACGCCTAACGACAGATACGGACAGGGTATTTGGGGGCGCTAGCCCAAAAATGACTATGGGCCGCTCGGTCATTCTCTAGACCGAGCGGCCTTCATGCCGATGCTAGGCTTGATCGAGACGCAGCGGCGCTTGCCGCACTCGATAGCCGGGGGATCGTTGAGAAGAATGATGCGATCACCGATTCTGCTCGAGAAAGCTCGGATCGCACGGGGTCCTAGTACTGCACCTGTCATGTGATCGAGCACGCGGCCCAAGGCGGCCTCGTTGCGTTCAGGATTGGAAGCATTGGTTGAGGCTTTGGTCATGAACTGGTGGATCGCTCCTCCTCTCTACATGGCTCTGGTGGGCGTCGCCGGAATTGTTGTCTGGTACGTCATTCCGCAGAGTCTCTCCAACGCAAGGCTGATCGTTCAGATTGCGTTCTTCCTTACAATGTCGGTTCTACTTCTGGACGGGGCCGTCGTCCCGTACGAGCTAACTCGGAGCGGTGAGACAACCACCCGAGCGATACTCTTCGGGGTGGCGAAAGCGCTGTGGTGGGTTCATCTCGCATGGGCGCTGATCGGTTTCGTCCGCATCTTTCTGGTCTTCGAGGGGAAGCCACGCGAGGCACGGCTCTTGCAGGATCTCGTCGTCGGCGTCGTCTATGCTGGAATGCTGCTGTCGGTCCTCGCTTTCGTCTTCGGCGTGCCGGTCGGAACCCTCATCGCCACCTCGGGTGTCTTTGCCATCATGCTGGGACTGGCCCTGCAGAATACGCTAAGCGACGTGTTTTCAGGCGTCGCACTAAACCTCGGCCGCCCCTATGTGCTTGGGGACTGGATCGTCTTGAGTGACGGCACCGAAGGCCGCGTCGTGGAAACCAGCTGGAGATCGACCCAGGTGCTCACCTGGGCCCATAACGTCGTTGCGCCTCCGAACAGCTTTCTGGCCAAGCTTAGGTTGACCAATGTGAGCAAACCAGACGAGAGCCACGGAATCGCTTTCACCATAAGAATCGCGCCCACCAAAATGCCGGCCATCGTGGTGGACGTGATGCGTACAGCCTTGCTGAGCTGCAACTCCATTTTGAAGGAACCGGCGCCCTTGGTGGTTGTTCGGGATTTGAACACCGTGGCGATCGAGATCGATCTGCTTGTTCATGTCGAGAATGTAGGCCGACGAATAGCAGCGAGAAATGAAGTCTTCGATCTCGTCTACCGCCACGCCAAGTCCACCGGCCTGCTGCTTGCAGCACCTCCGTCGTCGATCGCCGTCAGCAAACTGGCGACTGAAGAGACGGCGAGGCCGCCGAGCGTCACCCCGATTGACCTTATAAGGGCCATACCGATTTTTTCGACGCTGACGGACGACGAGCAGGAGGCCCTTGCCGCGACGACCTCGGTTCGCACCTACCGAAAGGGCGACATCATTGCACGAGAGGGAGAGATGCTGCCGTCGCTCATGATCGTTCGAGCAGGCATCATCGCCCGGCAACTGGGCGAGGACGATACTCGCATGCAGGATATCAGTCGTCTCGCGCCCGGCGACTTCTTCGGCGAGACAGGTCTGCTGGCCGGCATTGGCGAGACGTCGACATTGCGAGCGTTGACCCATGTCGTGGTGTACGAAATAGACCAGACAAGCTTCGCTCCTTTGCTGGTCGCCCGGCCCGAAATGGCCGAAGACCTCGCGGCGGTACTGGCGACCGGCATGTCTGCTTCAGGCGAAAGCGGCGCTCCGGAGCAGCAGCACGCGCGCTCGAGATCCGCGCTGATCAAGGCCATTCAGACGGTCCTTCGCGACATTCCGCTCGGACGCCTTTTGGAACACCGGGACGCGGGCCTCGCAAGAAGGGAGGAGGCGATGACCATCCCACGGAGCGACACACCTAGTTCGGGATAAGAAGAATTGCTTTCCCCACGGACGTGGCTACGGAACTTTATGCTGGCGCGCGCGATTCGGCGAAGATCAAATCATAGCGACATCGAGAGGATCTGCCTCATGGTGCCCTCGTGGCCGCCTGCCACCAGGCTGAGGACGGGCAGGTTGTTCTCGTTTCATATGCAGGATGTTGTTGCGTATTTCCGTGGCCTTCGCGTCCATTTGCAAGCGCTCAGCCTTCACAAGGCAGGTCGATCGGTTTGTCCGGCGTCGAGTTGCAACGGTGCTGCCGGCACTCGCAGGATCACGGTCGTGCCAGCCCCCAGGATGCTCTCGATCTCGACGCTTCCGCCGTGCTCCGCGGCGAAATGCTTCACCATCGGCAAGCCGACGCCCCCAAGCCCTTGCCCTTCGTGGTGAAAAATGGCTCGAAGGCACGGGCAATGGTCTGCTGCGTCATTCCGATACCTCTATCGACGATGCGAAGCTCGATAAGAGCGGCATGGCCTTGAACGGCGGCGGCGTCGATCGAGATCAAACCGCCGTCGGGCATTGCGTCACGCGCGTTGAATACGAGATTCAGGACCGCATTCTGCAGGCCCAAGCGATCGCATTTCGCGCGAGGCAGGCCGGATCCGACACGGACCTCAAGCCGGATGTGCGGCTCGCAAGCATGCCGGATGAGGGCCTCGACCTCGGTCAGGCAAGCGCTAACGTTGGTTTCCTCAACCTCGGGATGGCACTCTTGAGCCCTGCTTATCGTCTCCCGGATAAGCGCGCCGGCCCGCTGCAAGGCCGTCCTGGCACTGCCGATCACGGGATCGAGCGCGGGAGCCACCGAGACGTTAGGGTCCCGTGCGATGCGGTTTAGTGCGGATAACGCGATCTGGATAAGATTGCCCAGATCGTGAACGGCGCCGGCTGTCGGCGGCTTCGTGTGCAAGTCGTACCGAGAGGCTTCGGCGGATGAGTCACGGGCATGCCCGCCCGCTGGGTCGGCTTTTGTCTCTGCGCTTACCATCTCAGCCTCGTCTGTTCGGCAACGGCCACTGTCTCCAGGGACGCTATTTCGACGGGCCTTTGCCATCGATTGGATCGAGGAAGAGGGTCGACCATACCGCGGTATATGCCGTGCTGCAGATCTCGTTGGGCTAAGCCGGTTCGATCGGTGGCCAGGACTTTATGGAGGTCGGTCGTCTGCTTGTCCGATTCTGGCCGACAACCAGCGGTATTGGCCTATGCCTCTCATGTGGCGTTTCGCTCTTCAGCCGTCCGCTTCGGCCCCCGCCCACTTACCTGATCGTCTGACCGATCGATGCCTCGTGCGCTGCCCTTTGCCTCTCGTCGGCCAGGACTTCCAGTCTCCGAATGCATACGCCCTAGACCTTCGCATCGGAAGACCGATCCCCCCGTAGAATAGTTCGGCACGCAGGCTCGGAGCATTCTTCCCTGCAACTGGTCACGTCCCGGTCGCAAAGGAGAAGGAAAGTGCAAAAGATTACGAGAATTCTGATGCTCGCCGCGGCGTTTGCCGCTTCGGGTGACGCCATGGGCCAACCCGGGGGCGGGCGGGTCAAGCCGACAATCGTGCTTGTGCATGGCGCCTTCGCCGAGTCGTCGAGCTGGAACGCCGTGATCGCCGACCTCAACAAGGACGGCTACAAAGCCATCGCTGCGGCCAATCCCCTTCGCAGCGTCGCGGGCGATGCAGCGGCGGTTTCGGCCGTCATCCGCTCGATCTCGGGACCGGTCGTACTGGTCGGCCATTCCTATGGCGGGCCTGTCATCACCGAGGCAGCCAACGGAAAGAGCAATGTGAAGGCGCTGGTCTATGTGGCCGGGTTTGCGCCGGAGACCGGCGAGTCCAGCCTCACGCTTTCGGCAAGATTCCCCGGCAGCACGCTGGGCGACGCGCTTCTGCCAGTGGCGCAGCCTGACGGAGGCCAGGACCTCTATATCCGGTCGGAAAAGTTCCACGAGCAGTTCGCGGCCGACATACCGCCGGCCGAGGCCAGCCTGATGGCGGCGACCCAGCGTCCCGTCGCCAAAGCCGCTCTGTCGGAGCCATCCGGCGCCGCTTCATGGAAGACGATCCCCTCGTACGCGATCTATGGCTCAGCCGATCGAAATATCCCGCCTGCGGTCATGAAGTTCATGGCTGAACGCGCGCATGCCGTGAAGACCGTGGTCGTTGGGGGTGCTTCCCACGCAGTGATGGTTTCGCATCCCGACGAGGTCGCCGCGCTCATCGAGGAAGCCGCCTCAGTTCGGTGAAGAGCCGGCTGCCCGCAACGGCCGGCATTCCGTTCCGCAACGCAATTCAGCACGCAAGACAGGAGATTAGATATGAAAATCGTCATCATAGGCGGCACAGGACTCATCGGTTCGAAGACCGTCGAGAGGCTGCGCAAGAAGGGGCATGAAGTGCTCGCTGCTTCACCGAACAGCGGCGTCAACACCGTCACGGGCGAGGGCCTGACGGTAGCTCTCGCCGGAGCGCAGGTCGTCATTGATCTCGCAAATTCGCCTTCGTTCGAGGACAGGGCCGTTCTGGAATTCTTCGAGACCTCCGGACGGAACCTCCTCGCGGCAGGCAAGACGGCCGGCGTCAAACACCACATCGCGCTCTCGATCGTGGGCGCCGAGCGCCTGCCCGATAGCGGCTACCTGCGCGCCAAGATGGCGCAGGAAAAGCTGATCCGGGAGTCTGGAATTCCCTACACCATCGTTCATTCGACGCAATTCTTCGAATTCCTGGGCGGCATCGCCCAGTCGGCAACGGTCGGCGATACCGTAACTCTTCCGTCCGCCTACTTTCAGCCGATCGCATCGGACGACGTGGCCGACGCCATGACGGAAGTCGCGCTCTCCGCCCCGATCAACGGCACCATCGAGATCGCGGGGCCTGAGCCTATCCGCATGAGCGATCTCGTCGCGCGGTTCCTGAGGGCGGCGAACGATCCGCGCAAGGTGATCGGGGATCCCCACGCGCGCTATTTCGGCACGGAACTGGACGACAACTCGCTGGTCCCCGGTGATCATCCACGCATCGGAGCGATCCGTTTCGAGGACTGGTTCGCCCACGCCCCGCTCACACGACCCTGATCCACCGCGGTCGCGCATCGCCCGATGATGCGCCGTCCAGCTTCAACGCGAAAAGAGTGAGCCGATGAAAGACGACTTTTCCTCCTCCGCCGGAGCATCGCGCCGCGACATCTTGTTAGGCGCACTCGCGGTCACCGTGGCAACCGGCCTCTCCATAGCTGCGCCCGCGCAAGCAGGGCGGGCGAAATACCTTCCCTCTCCCAGACCAGACAAAGGACCAATGACGATGAGCACCATTACCACCAAGGACGGCACTGAGATCTATTACAAGGACTGGGGTCCGAGGGATGCCCAACCGATCGTCTTCCACCATGGCTGGCCGCTCAGCGCCGACGACTGGGACGCACAGATGCTTTTCTTCGTCGACCAAGGATATCGCGCCATCGCCCATGACCGGCGCGGGCACGGCCGCTCCGCACAGGTGAGCGACGGTCACGACATGGATCACTATGCTGCCGACGCGGCGGCGGTGATCGAGCATCTCGGCTTGAGGGACGCTATCCATATCGGCCACTCGACCGGCGGCGGGGAAGCGGCCCGCTACGTCGCCCGCCATGGCAAGGCGCGCACCGCGAAGCTCGTCCTCATCGGCGCAGTGCCGCCGATCATGGTAAAGACGCCGGCAAATCCTGGCGGCCTTCCAATCGAGGTGTTCAACGGGCTGCGCAAGTCGCTCGCCGACAACCGGGCGCAATTCTACATCGATTTCCCGTCAGGGCCTTTCTACGGTTTCAACCGGCCGGGCGCGAAAGCGATCCCGGGCGTCATCCAGAACTGGTGGCGGCAGGGCATGATGGGCGGCGCCAAGGCGCACTACGACGGCATCAAGGCCTTCTCGGAAACCGATTTCACCGACGACCTCAGAATCATCGACGTGCCAACTCTCGTTATGCACGGCACGGATGATCAGATCGTGCCGTTCGCGGATTCCGCCCCTTTATCCGCAAAGCTCCTGAAGCACGGTACGCTCAAGGCCTACGAGAACCTGCCGCACGGCATGTGCACGACCCATGCCGAACTGGTGAACAACGACATTCTCGCTTTCCTCAAGTCATAGACTCACGCCGTACCGCCAGCGAGAGCCTGCCGCCGGCCGTCCTCCCCTCCGGCCGGCGGCCCCCAATCACATCAAACCGCGACTGGAGCCAGACAAGTGATCAAGACCTTCCTCTGCAGTGCAGCAACCATAACGATTCTCGCAAGCGGGGCACTTGCCCACGATACGATCGGCGAGAACGTCAAGCTCGTCTACGACCAGCCGCTGCCCAACGTGCCAGGCAAGAGCATGCGCGCCGTATTGGTCGAGTACGAGCCCGGCGGCACCTCCTCGGCACATACGCATCCAAAGTCGGCCTTTATCTACGCGACCGTGCTTGAAGGAGCGATCCGCAGCAAGGTCAACGACGGGCCGGTCACAACTTATCGCGCCGGCGAGAGCTTTTCCGAGTTTCCGGGCGACCGGCACGGCGTCAGCGAGAACGCCAGCACGACTGAGCCTGCCAAGCTGCTAGCCGTGTTCGTCGTCGATACCGACGAGAAGGAACTGACCACACCCTACGGCGAATGAAAGCCTAGTTTTTCCTGGAAAGGTTCGAGCCAGGAGAGGACCGCGCCGCCGGAGCATTCGGCGGTCCGGTCGATAGGATAAGGAGGGCTGCGATGTTTATCGAAAAGTTGCGCGAGCTGACGTCGCCACGTCGTGCCGGCTAGGAGCAAAGCCATGTCCGTATTTGACAACAAGGTCGTCATCGTCACCGGTGGAAGCTCGGGCATCGGGCGCGCCACGGCGATTGGCTTCGCCAGGCAAGGCGCAAAGGTGATGGTAACCGGCCGCCGCGCGACGCCGCTAAAGCAAACGGTCGCCGAGCACCCGAATATTGTCAGCCTCGTCGCCGACGTCGCGAAGCCCGAAGATGCCCCGCGCACCGTCGCCAGGGCAATCGACACATGGGGTCGCCTCGACGTGTTGGTAAACAATGCCGGCGCCGGTGCTCTCCTGCCCCTGCGTGATGCTAGCGCTGAGCAGATCACGAGCATGTTTGCTGCCAATGTCGTCGGTCCTAGCCTACTGGCGGCGGCAGCACTTCCGCATCTGACGGCGACGAAGGGAACAATCATCAACATCTCCAGCACGTTCGGTCACAAGCCCGGTGCTGGCCTCTCCCACTACGCCGCCAGCAAAGCGGCGCTGGAGCATCTGACCCGCTGTTGGGCGCTCGAGCTCGCGCCTGAGGGGTGCGCGTCAACGCCGTTGCTGCCGGCCCGACCGAATCCGGCGCGCTGACGGGCATGATGGGGCTCTCCCCGGAGCATGCTGCCGTTATCGAGGAAGCGGAGCGCGCGCAGATACCGCTCAGACGACGCGGCAGCCCGGACGACGTGGCCAGGTGGATTCTGCATCTCGCCGATCCGGCGTCCGAATGGGTGACCGGGCAGGTCGTCGCCGTCGACGGAGGTCTAGGCCTCACATGATCGCTTATGTCCGATTCTTGACGATGACCGCAGCCGTCACCGGACAATGAACTTCTCGCCCTGCTGCACGAAATCCACTGAGGAGACCAGGAAGATGAACAGCGCCAACAGTCGGGAGCTCGCAGGGATTTCGGTTCCCGACACGCCGTTGGTGCAACGCGCCCTCGACTATGCCCGCGCGGAATGTGAGCCTTATCTTTTCAATCACGTCATCCGGTCCTGGATGTTTGCGGAGCGGATGGGACAGCTTCGCAACATCGATTACGACGCGGAAGTCGTAGCCGTCGGCGCGCTGTTGCACGACCTTACGCTTAACGAGCGCTTCAACGGTCCGCGTCGGTTCGAAGTTGAAGGCGCCGATCTGGCTCGGGTCTTCGCGAGGCAAGCCGGCATCGACGAGCGCCGAGCCCAACTAATCTGGGATAGCGTCGCCCTCAACTCGACACCATCGATCGGTCTCCACAAGGAAACGGAGGTGGCGCTCTGTACTGCCGGGATCTGCCTGGATGTCGTAGGCCTGCAGTATGAGACCATTCCAGCCGCGGAGGTCGCAAGGATCGTCAGCGAGTTCCCGCGGCTCGACATGAAGCGGCGCATGACACGGTGCTTCTGCCACATCGCCGAGACAAGGCCCGAAACGACCTATGACAATTTCGTTCGGGATTTCGGTGAACGCTACGTCCCTGGGTATCGAGTGCCTTCTTCCGTCGACATGGTTTCGAACACACCCTCCGACGAATAGACCGCAAACAAAAATATGGAACGGATCAGGCATTACGTGAGAAGCTGAATCGCCTCAGTCCGGTTGATTCATCGCGTCCACCAATTCGATCTCAGACCTGACCGACGACGGTTCTCTCCGTCGACGCCCAGACCCGTTCAAGCCAAAGTCTTGCCCGCGCCGGCCTCGCGCATCGGAGCGGGCAGTGTTTCCCACGCCCGGATCAGCTCGCCGATGGAGGCCGCCTCCATCTTGCGCATGACATTGCCGCGATGCAGCTTGACGGTGATCTCGCTTATGCCGAGCTCGAACGCGATCTGCTTGTTCAGCCGCCCATGCGCTACTTCACGCAGGACCTGGCGTTCGCGTGGGGTAAGCGTCTCGAGGCGTTCGACATTGCGCATTACCACCGCGGCTTCCGCCCGCCGCCTGGCGTCCATGGCAATGCCCGCAATCACGGCATCAAGCAGCGTTTGGTCCCGCACAGGCTTGGTGAGAAAGTCCACGGCGCCGGCCTTCATCGCCTGGACGGTCATCGGAATGTCACCGTGCCCGGTCAGAAAGATGATGGGCTTGAAGTTGCCGTTTCGAGCCAGGTCATGCTGCAGATCGAGGCCACTTGCTCCAGGCATGCGGACATCGAGGATCAAGCAGCCGGGACTATCCAATATGCCGGCTCCAAGCAATTCGCGGGTCGAGGCAAAGCTGGCTGGCTGGAATCCCGCCGACAGGATCAACTCCGATAGCGCCTCGCGAACAGACGCATCGTCATCGACAACAATGACGACCGGCTGCTCCGCTTCACCTTTCCGCTGCGACAACGGCGCCGATCTGCGCTGCAGCGGTTGGTCAACTCTCATGATTACCCTCCATTTCCCCGTAGCGTAAGGCATTGGCGATCGCCGCAAGCAGGGCTTGACCGTCGAAAGGCTTGCGGAAAAAACCGCTGATACCCTGGGCGCGAAACTGATCCGCTATCTCGTGGCGGCCGGTGATAAGGAACACCGGCAATTCCGGACGAGCCTTCTTCACCAGGTCGCGAAGTTCGAAGCCATCCGTGCCGGGCATTCCGATGTCGGTGATGAGCACGTCCACGCCCGACAGTCCGCAGGCGAGCAGCGATCGCGCCGAAGAGAAGCAACAAGCGACATAGCCCGCGGATTCCAGGAGGTCCTCCAGCGACTCGAGGACTCTGGGATCGTCGTCGACAACCGCCACGACAGGTCGCACCTTGTTCACACTCAGCTCCCTCCCGCTCGTCGAGAGTGGGTAATCGGTATCTCCAATCGTTCCGCCATGCGCACGAGATCGGCGAGCGACGCCGCCATCATTTTCTGCATCACTTTCCTTCTATGGATCTGCAACGTAACCTCGCTGATCCCCAACTCAGCCGCGGCCTGTTTGTTGAGGAGACCGCTCACGACAAGCGGCAGCACGTCGCGCTCGCGCGGCGTGAGCTCTAGATAGCGTTGCCTCAACATGGCGAGTTCGGCGCGCTCCGATCGCCTCTCCCGATCCTGGGCGATCGCCGTCTGGATTGCGGCCATGAGGTCCGCGTCACTGAAAGGCTTTGTCAGGAAGTCCACGGCGCCGTGTTTGATAGCACGCACCGAGGATGGGATGTCGCCGTGCCCTGTTATGAAGACGATCGGCGGATGATCGCCCTCGGCGATTTGCTTCTGCAGATCGAGGCCGTTGATGTCCGGCAATTCCACGTCGAGGATGAGGCAGGCGGGGACGTCCGGCTTGTCCGCCAGGACATAGTCGCCGGCCGATCCGAACGCGATGGCGCGCATGCCATGCGACTCTAGTAGCTCACCAAGCGCTTCCCGGATGCGCACGTCGTCATCGACGATGAAGACCATGTGATTGCGGGTCGTCATGCTGCCGCTTTCATTTCAACGGGCATTGTGAAGACGAACGTCGTTCCGTGCGGCTCGTTCTTCTCCACCCACAACCGTCCGCCGTGCGACTCGACGATCGAACGGCAGATCGCGAGCCCCATGCCCATGCCGTGCTCTTTCGTCGTAAAGAACGGCTCGAATATTCGGTCGGGAAACTCGATGCCCGGGCCACGATCGCTGATTTCGATCTGGATCGCATCCCTTATCCGGCGCACGCGAAGTCCAAGAGCTCTGTCGCCCGCAACAGAGTCCATCGCGTCCATGCCATTGCGGATGAGGTTCACCAGAACCTGCTGAATCTGCACCCGATCGAGCGCGACAATAGGAAGGTCGCTTTCGACATCGATGTCCATACGAACACGACGCCGCGCCGCCTCTTCAGCGATGAGGTCGCGCGCCTCCGCGATGACGCTGCCGAGTGTTGTGTAGGCCATCGCGTCTGCGGACTGCTTGAATAAGGCGCGGATGCGGCTGACGACATCCGCCGCCGAGTTGGCATCCCGGATAATGCGCTCCACCGTCTTCTGCGCCCGCTCGATATTTGGCGGTTCGGCCGTGAGCCAGCGCTGGCAGGCATACGAGTTGGCGACGACAGCCGCCAGAGGCTGGTTCACCTCATGCGCGATAGAGGCCGAAAGCTCGGCAAGACTCGCCGCCTGGCTCGCACGTGCAAGTCTCTCTTGCGCCAGACGCAGCTCTTCTTGCGCTCGAACTTCACCGTCGATGTCCAGGCAGACGACGTTCCACTGAACAATCGCCCCTTCGGCATTGCGCATCGGCGCTGCGCGCATATCGACCCAGCAATATTCGCCATCGAAGCGCCGCAGACGGTGCCTCCGCGCATACGGTTCGCCAGTGGCCAACGAATGAGCATAGTTCGTTTTGACACCCGCCAAATCGTCAGGATGAACACTTTCGTCGAGCGTGCCGGCCAGGCGGGACTTTCCCTTGCCGTCCAGTGACTCCAACTCATATCCGAGGAATTCGCGGAGCTGACGGCTGCGATATATCGGCTCGCCATTCGGCGCGGCGCAATCGATCATCACCGGCAGCGTTTCAACCAGCTGCCACAGCGAACGTTCTCTCTCGCGCAGCGCCACCTGTGCGCGCATCTCATCGTCGATGTCGATGGAAACCTGGTACCAGCGCACGATCGTTCCGTCTCGATCGCGCAGAGGCTCGCAACGCCCCTCTATCCAGCGATAATTGCCGTCCTTCCAACGCCGGCGATATCGCATGATGAAGGAGTTGCCAGTTTTGAGGCAGTTGGCCGACGTAGCGAGCACCTCGGGAGCATCTTCGGGGTGAACCAGCTCTTGCGCCACCCTGGTGAAATCTTCGAAGTTCGCCCCGGAGATGCCGAGATCCTCCAAAGACCGCCTGTTGACGTAGGCCAACTTGCCATCGGGCGTCCAGCTCCAGATGTGGACCGGCAAGGCATCGACAAGCTGCTGAAGTTCGCGCTCTCTTTCGCGCAACGCCTCCTGCGCTCGCATCTCGTCTTCGATGTCGATTGAAGCCATGTACCATTGCACGATCGCGCCATCGGCATCCCGTAGCGGCTGCGCTCGTGCTTCTATCCAGCGGTAGACGCCATCCTTCTCGCGCCGACGAAACCGGTTCACAAAAGGCTGGCCGGTCGCAAAGCCATTCGATGCCCTCCGGAACATTGTCGGAAAATCTTCAGGGTGGGCCAGGTCCCGAGCCAGGGCATCGAAGTCCTCGATGTGCGTGGGTGGTGAACCGACCTTCTCCAGATATCGCTTGCTGGTGTAGGTGATCCTGCCTGAAGGGGCGAAGCTCAGGATATTCACGGGCACGGCGTCAATCATTTGCTCCAGCTGCCGCTTGCCCTTCCGCAGCGCTTCTTCGGCCTTCACTTGGTCGTCGATGTCGTGCGAAAGACCGTACCATTGGACGACGGCCCCATCCTCGTTTCGCATCGGTTCCGCACGACCCGACATCCAGCGAAAGACACCGTCGACGCGACGCAGGCGGTAGTTCAGGGAGAAGCTCTCGCCGGTGATGATGGAGTGGTTGAGGGCAGCTTCCAGCTTGGCCGCGTCGTCGGGATGTACGATCGCCGCTATGGCGGCTGTCAGACCATTTCCTGCCGCATTCTCGTATTCTCCTACATCGAGACCGAGAAACTCGACCATTCGCTTGCTGAAGAAGACCGGCTCGCCCGACGCAGATAGGCGCCAGAGGAAGCTCGGCACCATATCGACAAGTTGTGAGAGTTCCCGCTCCCGGTCGCGCAAAGCTTGCTGCGCGCGCATCTCGTCGTCGATGTCGATGGAAATTGCATACCACTGCACGATTGCGCCGCCGTGATCACGCAGCGGCTCACCGCGTCCATCCACCCAGCGGTACGCGCCATCCGCACGGCGCATGCGATACTTCATGGAGTATGGCTCGCCGGTAACCAGGGAATGGCGGACGGTCTCCAGGAGGCGCGCCGCATCTTCGGGATGGACGAGAGATTGTATCGCCGCCGTCAGCCGGCTCATCGCCGGCTTGTCCAAATCCGCCACGCCGTCCAAACCGAAGAAGTCAAGCAAGCGCTTGTTGAAGAAGGTCGGCTCGCCTTCAGGCGTCAGACGCCTGATCTGGACTGGGACCATGTCGACGAGCTGAGAAAGTTCCCGCTCACGGCCACGCAGCGCCGTCACGGTTTTCTTGTAGACGTCATTGTCAAGCGCGATGCCATACCATCCCGCGACACGACCATGACTGTCGCGTGCTGGTCGCGCGGCGGTTCGAGCCCAGACATAGAGGCCGTTCGCGCGCCGAAAGCGAAACTCGACATTGAAGGGATCGCCTGTCCTGAGACAGTGGCGCCAAGTGGCTGCGATCTGCTCGTAGTCGTCCGGGTGAAGTACGCGCTTCCAGGCAGTATGCCCCTCGTGCAAAGAAGCGTTCAAATCTTCCAGCGTCACGCCAAGAGAGTTCTGCGCAAACGGATGCAGGTAAATCCATCTGCCGGCCGCATCGAATGCCCATCCGTTTCCGAATATGCTCTCAACGATCTTCGCCGATCGAATTGGTTCAGCGTCGTTTCCGACCGACGGGTCCAACTCTGCCGAGGTGGGCGGCTCCCTGTCCGTCACCAGATCGTCAATATCGACACTCACACTGTATCCTGGCTCTGACCGCGTCTCATTCCAACGATAACTGCCGTCGGCTTGGAGTTGCCGGTGTCTCGTCACCTGAGGAACGCCCGTCCAGAAGGCGCGGGCGGCAGCGTGAGCTGCGGCAGTCCGGTCATCTGGATGGACAAGGTTCAGTGAATGCGGAGCGTCGGAAACGGCTTTGCTTTCGAGCGCATCACTGATGACGTCAGCGAATTGTTCCTTGGCTGCGGACGGAATATCGCCATCAATCAGTGCGCCGTACCATGCAAGGATACGACCTGTGCTATCGCGCAACGGCTGCCCCGAGCTCCTGCTCCAACCGTAAGCACCTCTAGCGCGCAATATGCGATGCTCCATATTGTAATGGTCACCCGTTTGCAGGCAGCGGCGCCACATTGCGACGGCGCCGTCGTAATCGTCTGGATGGATCAGCCGCTTCCAACCCACCGCGCCCCCTTCCGAAGGCAAATTGAGTTCCTCTAGCGTTGTGCCGAGAAGCGTCAGCGTACCAGGCGTCACGTAGGTGAATTTGCCCGAGGCGTCTGTCGCCCACGCGTTGCCGACCACGCCTTCGATGATCCGAGCCGCTCGCAACGCTTCGGAGTTGGTTCCGCCAATGGACTTAAACGCTGTCGTCATTGTCTTCTCCTACCGGGCAAAGAAAGCCGGAGACCGTCAGCGCCTTGTGTAGCACTCATCCTTGGATATCTGGGTGGCGAATTGGCTTGCCAGCTTAACTTGACCATGCCTCGGCCGCACCTCATGGAAATCCATGAGATATGGCCGGTCCGGCATTGCGGACAGGGCTGCCAGACGTCCCGAGTGAAGATCCAAGCAGCCAGGGTGAAGGGATACTGAAGGGCAAGCAGTTGGTCGCGACCTTGTCTAAGCGGGTCGCCATTTGCTGGCAAAAGAAGCCGACGCGTCGGTCGTTTATTTCGATGCCCCCGCAACCTATCCCGTGGTGTGGCTCGCCCTCTCCCTCGACACAATCGACCGCAAACACGCCTCGATATACGTCGTCGATGCCGCGTCTAAAGCGGCGGTCAGCAGGAGATAATCATGAACCTGGACAAAACCTCACACCCCGACAGAACGGGGCCTGAAGAGCTGGTTCCGTCGCGCTATGCGGTGCGGGTCGGCGAGATTGACGTGCTGGTGGTCAGCGATGGGGTGCTGCCGCTTCCAACCAAGATGTTGGGGCACAACGCCGACCCGGCCGCGCGTGCGGCCTGGCTGAACGACATGTTCCTGCCCCTGGACGCTTTCGACTGGGCGTTGAACGCAGTCGTGGTGCGCAGCGGCGGGCAGACCATACTCATCGACGCTGGGCTGGGATTGGACCCGGAGTTGAACTTGCCGCGGGCCGGGCAGTTGACCAAGCGACTGGAGGCCGCCGGCATCGATCTTGGATCCGTAACCGACGTGGTCCTTACCCACATGCACATGGACCACGTTGGCGGGCTGCTCGTCGACGGGGTGAAAGACCGCCTGCGTCCGGACCTGCGGATCCATGTGGCGGCCGCCGAGGTCAAATTCTGGGAGTCGCCCGATTTCTCCCAGGTCTCAATGCCGCCCGGTTTCCCGGACGCGCTTCGGGCAACCGCCAAGCAGTTCCGGAAGGAGTATGAGAGCAAGCTGCGGCTATTCGATGAAGAATCCGAGGTGGCGCCGGGCGTGGTCGTCTCCCGAACGGGCGGCCACACTCCCGGGCACAGCATCGTCCGCGTGGCGTCCGGCAAAGACCGGCTGATGTTTGCCGGCGACGCCGTGTTCGCGGTCGGATTCGAACACCCCAACTGGCACAACGGTTTCGAGCACGACCCCGAGGAGGCAGCTCGCGTCCGGGCCCGACTTTTGCGAGAGCTGGCGGAGACCGGAGAGCTGCTGGTGGCCACGCATATGCCGTTCCCCTCCGTCGGCCATGTGGCGATGGACGGCGATGTCTTTCGTTGGGTGCCGGTCTTCTGGGATTACTGACCTCTTGTTGGGTTAGGGCTATAGGGCGCGTACTCATTGCGTTAATGAGTTCGCGCCCTTGTGTCTGCTTTTTTTGCGCCAGAACTCGCCAATCCGCAGGTGGCTCCGAATGAGACGTTTGACGCCTAGTGTCGGTGTCGATCCCCGGCGCGATGGTCGCGGAGCCATAAGGAACGATACGGAAAGAATGTTTGCCATGTGCCCGCGAAAAACATAACAAAAACAAACAATCGATGACACCCTCCGGGCCCACCATAACCATTGATTTCGTTGATGAAAACTGGCCTCGGCCCAAAATGTTTTGGGCCCGTTATGGGCCCGGGTATGCTGTGGCGGTCACCTTTTGTTCCAGATCGATCCGATCACTTGACGACTCGCACGGCCGCTCGTCGCTTCATGGCGTCGCGTTTGGCTTCGCGCTCATTGATCGCACGAGCGATGTCGACCGCGATCCGCTTCTTGTTTGCCTTACGCACGTAGTCGTCCGTTACGGTCATAGAGGAATGCCCCATTGCCTCCATGATGGCGTGCGCCTGAACGTTGCATTCCGCGAGGTATGTGCCGAAGGTACGGCGCAAACCGTGAAGCGTGTACCCGTCGGGAATGAGATGGGTGTTATGATAGTAGAGCTAGAGCTAGAGCTAGAGCTAGAGCTAGAGCTAGAGCTAGAGCTAGAGCTAGAGCTAGAGCGCTACCGCCTTTCCCCACTCATCGAGCTGCCAATTCAAAGATTCGGTACTACGGCTGAACGCAGTGAGCCTTGCGGCCGATGTCATTGATCGAGTGCATTCCCTAGGCTCGACCGCGGCCTATGCCAAACGGGCTTTCCGTGACTGGGTTCATCGAGCACAGGCAATACATAGTCGAGCATGGCGCCAGGCACCGCCTTCGGCCTGGCGGCGAAGCCTTCCTGCGGCTGTGCTTCCACCGCCGCCTCGACCAGGTCGAGGAAGCCGTGCACCGGCTGGCGAAATGGATGGAGACTGTTTGACCAAGCGGCGGCTTTAGCCGCTCGCCGTCAACCGCCCGATTTGGGCACCAATAGCGGAATGATCCGGTCGCTCTTGGCGACCGAAGGCCGGCCTGCCGAGCCGTAAGGAATGCCGAGCGCGTCCCATGTCTCGACCAGCGCGTCCTGCAGTTCGGCGATCAGCGCGTCGGAATGGAACGGCGTCGGTGTGATGCGCAGCCGCTCGGTGCCCCGGGGCACCGTCGGGTAGTTGATCGGCTGGATGTAGATGCCGTGCACGCCGAGCAGGCGGTCGCTCGCCATCTTGCAGAG
>NZ_VFVQ01000042.1:0-17329 GCF_006442195.1 Mesorhizobium sp. B2-3-13
CCCCTACTCCCCTCCCGCACGCCCCACAGTCCTGCAGCGATGAAGGCAGGGTTCGTCAAAGCACTGACCGGCCCGGACCAAAGTCCAGGGCCGGTTCGATCGCAATAGAGATCGGCGGGGGTGAGGAGAACCTGCCACATAGGGATGATGCCGCCGCCGGATCGAACCACACCGTGAAATGCAGTGGCTTCTCCTATTGCGGCCTTACCTCACGATTGCAGCGATAAAATTTCACCGCAACGTGACTTCCCGTTGACTTCCCGTTCTGCCACATATTTCGGCCAAGCAGAACAAAGCCGGCATCACCGGCGGGAATTGGAATGGTCATGGCCTCGCGACGATCATTATGGCTGGCAGCCTTCGCGCTGGCCTTTTCGGTTTTTGCCGGTGCTGGCCAAGGCAGCGAGCCCGAAACAGTCCAGGCCGAAAAATCCCAGCCCGACCGGCCGCTTGGTGTGGTCGAACTGTTCACCAGCCAGGGCTGCAGTTCCTGCCCGCCGGCGGACGCGTTCTTCGCCGAACTCGCCACCAGGCAAGACCTTGTCGCGCTCGCTTACCACGTCGACTACTGGGATTATCTCGGCTGGAAGGACACGCTGAGCCACAAGGAAAACACCGAGCGGCAATATGACTACATGCGCTATTTCAGCAGCCGTTCCGTCTATACGCCGCAGGCCGTCCTGAACGGCCGCATGCATGTCAACGGCGCCAATCGCGGCGAGGTCGATGGCGCGCTTGCCCGCATGGCCCGTGCCGGCGAAGGCATGCGTGTGCCCGTCAAGGTCAGCCGCACCGGCGACCGTGTCATCATCGACACCGGCGATGCCGGCGCCGGCCCGAACGACGCCCATGTCGTCATCGTCTATTTCGACGCACCGCAGACGGTCAAGATCGGCCAGGGCGAGAACTCTGGCCGCAAGATGACCTATTGGAACGCGGTCACCGGCATCCAGACCGCCGGCATGTGGCACGGCAAGGCGCAGCGCTACGAATTGCCGCTGAGCGAGATCACCAAGAAGGGCGGCTGCGCCGTGCTTTTGCAATCGGTCGGCAAGGATGGCCTCCCGGGTCCCATCCTGGGCGCGGCTTTCATCCACAAGCCCGGATCCGAGACCTCCATTGATCGAAACCTGTAGCGTCACGGGTTCGGCGCAATTCCAGACGCAAACCGTTACACATCTTCGAATGGTTTCAATGTCCGGTCAGGCGATCGGCAAAGGCCGCAAGGCGTGAGGTACGGCCCAAGCCGTTTGCTTCACGCCGGTCGGCGATGCGATAGAGCTGGTACATGGTATGCACGCCGAGCCAGCGCAGCGGTTCCGGTTCCCATTTCTTGACCGTGCGGTTGACCCAGGGCAGCCGGGTCAGTTCGGTGTCGTGGCCGAGCACCAGGTCGCGCAAGGTGCGGCCCGACAGGTTGGAACTCGACACGCCTAGCCCGACATAGCCGCCGGCCCAGCCGATGCCGCTCTCACGGTCGAAACCCGAAGTCGTGCACCAGTCGCGCGGCACACCGAGCGTGCCGCACCAGGCATGGTCAAGGCGCACGCCTTTGGTCTGCGGCAACAGCTTGATCAGCACCTCGTGCAACTGGTCGATGGTTGCCTGCTGGGTCCGGCCGCGCACATCGGTGCGCGAGCCGAAGCGATAGGGCACGCCGCGGCCGCCCATGGCGATGCGGCCTTCGCGCGTGCGCTGAGCGTAGCAATACGTGTGCGCGGCGTCGCCCAGCACCTCGTAACCATTCCAGCCGATCGCGTCCCAGAGTTCCTGCGGCAGCTTCTCGGTCACCACGATGGCGCTGTTCAGCGGCAGCCAGAGACGCTCATAGCCGGGAATACCCGCCGTGAACCCCTCGGTGGCGCGGATGATCTTTTGCGCCCGCACGATACCTCTGGTGGTGGTGACCTTCCCCTTCTCGATCGCCAGCACCTGCGTCTGCTCGTAGATCGGCACGCCGAGCCGCGCGACCGCGGCCGCCAGACCCTGGACCAGCTTGGCCGGCTGCACACGCGCGACGTTGCGCACGACCAAGGCGCCCAGCACCTTGTCGATGGCGATGCGCTGGCGCGCCTCCCGCGCGTCGAGGAAGGCCAGCCGCTCCGGCGGCATCTCCCAGCCCAGCAGCTCCTCGTATTCTGCCCTGGCGCGCTGTAGTTGCGCGGCGTTGGTGGCGACGGTGATGTTGTCGACACGGCGGATATCGGCATCGATGCCCTCGGCTTCCGTCACCGCGATCACCTCATCGACCGTGCCGAACATGGCGCGTTGCATGTCGATCACGGCGCCGCGCGACGAGGTTTTTGCGTATTTCTCGCGCGACCAGCTGAAACCGCCCGACAGCCAGCCGCCATTGCGGCCCGAGGCGCCGAAGCCGGCGAACTCCTTTTCGACGATGGCGACGCGCAGCGCAGGCTGTGCCTTCTTCAAATAGTAGGCGGTCCACAGGCCGGTGTAGCCGGCGCCGACGACGCAGACATCGGCCTCGATGTCGCCGGGCAAGGGCGGCCGATAAGCGGGAACGCCGCCGATATCGGCATACCAGAACGACACGTCGCCATTATGCTTGGCTTGCATTTTTTGAAATCCGTTCCGAAATTCAGGTAAGCGTCAGGTCGGCCTTGTCGTCGTCGGCGAGCAGCTTCACGTCGGCGCCGGCGAACAGCACGTCAACCTCGTCTCCGATGGCAAAACTGTCTGCTTCCAGGGTCGAGCGCACGATGGCTTTGGAGCCGTCGGCCAGATCGACCTCGTATTTGGAGCCGGAGCCGAGATAGATCGCTTCGCCTATGCGCCCCGTGAGCCGGTTGCGGCCATCGCCGCCGGCACCACGGCGGGCAAGCGCCAGCTTTTCGGGCCGCAGCAGCATGACCGGCCTGCCGCCATTGGCGAGACGCTTGGCTGTCGCTACCTTCTGGCCCGCAATGTCGATCGCCGTCTCCCCGCCGGAGGTGGCGGCGGCCCCGCGCAGCACGGTGGAATCGCCGATGAATTTGCCGACGAACAGCGTCGCCGGCTCGTCATACAGCTCGCGCCCGGTGCCGATCTGTTCGATGCGGCCCCGGTTGAACACGGCTATGCGGTCCGACAGAACCAGCGCCTCTTCCTGGTCGTGCGTCACATAGACGAAGGTGGTGCCGAGTTCGCGGTGGATGCGCTTGATTTCGAGCTGCAGCCATTCGCGCAGTTTCTTGTCGAGCGCGCCGAGCGGCTCGTCCATCAACAGCAGCGGCGGATCGAAGACGATGGCGCGCGCCAGCGCCACGCGCTGCTGCTGGCCGCCCGAAAGTTCGCTGGGAAAGCGGTGGCCGAAATCCGCCATCTTGACCATGTCGAGCGCTTGGCGCACGCGGCGTTCGCGCTCGGCTCCGGCCACACCGCGCAGGGCGAGCGGATAGGCGACGTTGCGGCTCACGGTCATGTGCGGGAACAGCGCGTAATGCTGGAACACCACGCCGATGTTGCGCTTGTGCGCCGGGACGCCGACGACGCTCTTGCCGCCCACTTCCAGCGCGCCCGAACTGGCCTCGGTGAAACCGGCAACGACATTGAGCGTCGTCGTCTTGCCGGAGCCGCTCGGCCCGAGCAGCGTCATGAACTCGCCGGCCTTGATGTGCAGCGATACGCCGTCCAGCGCCTTGAAGCTGCCATAGGCCTTGCTGATCGACTTGAGATCGATCGCCGCGCCCCTGCTCTCTTGCCCCGGATTCATTGGCGTCCTTTCCGCTCACGGCCAAGAAGAAGCATGCCGCTGCCGATCAGGATCGTGGTGGCAAACAACAGGATCGTGCCGACGGCCGCTACCGTGGGGTCGGCGTCGCGCGTGATGGAAGCGAAGATCTGCACCGGCAATGTCTTGAGGTAGGGATTGGTGATGAACAGCGACACGACAATCTCGTCGAAGGAGGTGGCAAAGGCGAACAGCAGCCCTGACAGCACGCCGGGCGCAATCAACGGCAGCGTCACCGTGCGGAACGTGGTGAGCGCGTTCGCGCCCAGGCTCGCCGCGGCCGTCTCGAGGCGCCTGTCGAACACTTCGAGATTGGCCGAGACGGCAATCAGCACGAAGGGCAGCGCAAGGATGGTGTGGGCGAGCACGAAGCCGAGCAGCGTGCCGACAAGCCGCGTATCGAGATAGACAGCGTAGATGCCGATGGCCAGCACCACGCCGGGCACGACCATCGGTGTCAACATCAGCATGCGCAGCAGGTTTGCCGGCCGCGCTTTCATGCGGTCGAGACCGAAGGCTGCAAGCGTGCCGAGCACCGTTGCCAGCACCGCGACGATCGAGGCGACCTTCAGCGAATTCAGGAAGCTGTTCGACCAATCGGGGTTGGTGACAAAATTCTGGTACCACTGCCAGGAGAAGCCCTGCGGCGGAAACGCCAGCGACTTGTTCTCGTTGAACGACATCGGCACCACCACCAGCGTCGGCGCCACCAGCCATATGGCCACCAGCAGGCAGACAAGACCCAGGACGACGCGCGTGAGCGGCTTCATTTCCATCAGCGCCGCTCCGCTTCCCGGTACCGGGATCGCATCACCGGCGCGGCAAGCGCCAGCAGCACGAAAGTCGTGACCAGCAGCACCACGCCCATCGCGCCGCCCCTGCCCCATTGCAGCAGACTGAGCACCTGCGTCTGCACCAGGGTGGACAGCATGGTCGAACGAGGACCGCCGAGCAGAGCCGGTGTGATGTAGAAGCCGAGCGCCAGGATGAAGACGATGATCGCCCCGGCATAGACGCCCGGCAGCGACAGCGGCAGGTAGATGGTGAAGAAGGCGCGGGACGGTCGGGCGCCAAGACTTTGCGCGGCGCGCATCAGCCTGAGGTCGATGCCTTTCATGACCGAATAGAGCGGCAGGATCATGAAGGGCAAAAGAACCTGCGCCATGCCGATGACCACGCCCGTCTGGGTACGGATCAGCCTGACGCCGCCGAGCCCGAGCGACCGCAGGATCGAGTTGATGACCCCTGAATCCTGGAGCAGGATCACCCACGACAGGGTGCGCACCACGCCGCTCACCCAAAACGGGATCAGCACACATAGCATCAGCACCAGCCGAACGCGCGGCCCGACCGCGGTCATCAGATAAGCGTAGGGATAGGCCGAGACCACGCACACCAGCGTGACCCACATCGAAATGACGAAGGTCCGCTGGAGCACGGTGAGATTGATGGGCATGCTGAAGAACCAGATATAGTTCTGCAGGCCCCACTCCGGCTCCGACAGGCTGCGCAGGATGATGGTGAGCAGCGGATAGCCGATCACCGCCAGGAGCAGGACCAGCGCCGGCAGCGCGAGCGCGTACGGCCGCCATGCCCGGCGCCTTTCGGCAGCAGGAATGGTTGGCTTGGACGCGCTCACGGTCTGTATTCCCGTCAGCCGGTCAGTTGCCGGCCATCAGCGCCGACCACTTCTCCTGCGCCACCGCGAAGTTCGGCACCCAGAACTTGAAATTCTGTTTGTAGCCCTGCTTCTGGCGTTCAGGCGTGTTGGTCAGGTAGGCGGACACGGAAGCGTCGACCTTGGGCTGCGCGTCGTTGTTGATCGGCGTGTAGGAGGTCTTCTCCGCCAATATTTCCTGGGCATGCTTGCCGAGATAGGCATTGAGCAACGCGTAGGATGCATCCGTATCCTTGACGCCGACCGGGATCGTCATCTGGTCCATCACCACCAGCCAGTCCTGCCAGGCGGGTGCATATTTGGCACCGTTCTTGACTGCCGTCATGGCGCGGCCCGTCCACATCATCAGCATGTCGGCCTCGCCGGATTCGGCGAGCTGCTGCGATTCGGCGCCGGTCTTCCAGAAAATGGTGTCGGGGCCGAGCTTGCGGACCACATCGATGGCCTTGTCGATGTCGGCCACCGTCATCGCCTTCGGGTCGCCGCCGGCGACTTTGAACGCCTGTTCCAGCAAACCGCCGGTCGGGCTGCCGGAGCCGTCGATCCCACGCACGCCTGGGAATTTTTGGGTATCGAAGAAATCGGCCCAGCTCTTGGGCGGATTATCCCCGTACTTTTCCTTGTTATACATCAGCACGACACCGTAGTTCATCGCCGGCACCGAGCATTCGCCGACTTGACCTTCCGGGACTTTCGAGACGTCGAGCTTCGCCAGATCGAGCTTCTGGAACAGCTTGCCGCAATATACATAGGGCGGCAGGTCGTCGGTATCGACGACGTCCCAGGTGACATTGCCCGACTCGACCTGCGCCTGCAGTTTGGCGATCTCCGTCGGGCCGTCATTGAGCAGCTTGACGCCGGATTTGTCGACGAACTCCTTGAGCGCGGCCACCTGGCCGTCCTGGTAGATTCCGCCATAGGACACGAAGGTCAGCGTCTTGCCCTTCAGCGAGCCTTCAGCTACCTCTCCCGCCACCGGCTTGGATTGTGCGAGCGCGGCGGTAGCAGCCATAAGCACGGCGACGCACGCCGCATGTCCAAATCTCAGTCTCATGATCAACTCTCCCATTGCTGAACTCGCATTTGTTTTCATTCACCCGGATGCGAGCGGTTTCCGGGCCTGTATTGATCGAGTTCGAGCGCGCCGGCGGTTGGCGGCGCGATGATCCACAGCACCTCAGCCGGCGTGTCGCCGACATTGACCGTGCGATGCGGCACCGATGTTGCGTATTCGACACTGTCGCCTTCGCGCATCACATGGCGCTCGTCGGCAAGCGTCAGCTCCACCGTCCCCTTGAGCACCATGAACATTTCGTGTTCGCCGCTATGGACATAGGTCTCGTCGCCGGTCGACCCGCCGACCTCGAAATGTCCGGCATAGACCTCGAACTGGTGGATCGGCCGCCGCGACAGGAGCATCTTGCGGCCTTGCACGCCGACCGGAACGACCGGCCGCTCCTCGCGCCGCAGCACCTTGTGCAGGGGGCGGGCATTGTCCTCGAACAGATCGTTGATGCCGAGGTCGAGAGCGGCGGCGATCTTGAGCAGCGTGCCGGTGTTGGCGCCGCACAGATTGCGCTCGAGCTGGCTGATGAAGCTCGCCGTCGTGCCCGCCATGTCGGCGAGTTGGCGCAGCGAGACGCGCCGCGCCGTGCGCAATGCCTTGATGCGAGGGCCGACGCCGCCGGCCTCTGGCGCGACCGTCCCACCATTCACCTGTTTTGCCGTGGAGTCCGATGCGCCTGGCATTGCCGTCTCCGTTTCACTTAACACCCTATTAAGTGAGGCGGCAAATGGCAAGCACGTCGGCGGATTGAGTCGATATGGCCGCCTCGGGGGCTTTACGCCGAGTTCCACGGGTCGCCTTAGTTGCGTAAAAAGGTGCAAAAACGAAAAAACCGACGTCAGCTTGCTTCTGACGCCGGTCATTTAGGTTTTGGGATCGTCGCACCTGGCGCTTTTCCGTGGAAAAGGCCGAGGTTGGTTCGATCCGACGCAGACCCGTGGGCGGGGGGCTTGGGGTTTACGAGCCGGTGCCGGACCGAACCGTCTCAGGCAACGCCGGTAAATTCGTCGGACATTGGGGCATGAGCGCGGATAAAAAAAGGCAGAAATGTGGCGAAGCATCACCAATTCCAACATGCGTTTCACAAACGTGACTGGACGCGACGGAAACGGCTCGCCGCCGGCTTCGCTTCGCCGGCTCTTGCAATTGGGTTGCGAAGGGGCCAACTTTGGTTGGCAAAGATTCATTTTGAAGGATCGAGGCATGACTGATGACGGCGGCGGGATGGGGGATGGAGACGCATCCGCAATATTGATCCCGCTACACGAGGCGCGACGTGAACGCCTCGACCAGCCGGTCCGCTTCGACCGGCGTGAACTGGACCAGATCCTGAGGCTCTATGGACGTATGGTCGCCGCCAATGAATGGCGCGACTACGCCATCGATCATCTCGCCGACCGCGCTGTCTTTTCCGTTTTTCGTCGCGCCAGCGAAGTACCGCTGTTCCAGATCGTCAAGGATCCGAAACTGGCGCGCAAGCAGGGCGCCTTCGCCGTCATCGCGGCGGGCGGGCGCATCCTCAAACGCGGCCAGGAGCTTGGCCGCGTGCTTGGCGTCTTCGACAGCAAGCTGAAGCTGGTCCAGGTTTGAACGAGGAATTGAGGAATAAGACACTCGGCGTCTGACGTAAGCGCCATTTTTCTTTCATTCTTCAGTTCTTCAATTCCTCAATTCTCCAGTTCCTCATTCTTCAATTCCCCCTTCCGGAATTTCCGCTCCGGCAACGAATCCGGATCGGGTGGCACCGATGCCCCGCCGTTCAGCGATAGCTGCATGAACACCGTGTCCAGCCAGCGCCCGTGCTTGTAGCCGGAGCCTTCGAGGCGGCCGGAATGGCGAAAGCCGAGCTTCTCGTGCAGCCTGACCGAGGCGCTGTGGGCGTGGCCATCGCCGATGACCGCGACGATCTGGCGAAAGCCTGCCGCCTGCACCGCCGCAACCAGGCTTTGCATCAGCTTGAGGCCGACGCCCTGACCCTTGGCATTGGGCGCGACATAGACCGAATCCTCGACGATGAAGCGATAGGCCGGGCGCGGCCGGAAGGGGCCGGCATAGGCATAGCCGAGCACGGCGCCGTCCTTCTCGGCCACCAGATAGGGAAAGCCGCCGGCCGCGAGCGTGGCGAATCGCGTCCCCATCTCGGCGCGGCTGGGCGGCTCCAGTTCATAGCTCGCCGTGCCGTTGGTCACCGCGTCGGCATAGATTTCCGTGATTATGTCGAGGTCGACCGGGGTTGCCGGCCTGATCACGATATTGCTCATTCTCAATGCAGCCCTCTTATCTGCCCTCGACAACAGCAGAGGCCCACATAAAAGAAAAGGGCGGCCATTGGGCCGCCCTTCCAAGAGTTGATGGTCCAATACCGCTTAGCGGCGGTCGCCCATGAACTGGAGCAGGAACATGAACAGGTTGATGAAGTCGAGGTAGAGCGACAGCGCGCCCATGATGGCCTTGCGGCCGGCGACATCGGATGCGTCGCCCTCGAAATACATCTCCTTGATCTTCTGCGTGTCGTAAGCGGTGAGGCCGGCGAACACCAGCACGCCGATCGCCGAGACGGCGAAGGTCAGCGCCGACGACTGCAGGAAGATGTTGATCACCGACGCGATGATGATGCCGAACACGCCCATGATCAGGAACGAGCCCATCGCCGACAGGTCGCGCTTGGTGGTGTAGCCGAACAGCGACAGCGCGCCGAAAGCGGCGGCGGTGGCGAAGAAGGTCTGCGAGATGCTTGCCGTGGTGTAGACCAGGAAGATCGACGACAGCGACAGGCCGACCAGGCCGGCATAGACCCAGAAGGTCGTCTGCGCGGCGGCGACGCTCATCGACTGAATCCTGAACGACAGGAAGAACACGGCGGCCAGCGGCGCCAGCATGACAACCCAGCGCAGCGGCGAACCGAAGATCGCATAGCCGAACGAGGTCAGCATCTCGCCGCTCGGCAGCGTCGCGACGGCCGAGGCCGGGTCGGCGGTGGTGGCCAGCATGATCGTGCCGATGGCGGCAAGGCCGGTGATGAGCAAGCCAAGCCCCATCAGATTGTAGACCTTGATCATGTACGCGCGCAGACCCTGGTCGATGTCGGCGCGGACGCCGGGCACCGCCGACGTCTGATAATTGCGAATGGGATCAGCCATTGGAAATCCTCTGTTGCTTCTGCCCCGTCCGGTGTCGGGCCTCTTGCGGACCCAGGCGCCGCTGGCGGGGCTCCAGCATGCCTGCGCCGAAATATGATGGTTATTCGCGTCGAGAACAAGACCGTAACCTGTTGTAACGGTTCGTGACAGGCTAAAATGCCGCTCCGCCGGCCGTTTTAGACGGCATTCTTACAAAGATTTAACCCGGGCAGGCGGCGCAGGGCGGCGAATCAGAGGTTTCGCAGCACGGGCGCCGCTTTGTGGCCAAGCACCCGCCAGGTGCCGGCAAGGCCGATGCCGACCGTGATCACCAGCGAAAAGGCAATCGTGGCGACCGCGACTTCCGGCATGAAATGCGACGGCAAGGTCATGATGCGCGCGACGACGAACCAGGCTGCGGCGCTGCCTGCGGCAAGCGCGAAGATCGCGGTGGCGAGCCCGATCAGCATGTATTCCAGCGAGAAGGCCGTTATCAGCGTGGTGCGCGTCGCGCCCAGCGTCTTCAGCACCACCGCGTCGTGGATGCGCGCCCGATTGCCGGCGGCAAGCGCGCCGGCAAGCACCAGGACCGAGGCGATCAGCGCCACGCCGGCCGCCGCCCGGATCGCCGTGCCGAGCTGGCCGACCAACCGGTTGACGATGTCGAGCGCGTCCTTGACCCGCACCGTCGTCACCGCCGGGAAAGCGCGGGTCACGGCATTGAGGACGCGCGCGTCGTCGGCGCTCGAAGCACTCTTTTCAGTGAGCGTCGCGATCCAGCCATGCGGGGCGCCCGCGAATGTGTTGGGCGAGAACACCATGACGAAATTGATGCCCATCGTCTCCCATTCGACCTGGCGGAAATTGGCGATCCGCGCCGTGACCTTGCGGCCGAGCACATTGACGGTGACGGTGTCGCCGAGCTTCAGCCCGATTTCCTTGCCCTCCTTGTCGGAAAACGAAACCAGCGGCTCGCCGGCATAATTGTCCGGCCACCATTTGCCCTCGGTCAGCGTCGCGTTTTCCGGCTGCCTGATATCATAGGTCAGGCCGCGATCTCCCTTCAGCACCCAGGCGCCTTCGGCCGGCACGTTGACCTTGTCGACATCGACGCCGTTGAGCGCCATCACCCGGCCCCGCAGCATCGGCACCTTGGCCAGCTTTCCCTGCGGCGCCTCCTTTGCGATCAGCGATGAGAAGGCATCGACTTCGCTGCCCTGGATGTCGACGAAGAAGAAGTTCGGCGCCCGCTCCGACAGGTTGCCGGAGATCTGGCGCCGGAGATTCCCGTCGATCAGCGCCAGCGTCACCAGGAGAGTCAGTCCAAGCCCCAGCGACAACACCACCGACGGCGTCAGCGCGCCGGGCCTGTGGATGTTGCCGATGGCGAGCCTGAGCGCGACAAAGCGCACGCGCGGGCTTTTCCTGGCTGCCCATTGCACCAGTCCGCCAACGAGACGCAGCACCAGGAAAGCAAAAATCGTGGCGCCGACGAAGATCGAGGCGATGCGCTGGTCGCCCGAAAACAGGATCGCCAGCGCCGCCAGGAAAAGCGCGATGCCGAGCGCGCAAACGACATAGACGGGGCGCGGCAGTCCGCGGCCTTCCAGCCCCATCTCCCGGAACAGCGCGGTCGCCGGCACGTCACGGGCGCGGCCGAGCGGCAGCAGCGCGAAGGCGAGCGTCACAAGCAGGCCGAACAGCGCCGCCATGGCGAGCGCGCCGGGATAAAAGCCGCCTTGCGCCGGCACCGGAATGACGGACTGCAGGGCGGCACTTGCGACAAACGGCATCACCGCGCCCAGCACCAGGCCGGCGCCGATGCCGAGCAGGGCGATGATCAGGATCTGCACGAGGTAGACGGCAAAGACGAAGCCGCCGGACGCCCCCAGGCTCTTGAAGGTGGCGATGACGCCGCGCTTGCCGTCGAGATAGGCCCGCACCGCATTGGCGACGCCGACGCCGCCGACCACCAGCGCGGTAAGCCCGACCAGCGTCAGGAATTGCGAGAAGCGTTCGATGTTGGAAGACAGCGCCGGTGCTGCGTTGCTGCGCGTGCGGATCGACCAGCCGGCCTCCGGGAAATCCTTGGTCGCCTGGTCCTGGATGGCCTTGAGCCGCGCCTCGTCGGCAGCGGCGGGCAGCCGGACCTTGTAGGCGTTCTCGACCAGGCTGCCCGGCTGGATCAGTCCGCTGGCCGCGAGGCCCTCGGTCGAGATCATCAGCCTTGGCGCGAAGCCGAACCCGTCGGAAACCGCGTCGGGCTCGCTCACCAGCTTGGCGCGCAGTTCGAAGATGGCGGTGCCGAGTTTCAGCCGGTCGCCGATCTTGAGATGCAGCCGTTCGAACAAGAGGTCGGGTGCAGCGGCGCCGAAAACGCCGAACTGCCCGCCGAACAGTTCCTGCTTCGTCAGCGCCGGTTCGGTTTCCAGCGCGCCATAGAGCGGATAGGCCTCGTCGACCGCCTTGGCCTCGACCAGCGCCTGGTCGGATCCGTCGGCCAGGCGCGCCATCGAGCGCATGCCTGCGATATGCGAAACGACGCCCAGCCCGTCGAGAAAGCCAAGCTCAGCCTGGTTGGCGTCGCGCTGGTTGATCTGGAAGCGAAGGTCGCCCCCGAGCAGCGTCTGGCCCTGATCGGCGACACCGGCGGTAATGGAGCGGGCCACCGAATTGACGCCGCCGATGGCCGCGACGCCGAGCGCTATGCAGGCGAGGAAAATAAGGAAGCCGGACAGGCCGCCACGCATCTCGCGCACAGAGAAGCGGATCGCAAGCTTCAACGTCCGCGCCAGCGGCATCAGGCGGTGACCTTGACCGGCGCCGGCGCTTCGATCCGCCCGGAGCGCATTGACACCTGGCGCGAGCAGCGCGCCGCGAGCGCCGGATCATGGGTGACCAGCACCAGCGTCATGCCGCGCTCGGCGGCCTTCGCGAATAGAAGATCGGCGACCTGCCGCCCCGTCGCCTGGTCGAGATTGCCGGTCGGCTCGTCGGCGATCAGGATGCGCGGCGACGGTGCCAGCGCCCGGGCGATCGCCACGCGCTGCTGCTCGCCACCCGAGAGTTCGCCGGGGTAATGGGTGACGCGGTCGCTGAGGCCCACGGCCGCCAGTTCCCGCTCCGCCACCGAAAACGGATCGGCGTGGCCGGCCAGTTCCAGCGGCACCGCGACATTTTCGAGCGCGGTCATGTTGGGGATCAGGTGGAAGGACTGGAACACGATGCCGATGTTTCGGCCACGAAACGAAGCGGTCTGATCCTCGGTTTTGTCATTGAGCAGCTCGCCGGCGATTCGTACCGTACCCGAGTCGACCCGCTCCAGCCCGGCCAGCACCATCAGCAATGTCGACTTGCCGGACCCCGACGGACCGACGATGCCCGTCGCCTCGCCGCGCGCCACTTCGAGGCTGACGCCCTGCAGCACATGGACGGAGGAAGCCCCTTCGCCGAGTGTCAGGGATACGTCTTTCAGCGCGATGACGGCTTCTGTCAAAATGAAAGCGTCCTATATGGAAAGGGAGGCTCTGCCTGTCGGAAGCCATCGCCGGAAGAATTCTCTGTCATATGGGGCCTGCCGCATGTCTTTCAAACGCCGCTTTGCCGCAGGCCTGATCGTCTTCCTCGCCATTTGCGGCGCCATTTCGTCGGCGCGCGCCGAGCCATTCAAGATCGTCGGCTTCGGTGACAGCCTGATGGCGGGGTTCGGCCTTGGGCCGGGTGAGGGCTTTACCGACAAATTGCAGGCCGCCCTTCGCGCCAGGGGCCATGACGTCGCCGTCGCCGATGCCGGGGTGTCCGGCGATACCTCCAGCGGCGGCCTAGCGCGGCTCGATTGGTCGGTGCCGGACGGGACGCAGCTTGTCATCCTCGAACTCGGCGCCAACGACATGCTGCGCGGCGTTTCACCCGACATCACCCGGAAGAACCTTGACGCGATGCTGGGCAAGCTCAAAGGGCGCAAGATCGCCGTGCTCCTGGCCGGCATGCGCGCCGCGCCCAATCTCGGCGCCGACTACCAGAGCGCCTTCGACGCCGTCTTTCCGGAACTCGCCGCGAAATACGGCGTTACGCTGTATCCGTTCTTTCTCGACGGCGTCGCCGGCCAGTCCGGTTTGCAACTCGGAGATGGCCTGCATCCGAACGCCAGAGGGGTCGATCAGATGGTCGAGCGCATCCTGCCGACGGTGGAGAAGGCCATCGCGGCGGTGCCGGGAGATTCATGATGTCCGATAAAGCCGCTTTCCGTTGGGGAAACGTTTAGCGAAGGCCTGCGACCAACAAACCACTTGCTCCATTTGATTATCGATGATTCGCTAGGGATGACAGTTCGATTCGAGGAAGGGAGGCTCTTCATGCCGCGTCTTTTCACCGCCCTCGAAATTCCGCGTGATGCCGCCCTTTCGCTGTCCCTGCTCCGGGGCGGCCTGCCCGGGGCCCGCTGGATCGACGTCGAAAATTACCATCTGACGCTGCGCTTCATCGGCGATGTCGAAGGCCATGTCGCCGACGAGATCGCCAATGCGCTCGACCGGGTGCAGCGCCCGTCCTTCTCGTTGGCACTCTCGGGTGTCGGCGCTTTCGGCCAGAAGAAGCCGCATGCCGTGTGGGCGGGCGCTTCCCCCTCGCCCGATCTGGCCGCCCTTCAGGCCGAGATCGAGCGCATTTGCCAACGGCTCGGCATTCCCGCCGATCCGCGCAAGTTCATGCCGCATGTGACGCTGGCGCGCCTGCGCAATTCGAGCCCGCTCGACGTCGCCCAATATCTGTCGGCGCGCGGCAATTTCTCGACGCTGCCGTTCCGCATCGGCCGCTTCGTCCTGATGTCGTCGCGTGATTCGGTCGGCGGCGGCCCTTATGTCGTCGAGGAAGCCTGGCCGCTGTCCGGCGTCGATACGCGCGCCGCAAGCCGTGTCGCCAGCGCCTCCGATGCCTCGCGGATCATGCGATAAACCGAAGCAAACGCTTCCCGGTCCCCATAATAGGGGTCCGGCACATCGCGCGGCCTTCCCTCGGCGAAGTCCAGGAACAGGTGGATGCGATCGCGCACTGCCGCCGGCGCCAGCGCCTTCAGGTCGTGGACGTTGGACCGGTCCATGCCGAAGATCAGGTCGAAGCGGTGAAAATCCTCCGGCACGATCTTGCGCGCCCGCTGCCGCGAGATGTCGATGCCGTGGCGCGACGCGATCGCAATCGAGCGCGGATCGGGAGCGGAGCCGACCTCCCAGCCGCCGGTCGCGGCCGAATCGAGCACGATATCCCCGCCATATCCGCGCTCCGAAAGCACGGCGCGAAGGACGCCTTCCGCCAGCGGCGATCGACAGATGTTGCCGAGACAGACGAAAAGAATGGAATTTATGGGCTTCGCTATCATGGATCCGGCGCTATGCTGGCTACTCCAGCGCAATAGCACGGGAAGCGGACATGACGAGAGAGAAACTGGGCAGGGAAGCCGCCGAAGCAGCGCTTGCGGCGCTTGACGGCTGGGCGCTGGCAAAGGACGGCGCCTCGATCGCGCGCACCTTCACCTTCAAGAATTTCTCCGAAGCCTTCGCCTTCATGACCCGTGTCGCGCTGGCCGCCGAGAAGATGGACCATCATCCCGACTGGTCGAATGTCTACAAGACCGTCGACGTGACGTTGAACACGCATGACGCCGGCGGCGTCACGGCGCTCGATATCGAACTGGCCAAGAAGATGAACCGCTATTTCGGCGGCTGAACGCGGACTGGCCATGCTCACGGGCCCGGCGCGGACCCGCCAAATCGGCGCCCGCATCTTGCAGCCGGGTTCGGCTTTCACCACATTTTGATCCGCGGGCATGCGCCAGTATGGGCATGGGACCCGCTAGGAGAGATTGATGGCGCAAGAATCCGGTTTTGACTTCTTCGGCTTTGGCGACAGACTGGGCGGCGAGGGCGAAGTGCGCGAAAAGTTCTGGCGCACTGCCAAGAAGGCCGCGCGGCAGATTCCGTTCATGGAAGACGTCGTCGCCGCCTATTACTGCGCCATGGACAAGAAAACGCCGCTGCGCGCCAAGGGCATATTGGTGGCCGCGCTCGGCTACTTCGTCCTGCCGGTCGACCTCATCCCCGACTTCATCTTCGGCCTCGGCTTCACCGACGACATCGCCGTGCTGACCGCCGCGATCACCGCCGTCAGCGCCCATATCACGCCGGCGCACCGGCAGGCCGCCAAGGACGCAATCGCCGACAAGGGCTAAAGTCCCGCCCGCCGAACCCGCCACGTCGGCCCAGCCCCTGGACAGGGGCGTTCAGCGGCGGGTCAAAAGTCAAACTCTTGCCGTTTTCGTGGCCTCCAAGTCACCAAAGGGACGCCGTGCCGGCCGCTGACAAGGCGGCGGCGCGGAAATGGCGGCGGTTTCCTGGGGTGAAGGTCCTTTTCTCTTGGGAAGTTCACCGTTTGGTAACCCAGATTAAATCAAAATGAAGCGACGGCAGGACGCCACGCGGCCCGCCTCCGCACCATTTGGAATACGGGAAAAACGATGCGCGGATTGATTGCACTAGTTTCGAGCCTGGTCCTGGCGGCCTCGGTAGCGCCGGCGCTGGCGCAGCAGGCGACCAAGATCGGCCAGCACAATGCCTGGGGCACCTACAGTTACCAGGCGTCGGGCGGCAAGGTCTGCTACGTGCTGACCGTGCCGACCGACAAGCAGCCGCCGACGCTCGACCATGGCGACATGTTCTTCTTCGTCAGCCAGCGGCCCGGCCAACAGGTATCCTATGAGCCGCAGTTCATCGCCGGCTACAATTTCCAGGAAGGCTCCAAGGCCACCGTCACCATCGACAAGAAGAGCTTCTCGATGTTCACGCGCGGAAAATCGGCCTGGGTCGAGAACGCCGCCGAGGAACCGGTGCTGATCGCGGCGATGAAGACCGGCACCGACATGAAGGTGTCGGCGAAGTCGGGCCGCGGCAATCCCACGAATTATGTCTTTTCGCTGAAGGGCATTTCGGCGGCGCTGTCCTCGATCGCCAAGTGCAAATAGGCTATCTTCGTTTTTGAACCAAAGGCCGGGCCGCAACCCCGGCCTTTTGCTTTTTCAGCCGTGGCCTGATTCCGGTGCGGCTTCCGCCCGCCGCCGCCGGATCGCTTCGGCGATGAAGACCCGCGACAGGGCGTGATAGAGCGGCTCGTGCGAAATCAGGCGCGCCGTGCCGTAACCCAGCATCGAGGCCAGCATCAGGCCGATGACATTGTCGTGATTGCCGGTCATTTCGAGGATGATGACGAAGGCCGTCATCGGCGCCTGTACCACGCCGGCGAAATAGCCGGCCATGCCGAGCAGCGCCGCGACGCCGGCGCCGCTGCCGAACACCAGGCCGAGCGAACTGCCGATGCCGGCGCCGACCGCCAGCGAGGGCGCGAAGATGCCCCCGGGTATGCCTGAAATCATCGACAGCAGCCCGGCCGCGAATTTCTCGGCGAAGAAGAACCAGGGCAGCGGCGTGCCTTCGACCGCGCTGCGCGCTTGCGCGTAGCCGGTGCCGAAGGTCAGCCCGCCCGACGCGATGCCGATCACCGCCACCACCAGTCCGCAGACCGCCGCCACCAGCAGCGCGCGCCACAGCGGCTGCAGTGCGCTCCAGCGCCGGATACGCCGCGTCGCCTTCAACGCCAGCAACGAGAACAAGGCGCCAAAGCCGCCGCCGATGACGCCGCAGGCGATCACCAGCCGCCAGTCGACGGCAAACGAGCTCGTCACCGTCGAC
>NZ_VFVQ01000043.1:0-13921 GCF_006442195.1 Mesorhizobium sp. B2-3-13
CTTGCTCTCCTTGCAAAGGGCCGAAAGTGTAACCCATCTATCCGGAATGAACTGTCACCCATCTCTCGGGAAGGGCAAAGAAAACCAGGGGTTTGCGACAGGTGAGGGCGGTTTTCTGTGTCCGCAGAATTTCGTGTCCGCTCTATGTCCGTAAAAAGGCTCACATTGGTCCTTCGTGGACCGATTCTACGATTGACGGGTGATCTTACGTAGCGTTAACTTCTTATTAGCTTTTGCTAACAGAGAGGGCTTCCAATGAAAACCGCTATCGTTTGCGCGGCGATTGTGCTTGCCGTGTCGAGCGCCGCTATGGCGCACGAGAAGAAGAAGCCAACAGTCACTGCCGAAAAGACATGTGCAGGCATGTCGATCAAGGCGGCAGCAGCCGCCAAACTTGACTGCACCGCTACCGGAACCGCCAATTCACCACAGACGGACATGGGCAGTAATTCCAAGCCCCGCCTCGGTTATGAGACGAGCAGTCCCCAGGTGTTCTCTTTCGGGCTCTAGGGGTTGATGGTCGATTTTAGGGAGACGCTCACGCACCAGGCTGGCGAGGCGCTCGCGGAAGTCTCGCCCTTCAGGAACCGCTTCGCTGATTTTCAACCTAAGCCCGCTTGAATGTGTCATTCGGTTGCGCCATTGTGCCAGCCGCGCAAGTGATATGAGCCAACAATGAAGCATCTAGAGAAGGCACGCCCTTTCGTGCCGACTGAATTTCATGTCTGCACTGTCGCAGATGGGAACGGCGCCCTTGGCCTTCTCTCGATCCATACAACGGAAGGGCTGTTGGATATCGCACTCGACCAACAGGCGGCCGAAGCCATCGTGGGTGCCGTCAATGAAATCCGCTCGAAGCTGCGTTCGAACCGCTAGTCTCATCGGGCCAGATTTGTCTGTCGCCGAGCATTAAGCGGTAACGCATATCCAAGTGGCCGATGAGGGTTCTGGCCTCAACCGCCGAATAGAACATCACTATTTCGCGGCCATCTTCGATGCGCTTAAGGCGGTAGACGTCTCGGTCCATTAGCGACATTTGCTCCCCATAAGGGAACATTAGCCTTCCTTCATGACGATTTCGTGATGGGTCTTTCAGAACGGCCACGCCAACGCCAGCACGACGGTCGACGGCGGCGCTGGGGTGAGGCTGAGGAAGGCTGAAATTTTCTTGTTCGCACGTTTCATCTATTAGTGAGGAAGCATATATTATCAGCAGCCGGTGGCCCGTCCCCCCGACTCTCCGCCGGTTAGGCCCGGCACGTTCCTGGTCCCCGCCAAAGATGCCGGGCCGCTTTTCTGCCCAACCGAATGGAATGCGCGCCTTTGGCGCTCCGCTGCGCGTCGAAACCGGGAATATTACCCCGCGCTCACCAATTGAAACGGAAAGGGACAAGCTTGGAACTTTCGCGAATCAAACACCCAAAGCCCGCTGCCCGAAGGAGGGACTGGCAGCGGGCCGTTCTGGAGGGCGCAGCGAAAGCAACGGCTTGGCGAAACGGCCAAAAACGAACTTTTAATCAGTAGGTCATGGGTTGGACATCGCGCTCACCATTGTCAGATGACATGCCAGCGCTTTTGGTTTGCCCGTGAATCCGTGCGGCGCAACGGCCGCTCAGACGCCTGGTGACAGATGCACCTCCAAGACGGCGGCTTTCTTGGCAATCAGTCCTTCCAGATCCGCGTCGGATCGCTTGGTGCCGGTACGTTCGCGCAGCAACGAGATCACCGCGCTCATCGAAAGCTGGACGGTGCGGTCGCTCAGGATTGCGTCCACCGCGCCGGCGACATCCGGAGTCTCCGTCGGTGCTCGCATGATCGGTTCCTTTCTGTTCAACTCGGCCTCGGCGCCGTTGGCCGGTCCCCGCACGCCCCGGTCGAAGATGACCGCCAGGCCGTTCTTCACGGCGAGGGCGGCGACCATGTCGTCGAGGTTGCGATCGGAAAGCGCTGGCTCCGAAGGATCGGGTTTCAGGGTTCTGCGGATGACTCGGGCGGCCTGGTCCGTCGACACAAAGCCAAAGTGCCGTTTTCTGGCCTCGACATATTGTTCTACGATCATGCTCAGACGCCGGGCTGCGATATCCCTGGGTTCCTGCATCTGGACCTCCTTCGGCTGCCGTAAGCGCAAGGTCGGCATTACCGACAGGAAATAGGGCGGCTGGTCGAGTCAGACAGGGGACGGACCAATCATTCCACGCATCTTCCAAAGAATCAGGAACGATCCCGGCCCTGATGCATTTTGGCTCTATGACCAGCTCATTGAGGGACGCCGGGACATGAAGATTGCGCATGTCGCACCACTTTACGAATCGGTGCCACCAAGGCTCTACGGGGGTACCGAGCGTATCATCTCATACCTTACCGAAGCTCTCGTCGATCTCGGCCACGAGGTGACATTGTTCGCCAGCGGCGACACAAAGACCTCCGCCAAACTGGTGCCATGCCGCGAAAGGGCGCTTCGTCTCGATCCCCGCCCGCTGAAGTCCGAGATCGCCGCGCATCTGTCGATGCTCGACGAGGTGAGGAACCGGGCCGACGAGTTTGACGTCGTTCATTTCCATCTCAGCCATTTCCTGCATTTTCCGTTTTTCCGCGATATGCCGCAACGCACGGTGACGACCCCGCATGGCAGGCTGGATTACGCGGACCTCGCGCAAGCTTATGACCGGTTTCCTCGGTTTCCCATGATTTCCATATCCCGCAGCCAGCGGGCGCGGTTCGCATCCGCGAATTGGCTGGCTACAATCCATCATGGGCTGCCGCTCGAGCTTTACGAGCCCGATTTCGAGGCAGGCTCCGATGGGACCTATCTTGCATTTCTCGGCAGAATGTCGCGCGACAAGCGGCCGGACCGGGCGATCGAGATCGCCCGCCGCACCGGCTTGAAACTGAAGCTCGCCGCCAAGGTGGGCGATGGCGACCGCGCCTATTTCGAGGAAGTCGTGCAGCCGCTGATCGATGGCGACCAGGTCGAATATGTCGGCGAGATCGGCGAGGATCAGAAGAGTAGGTTTCTGGGCAATGCGGCCGCTTTGCTGTTTCCCATCGATTGGCCCGAACCCTTCGGGCTTGCGGTGATCGAGGCCATGGCCTGCGGAACCCCGGTCATGGCCTGGAGTTGCGGGGCCATGCCCGAGATCATCGATCATGGGGTCACCGGCTTTGTCGTCGAAACCATCGAAGATGCCGTCGCCTCAATGCCGGCTCTCCTGCAACTCGACAGGCGACGAATAAGAACGGCCTTCGAAAAGCGGTTCTCCGCCGTCAGAATGGCCAGGGATTATGTCGCGGCCTATTCGCGGCTGAGCGACCGCCACGAGCAGAGCAGAGCCTCGTAAACCTTCACCCGTCCAGAAATCAGCACGGGACAATCTTCTTGACCATTACCCAACTCGACGAGCGCAAGCTCGACCCTGCAATAGCACTGGCTTCCCTGGACGAAACCGCCCCCAGGGAACCGCATCGGCTTTACGCCCTCAAGCATAGCGATTGCTTTGCCGTCGCCGATGCCTATGGCGACATACGCGGCGCTGGCGACGGCTTCTTCCGTGACGACACGCGCATGCTCTCCGAATTTCGCCTGACCGTTGGCGGGCGGTCGCTGTCGTTGCTTGGCGCATCGCTTAGCCAGGACAACGTCCTGTTCACCAGCAACCTGACCAATCTGCCGATCGAGAGCGCCGCGGGCCGTCAGATTCCGCAGGGCGCGATCCATATCGAGCGGGTCAGGCTTCTGTGGGAGGAAAGGCTATATGAACGCATCACGCTCTCCAACTATAGCCGGGAGCATTCGACGGTCCTGGTGTCGCTGCGCTTTGGCGTCGATTTTCGCGACATGTTCGAAGTCCGAGGTTCGACCCGTTCCAAGCGCGGCACCGCGCACACGGCCGAGATCGACCAGAGTTCGGTCGTGCTTCGCTACGAAGGTCTGGACCAAGTGGAGCGGACATCGGCGATCTCGTTTTCACAGCCGCCCGATCAACTGACCTCCGAGCGGGCGGATTTCTTCATTGCCGTCACCAAGCGCAGCCGCCAGACGCTGTACGTGGAGGTGGGGAGCAAGACAGACGCCCGCCCGCAAATTGATCGGTTCCGGGCCGCCGCCGCCCGCGCCCGTTTCGGCATGCGCGCCAAGCGCCGGCATGGGGCGACGCTCCACAGTTCGGGCCGCGTCTTCAATGACTGGATGGAGCGGGCCCGCGCCGATGTGGCGCTGCTCACGACGGAACTGGCGACGGGGCCTTACCCCTATGCCGGCATTCCGTGGTTCTCCACCGCCTTCGGCCGGGACGGCGTGATTTCCGCTCTGCAGATGCTTTGGCTAAATCCCGGCCTCGCCCGTGGCGTTCTTGCGTTTCTCGCCCAGCACCAGGCGACCGAAACCTCACCCTTCAGCGATTCCGAGCCCGGCAAGATCATGCACGAGACCCGCAAGGGCGAGATGGCGGCGCTGAGTGAGTTGCCGTTCGGCCGCTATTATGGCGGCGTCGACACGACGCCGCTCTACATTCATCTCGCCTGCGCCTATGCGGACCGCACGGGAGACACGGAATTCATCGATAGCCTGTGGCCATCGCTGTGCGCCGCCGCCGAGTGGATCGAGACGGCGAGCCGTTCGACCGGGTTCCTTACCTACCAGCGCGCCGCGGAATCCGGTCTTGCCAACCAGGGATGGAAGGACAGTTTTGATTCCGTCTTCCATGCCGATGGCCGCATTCCGAAAGGACCGATCGCGTTGGTCGAGGTCCAGGGTTACGTCTTTGCGGCGTTCCACGGATTGGCAAAGCTTGCACGGCTGCGCGGCGAAGAGGAGCGGTCGGAAAATTGGGAACTGCGCGCCGATGCGATTCGCCAACATGTCGAACGCCATTTCTGGATCGAAGACCTTGGCTATTATGCGCTGGCGATCGATGGCGATGGCCAACCCTGCAAGGTGCGCACGTCCAATGCGGGCCACCTGCTCTATGTCGGCCTTCCCAATCCGGATCGCGCACGCATTGTCGCCGATCAACTGCTATCGGCTTCGTTCCATTCCGGCTGGGGGCTGAGAACGCTGGCGGACGACGCTATCTTCTTCAACCCGATGTCCTATCATAACGGCTCCATCTGGCCGCACGACACCGCGATCTGCGCCGCCGGACTGGCGCGCTACGGCATCCGCGACAACGTGGTGCGGTTGATGAGTGGGACCTTCGAATCCGCGGTTCATTTCAACATGCGGCTGCCCGAACTGTTCTGCGGATTCACGCGCGCGGCCGGCGAAGCGCCGATTGCCTATCCGGTGGCTTGCCTGCCGCAGGCCTGGTCCGCAGGCTCCGCCTTCATGCTCATGCAGGCTTGCCTGGGCCTTCAGATTGACGGTCGGACGAACGAAATTCACGTGACCCAGCCGCGCTTGCCGATCGGTATCGACAATCTCGTCATTCGCCATCTCTCGGTAGGACATGTGGCGGTGGATCTGACGTTCCAGCGCGTGGGAGATCGTGTCGGCGCCTTCCTTGCGGATGCGCACGAGGGACTGGTGCCTCTGGTGGTCAGGAGTTGAAAAATCGGAACCATCATGAGTGCGGAACGTTGGATCACCACGTCATGGATGCCGGAGATCCTGTCGGTGGACTTGCCGCGTCCCATTGAAAGGTAGTCAATTCGAAATGCCCGACAACAGTTGGTATCTGGTCGTCCCTTCGGCCGCAATGTGGCTCTTCATTCTCGCAATTGTCGGTATCTCATGTGTCGCGCTTGCGGTGGTAATGTCGCGGGGACAGGCCAGGAGCGCGAAGCTCGCCAGGTATGAAGCAGAACCCATTCGCGGTCCGTTGCCGGAATTCGAGAAGAACGGGCAATCCACGACCGCCGCGCTCGTCCAATGGTCGCCGGAAACCTTGCGTCACATTTTGGCGAAGGAACTTCCCGATGCGCAGGTGATCGTGGTTTCAAACCGCGAACCCTATATCCACAACCGCAACGGCGACGAAATCCAACTGGTCGTGCCCGCCAGCGGGCTGGTCTCCGCGCTGGAGCCGATTACGCGCGCCTGCGCCGGCACATGGATCGCCTATGGTGGCGGTTCGGCCGATCCGCTTGTCGTCGACGAAAATGACCGCGTCGAGGTGCCGCCTGAAAATCCTTCCTATACGTTGCGCCGCGTCTGGCTGAGCGAGGAAGAACTGCAAGGCTATTACCTGGGCTTTGCCAATGAAGGGCTCTGGCCGCTGTGCCACATAGCCTTCACCCGGCCGATATTCCGCGCCTCCGACTGGGAGGCCTATGAAGCGGTCAACCGTAAATTCGCCGATACCGTCGTCGCGGAGGCACGTAACGAGCGGCCCATCGTGCTGGTCCAGGACTACCATTTCGCGCTGTTGCCGCGGATGATCCGGGAGCGCCTGCCGGAAGCGATCATCATCACCTTCTGGCACATTCCGTGGCCGAATTCAGAGGTGTTCAGCATCTGCCCATGGCGCGAGAAGATTCTCGAAGGATTGCTGGGCAGTTCAATCGTCGGCTTTCACACCCAGTTCCATTGCAACAACTTCATCGATAGCGTCGACCGCTTCCTGGAGAGCAGGATCGAGCGTGAGGATTCCGCCATCTCCTATGGCGGTCAGATCAGCCTGGTTCACGCCTATCCGATTTCAATCGAATGGGAGCCGCCGCGTCTGAGCAAACTGCCTGCCGTTGCAGAATGTCGCCGGCTTATCCGCGATAAATTCGGCTTTGCCGAAAACGTCAGGCTGTGCGTGGGCGTCGAACGCCTCGACTATACCAAGGGCATCCTGGACCGCCTCAACGCGCTCGATGAGTTGCTCACACTCCATCCGGAATGGATCGGCAAGGTGGCGTTCCTGCAGGTCGCCGCGCCAAGCCGCGGCACCTTGCCTGCCTATCAACAATTGTACGAGGAATGTCTGCGCCATGCCGAGGATATCAACCAGCGCCATGGTCGTGAAGGCTATACCCCAGTTGTGCTGGTGACCGAACATCACTCGCAAACACAGGTCTACGAGATTTACCGGGCCGCCGACGTCTGCATGGTCACCAGCCTTCACGACGGCATGAACCTAGTTGCAAAGGAGTTTGTCGCGGCGCGCGAGGATGAACAGGGCGTGCTGCTGCTCAGCATGTTTGCCGGCGCGTCGAAGGAGCTGCTGGAGGCGTTGATCGTCAATCCCTATGACGCGGCGATGATGGGCGACGCCCTGCTGCAAGCCTTGACCATGTCACCGGAAGAGCAAAGTCAGCGCATGCGACGCATGCGCGAGGTCGTACGCGAAAACAATGTCTATCGATGGGCGGGCAGCATGCTGTTCGATGCGGCGCGCCTGCGCAAACGCGATGCGGTCGATCGTGCCGTCAATGGCGCCCCCGGTTCTCCTGGCCCCGGTTCTTCTGGCCCCGGTTCTTCTGGCAATGTGATATCGCTGCTCGACCGCAAGCGCGTGGCAGCGCTGTGATGTCGACATTGTCAAACTTGACCGAACCCAATGTCCCGCAGAATGCGTGGTGTCTTTTCCTCGATATCGATGGCACGCTTCTCGAACATGCCGCGCATCCAGATGCGGTGGTTGTCGGCGATGAATTGCGGACGCTGTTGGCGGGGCTCGAATTGCAATTGGACGGAGCTCTGGCGTTCATCACGGGACGGTCGATCGCCGCGGTCGATCATCTTTTCCAGCCCCTCAGATTGCGCGCCGCCGGGCTTTACGGCCTTGAGCACAGGCTCACGCGTGATGGTCCGGTCGAGGCGGCGGGAGAGCCGGCCGACATTGCGGCGCTTGCCGAGGAAATCGAAGCGGAGCTGGGTAGTGCGGACGTCTATATCGAGCGCAAGGGTCCGATCCTCGCAATCCACACACGCGCGGCACCGCAATTGTTGCAGCGCGCGACGCAACTGGTCGAGCAGGCGCTGGACAGGTTGCCCGCGGGGTATCGGGTGCTGGCTGGCAATGCCGGCGTTGAATTGATGCCGTTGGAGGCGGCGAAGGGAGCGGCAATCAGGCGCTTTTTGGATCTGCCGGCTTTCGAGGGGAGGCGGCCGGTGTTTCTTGGCGACGACACATCCGACGAGAATGGTTTTGAGGCCGTGAATGAGATGGACGGCATCTCGATCCGCATCAAACCGAGCGGACCGACAGCGGCGCGCCACGTGCTTGCCGGGGTTGGCGAGGCCTTGGCTTGGCTGGCTGCGGTGAGCCAGACTCAGTCCGTCACCGCCGGCTCGTTCGGCAAGACGGTTCGGGCAAAGGCCGGGCGGGACTGAAGGAATAATGCTTGTCGAAGAATTCAAGAGTTGATGACAGTCCAGTTCAGCAGAAGCCTTTAAGCATCAATTGCTGTACCACCGGCTGCACATTCTCTCGGTAGGTGATGCATCTATCGTAGAGCTTCCTCGCGACGCGCTCTTTGCCGATCCGCTCCCATTCAGGGGTCCAGGACTTGTTCCAGTCGAAATTCTGCGAGATGAGAAGTTCCCTATCGAAACACTGCGGGTCTCGATCCAAAATTTGTCGAGCCTCATCTGCAAGCGGCGTATAAGCTTTGACCGCTGCTATCTTTCTGGCGCGGGCTGCCGAATCCAGCTGAACTTCCACCTCGACAAGTCCCGGCACGTTGGGAACCGCCGCCGAACAAAGGTGCTTGTGGCCCGGTCTGGCGCCGTGCAGCCTGCCATTAAGAGCATTACCAAACGCGCATGCGAGATCGTGAATAGGATTGTAGCCATCGACCGCATCGGAAACGACTTGAACGTCTTGAAATTCCATCAAATCGAGACGAATTTGCCTCAGCACGTCGGCAAAGAAACCACCGTCCGTGGTCAACAGCGCTTTGTACCAGGCGGAATCCGGAATTTCGCCAAAGATTGCTCCGGCAGTCGCACCGGCGGCGTCCACCGCCTCGCGCGAGAATTTGGTTCGAGCCTGGTTACGTCCGCCCGAGCCATCCGTGAGCAGATACACTCGCGGCCTGCTAAGCTCCAGCCAATGATGGATTCTGAGCTCATGTCCTGGATGTGCGAGGATCAGCACATGTTGCAACTTTTCAGGCATGTGGTCGCTCTCTAGTCATACTCCGGCATTGCCCAGCCGGAGGCCGAAATCAGGTTGCGTCGAAATGCTGTGCAACGGTCCCGCAAGTTTGGACGCCATCTGGAATCCTTGTCTGGTCAATGGCTTCGAACTAAGAAACGCTGCCTAGCACCCATTGTCTTTGTCGCCAATGCGGAACAGGCAAGGAGGCCGCCTTTGCGGATACTGATAACCAACCTGTTTGTGTCGCAAAATAGCGGCTCGGAATCCGTCGTGGAATTGCTTGCCGACGGACTTCGCGGCGCGGGGCATCAAACTATGTTGTTAGCGCCGATGCTTGGCGACATGGCTGACAGGCTCCGCAGCCGCGGGCACCAAGTGGTTGATCGGATCGCGGAGATTATCGAAAGGCCCGATGTGATCCACGGGCAGCATCTGACTCCCTGTCTGACCGCGGTCGCCAGATTTCCTGATGTGCCGGCCGTATTCTCCTGTCATAGCGCCTTCTTCGAGGTCGAGGCCCCGATGCTCCATCCACAGATTCGCCATTGGATCGCGGTGGACGAGGCGTGCAAAGCAAGATGCCTCTCACGGGGTGTGCCGGCAGACAGGTTGGATATTGTTTTCAATGCGGTTGATCTCGAACGTTTCAAGCAGCGACCGCGGCTGCCCTCGAGGCCGCAGAGGGGGCTGCTGCTAACCAAGAATTTCGAGCACCAGCAAGCAGTGCGAGAAGCCTGCCTCAAAAGCGGAATTCACCTCGATGAGCTGGGGTCCGCAACAGGCCGGTACTCATATCAACTCGAAAAAGATCTGCTCGAGTACGACATCGTGTTTGCGACTGCCCGAATGGCTATCGAGGCGGCAGCGGTGGGGTGCTCGGTTGTGGTTTGCGACGGACGTGGCTTCGCCGGCTTGCTGACTGCAGGAAACATGGAAATGTGGCGGCGCATGAACCTCGGCGTCGGACTTCTGACCAGACCGACCACAATCCACGATCTGTTGGAGGCGATCTCGAGGTTTGATGCCGACGATGCCGCCGAGGTGACAGCCTATTTTCGTGGAACGGTAGGTGCAGGCGACTTCATCAAGGAACATCTTCGAATTTATGATCAGGCCATACAGGCCAATTCTGCTACCACGGCAGACGAACGGTCGCTCGCCACCGCTTGCTGGATCGAAGAGATTGGTGTTTCAGCCTCACCTCGCAAATGGCTCCAGATTGCCAAGGAACTGCACGGGTTGGTCGGCCCTGAAACCTCGCTGTTGCAGTTGCTGCAGTCAAACACAGAAACCCTAGAGGGCAGTGCAGTGGCGTTGGCCGACCTTGGTGGACAGGTCAATTCCATCAAGCTCGATACGGCCCAACTTGATTCGCTCTCCCACGCGTCAGCTTCGATCGTTAACGTGACCGAAATCACCCGAGACACATTGTCTCGAATAGATCAGAATCTGGCAGTTCTTTCGGATTTGGCAAGCAAACTCAAACGATTATATAACAGTTTGACCCCTCTATTTTTGCGAAAGATCCTTCTCAGGATGCGAGAGCGAATTTGAAGGTAGCTGACGGAATTCGTGGCTATTCAATTTGTACATCGCCAAGATCTGGCAGCAACTTCCTGTGTCAGCATCTTAGCAGTACCGGCGTGCTCGGACATCCGCTTGAATATTTCAACGGGAGGGGTCGTCGATTTTTGATGATCCAACCTTCCCTGAATGCATCGTCGGCCAAGTCGAGAAAATTCTCACCATGGGCGCGACGCCCAATCGTATTACGGCCTGAAAATCTTTGCGCACCAGCATGATTGGATTTCGAGAGAAATCGATTGGATCAATGCGCTTCCAAATCTTCATTTTGTGTATCTTTCCAGGCGAGACCTTCTCGGTCAGGCGGTATCTTGGGCAAGGGCGATCCAAACGGGTCAGTACCGATCGATCCAGCCCGCAAACCAGCCGGCGGTTTTCGATGCCGAACTGATTCGGAGGCAGCTCGATGTGCTGGTTCGGGAAAGGGCGCGTTGGGAGATGTTCTATGCACGAACGGGGATCGAACCTCTAAGACTCGAATATGAGCTAGTTGTCGCGAACCCACAGGATGCCGTCCGCAAAGTCGCCGATATGATGGGCCTGCAACTGCAGCCCAATCAGGATTTTAGCAAAGTCGTCATCCAGAAACAGCGAGACTCGATCAACCTCGAATGGGCCCATCGTTTCAAGTTAGAGCAGGGCAATCCAAATGTGTTGGATATCGTATGAGGTCGTCACATGCCGTCGCGACGGAATACTGCGGGAATTGCAGGCGGCGCTGTCGTCAGCCTTCCGCGAAAACCAGCGAAACATTGCCACCCGCGTGGCGCTCGAGGCGACTGGCGAGGTCGAGTTCCAGCAGCACCATGAAGACCTGGGCCGGGTGCAGGCCGGTGTGGCGGATGATTTCGTCCACCGGCACTGGTGTCGGCCCCAGCGCCTCGATCACCTTGGCGCGGTCGCTCTCGCCCGGTGGCGGTGTTGCCGAAAAATCGGGCGGGTCTTCAAACGGCGGCACCTCAGGCGCTCGCATGCCGGTCAGCGGAAGGATCGCCCTGGATATGTCCGAAGCTTCGGTGACCAGCGTGGCGCCGTCCTTGAGCAGGCCGTTGGTACCGGCTGCGCGCGGATCGAGTGGGGAGCCGGGGACCGCAAAGACGAGTCGGCCCATCTCGCCGGCAAGCCTGGCGCTGATCAGCGAGCCTGAGCGCTGCGCTGCCTCGACCACCACCAGTCCAAGGGCAGCACCAGCAACAAGACGGTTACGGCGCGGGAAATCCTGGGCACGCGGCTGCCAGCCGAACGGCATTTCCGAGATGATGGCGCCGCGCTCGGCAATGTCATCGCACAGGCCGGTATTTTCGGGCGGGTAGGGCAGGTCGAGGCCGCCGGCGAGCACTCCGACCGTACCGGTCAAGAGACTGCCCTGATGCGCCGCTGTGTCGATGCCGCGCGCCAGGCCGGAGATGATGCCGTAGCCCTCTCTTGCGAGATCGGCTGCCAGCATGCGCGCCATCTTGATGCCGGCAAGCGACGCGTTGCGGGCGCCGACAATCGCGACCCCCGGCAGTCGGAACACCGCGGCATTACCCTTGACCGCCAGCAGCGGCGGCGGATTGTCCATGCTGCGCAGCAGCGGCGGATAGTCTGCCTCGCCGATGCCGACAAAGCGTGCACCGATCCGCCTCGCGGCCTCCATCTCGGCCTCGGTTTCGGCAACGGAAGGGATGCGAACGATCCGGTTGGCGCCACCGGAAATCATCAGTTCCGGCAGCATTTCCAACGCGACCTCGGCCGAACCGAAGCGGTTGATCAGGTCGCGAAAAGAGGCCGGGCCGACATTCTGGGTGCGGATCAGCCGCAGCCAGCTTAGCCGCTGGCGATCGGTGAGACGCGGCCCGGCGGCCGGTTCGCTCACCCCTTGGCTCCGATCTTGCCTTCGGTGCCGGCAATCAGCCGCGAAATGTTTTCCCGGTGTTTGATGAAGACAATGATGCTCATCACCACGAACAGCACTGCAATCCGCGGTGTGCTCATGAAATACAGGGCGATCGGGACGACGACGGCCGCAGCCAGCGCTGCCAGCGAGGAGAAGCGGAACAGAAAAGCCATCACCAGCCAGACAATGGCGAAGATCAACGCCACCTGCCAGGCAAGGCCGACCAGCACACCGAGATAGGTCGCGACGCCCTTGCCCCCTTTAAACCTCAGCCATGCCGGAAACAGGTGGCCCAGAAAGGCGCCAAAGCCAGCCCAGACCGCCGTCTCAGGCGCGAAATGGCCTGCTATCAGCACGGCGGCCGTGCCTTTCAGCGCATCGAGCAGCAAGGTGGCGGCGGCGAGGCCCTTGTTGCCGGTGCGCAGCACATTGGTGGCGCCGATATTGCCGGAGCCGATCTTGCGTACGTCACCAAGGCCAGCCGCGCGGGTGAGCAGCAGGCCAAACGGAATTGAGCCCAGCAGATAACCGAACACCAACGCCAGGATCAGGCCGTAAGTCATTGTTTCCCCCGCATTGTCCACAACCATGTCCGATGTGGCATGGTTACCGCCGGCTCAGGCAGAAAATACTGTGCGGCCCGCCACCAGCGTTTGCAAGACCTTGCCTTGCAGTCGTGCGCCTTCGAAGCATGTGTTTTTCGAGCGCGAGCGGATGCCGCTTTCACTGACAATCCAGGGTTCATCGAGATCGACGAGGGCGAGATCGGCTACCGCGCCCGGCTTCAGTGTGCCGCCGGGCAATCCAAACAGCCTCGCCGGCGCGGTGGACAAGGTTTCGATCAGCCTGAGCAAAGGCACGTCGCCATTGTGGTAGAGCCGCAAGGCCGCCCCAAGCAGGGTTTCGAGGCCGATGGCGCCAGCAGCGGCGTCAGCGAAGGGCAGCCGCTTGGTGTCGACATCCTGCGGATCATGCGAAGAGACGATGATATCGATCGTTCCGTCCTTCACCGCCTCGATCACAGCCAGCCGGTCTTCCTCGGCGCGCAGCGGCGGCGTCAGGCGGAAGAAGGTGCGGTACTCGCCGACGTCGTTTTCATTGAGCGACAGATTGTGGATCGATACGCCCGATGTCACTGCCGCGCCGTCAGCCTTCGCCCGCGCCATGGCGCTTGCCGCCATTGCCGTCGAGATCTTCGCGGCGTGGTACGAACCGCGCGTCAGCCGCGCCAGCGCGAGGTCCCGCTCGAGCGGGATGGATTCGGCTTCACGCGGAATGCCGGAAAGACCGAGCCAACTGGCATACAGGCCTTCATTCATGACGCCCGAGGACCCAAGGTCGGCATCCTGCGTTTCATGGACGATGGTGGCGCCGAAATCGCGCGCGTAGGTCAGCGCGCGGCGCATCACCAGCGCGCTCGATATCGTAT
>NZ_VFVQ01000044.1:0-10506 GCF_006442195.1 Mesorhizobium sp. B2-3-13
CTGAATGGCGAGATCAAGAATTTCACCGGTGTCGATTCTCCATACGAAGCACCGGAGAACCCGGAGATCCATCTCAACACGCTCGGCAAGTCGCCTGAAGAGATGGTAGATGCCCTCTTCCACTTCGTCTGACGTCGAAGGGCGCAGGTTCGAAAATAATAGCGCCGTTTCACATCGGAGCTTCCGATATCCAAGATGCGGGGGGCTATCTCTCCCGGAAGGCGCGTTGGAACGAATCCACCAAGGGCTTGGTCAGATAAGCCAGAAACGTTCGTTCGCCCGTTGAGATGAATGTCTCGACCGGCATGCCTGGATAGATCTGGTCGGGCTTGACCTGCGGTGGCAGCTTGTTGGCCATTTTAAGCCGGACGGTGAAGTAAGGCAGTCCGGTATTGGGTGCCATCAGCCGGTCGGCCGAAATATAAAAGACCTTTCCGGACACTTTCGGCGTCGTGCGCGCGTTGAGTGCCGTGAACATCATGTTTGCGTCCTGCCCGACCCTGATTGAGTCGATATCTTCAGGCTTTATCCTGGCCTCGATGATGAGCTCGTTCGTGGTCGGCAGAAGCTCCATCGCGATCTCCCCGGCGCGGATGACGCTGCCTTCGGAATTGTAGAGCGAGCGCACGATGATGCCGTCCACAGGCGCCCGGATCGTCGTACGGTCCAGGACTGATCGCGCAGCGTTGATCTGTTCCTCGAGATCCGCGACCTCTGCCCGTGCTTTGTTCAGTTCGGTGACGGCATCCTCGACCCGGCTGGTTGTAAGCCTTTCAATCTGCTGACGCGCTTCCACAGTCTGGGTCGCCGAGCTGGCGATCTGCGCTTCCAGAGATCCCGCCTGTCCTACCAACTCGGCGGTACTGCGCAGAAGACTGGTATATTCGGAACGATTTGTGAGTCCTTTTTGTAGCAGGTCTTTTTTTCTTTCCGTCTCCTCGTTGACGATCACAAGCTGATTTTCCGCTGCCTTCTTTTGAGCCTTTAACCCCACAATGGCGTCCTGAAGTGCTGCCACCCTTTGCTTCAGTATCCCCTGTTCCGCGCCATAACGCGCTAGCCGCGCCTGAAATTCCTTGTTTTGCTCGCCGAAGACATCGCTATATTCTGAAGCGCCTGAATAGGCTCCGAGGTCACTGGACAAGACAATACTCTCAAGGCCGTCGCGCTCTGCTTCGAGCCGAGAAATCTCGGCTTTTTGTGCAACCCACTGCTTGAGAACCCGGTTGAGCTGGGACCGCGCCATCGTCGGATCGAGCACGATCAGGGCCTGGCCTCTTGAGACCCTGTCACCCTCGTGAACTCTAATGCTCCTGACAACGCCTCCTTCGAGGTGCTGGATCATGACATTCTGCCCTGCTGCGGCGACCACACCCGGCGCAATGGTTGCTCCAGCAATCGGCGCCGTGGCTGCCCAGAACCCGAAGCCAAGCACGAAAACGGCCACGCTTGCATATCCCGCCAGCATGATCCGATCTGTGCGTGTATCGATGTTGCGCTGCCAGCGATAAGCCTTGGCGCCAGCCTGGATGGTTTGGCTAGGGGCCGTCATTTGCGACTTTTACCTCTACGCGAGCCTGTGACGGGAAAGGCACCACTCCTTCATTGTCATGCGACTGAGCGGTCGCCGCTGCTGCCGCTCGGGCCCGTCGCTGAGCAAGTTCGTCGAGCACGTCCTTGGTCAAACCGTAAATCTCGACCTGACCGTTTAGCAGCATGAGGATGCGATCGCATTTGGAAGCGAGGGAGGGCCGGTGGGTAATGACGAGGACGGTCGTCTTTCGCGACCGCGCTTGGATGATCGCCCGCTCGAGCGCGGCTTCGCCGTCGGAATCAAGATTCGCGTTGGGCTCGTCGAGAACCAGTATCTTGGGATCGCCATAAAAAGCGCGTGCAAGGCCAATGCGCTGACGCTCGCCGCCTGAAAGGCGAACGCCAGCGGGGCCGATCACCGTCGAGTATCCGTTCCTCTGCCCCATGATCAGCTCATGTACCTGCGCCTTCCGGGCCGCTTGAACTAACTTCTCGTCGGATGCGTCCGGCTCAAAGCGCGCAATGTTCTGTGCGATGGTTCCAGGGAAGAGTTCCACATCCTGTGGAAGGTAGCCTATGTGACGGCCGAGTTCCTCCGGATCCCAGTTTCGAATATCGCCGCCATCGAGACGGATCGCGCCCGAACGGGGTTGGATTGCACCGACGATGAGCCGCGCCAGCGTCGATTTTCCTGCCTGGCTCGGGCCGACGATCGCGACGGTCTGGCCAGCGGGGACCTCGAAAGTCACACGCTTGATGAGCGGCATCGCACCGTCGGCCGAACCTGGAAGATGATAGACTATCTGATCTGCGCTCAACACTCCATCGGGACTCGGCAATGCCGGGTTTTCCTGCTTGTCCGGCCCGGATTGGGATACCGAAAGCCGCTTCCATGCAAGATTGGCGTCGGTGATCTGCCGCCAGCTTCCAACGATCTGATCAAGAGGTTGCAAGGCCCGCGCCGATATCATCGATGAGGCAAAGATCATGCCTGCGGTCATTTCATTGTGCAGAACCAGATATGCACCGACGCCCAATATCGCGATTTGCAGCACCGACCGCGTCGTGCGGGACACACCACCATAGAACGCGTTGATGCGAGCCAGTCCGTCGGAGGCGTGCAGTGAGTCGGAAAAACGGATCCCCCAGAACTCTATCGCGTTGGACACCATCCCGAGTGCGCGGACCGTTTCGAAGTTTCGCGCGAAGGCCTGCGCCGAATTCATTGAGGCGCTAAGATTGTCCGCCGCCTCCTTGCTGGGTCGCGAACTCGCGATCTGGTTCAGCACAGCGATGGCAACCATGAGAACCGCCCCGATAACCGTTACCAGGAAGAGCAACGGATGGACGAAGTAAAGCAGGCCCACGAAGATCGGCCCAAAAGGGAGGTCGAATAGAAAAAAGATGGTTCGCGAAGCGATGAATCCCCGCAGGGTCGCCAAGTCGCGCAGGGCCTGGACGTCGCCGAGACCGGCACGCGGACCGCTCATTGCCGCAAGAAATGATGATGCACCCAAAGAGACATCCAGCCGAGCGGCGAGCTGGCTCGCATATACGCTGCGCACGACTTCGAGTACGCCGAACAGCAAGAGCGACGATAGAGCAAGCAAGGTCAAATAGGCGAGCGTGTCGAGGTTGGCCGCAGGCAAAACCCGGTCATATACCTGCAGCATGTAGAGAGGCAGAATCAACACCAGGGTGTTCATTGCCGCGGAGAAGAGGCCCATTTCGACCACACTCCTCGACAGCACCCTTCTGTTCGTAAAGCTGGGCATCTAAATCGCACCCGGGGCAAACGATCACATTAGACAATCTGTATATATCATACGGTGTTGCGATGCCACCAGTTGAGATTCTTTTGATGGCCATGATGATGAACGCAAACGGGCTAGGCGATGCGATAATTGCGGTTGTCCAAGGAGCATCGAGGCGAGAAGCCGCGCCTCCTGCTATGACCGACCTATTTGCGCCGCAAATACACCCTGCCCCTCAGTGCGACTGAACGGGATTCCGCCAATTATGGCAACACGTCCAGGCTTATGAGAGTGCTTCCTCCTCCTTGGAAATCCCAAGCCCGATCGGCTACCCAAGGCTTAAGGTAACTCTTGCACCCGAGGTCGTGGCGTTGTGCCTAATCCGGCAAACCGGACGTGCGATCCTGGAGCGTGCGCATGGTCGCTTCGTAGACGCTTCCGATTTCTCGGTCGATCTCTTGGCGTGCGATGCCTTGAGCCTCTGCCGCCCGCACGGCGTCGGCCGCCATGGTGGTCACGACGAGGGCTGCGTCGTCAATTCGCGGCGGTAGATGGTCGCAAATCCATTTGCGTAGGAAATCAGAGGCGCGCCTGCTCATATTCCATTACACCTCAACCCGAGGTAGCCTCAGCGAATTCCTCGTCCGCCTCCACGATGCCATGTGCAGCCGCTCGCTCGAGCCAGAGGCGGCTGGCCAACGGGTCGCGCTCTCCGGCGAGTCCTTTGGCGAGATACCGGCCCAGCATGAGTTGGGCCTGGCCATGCCCACATTCGGCGGCGGCCGAGAACCACTTCTGCGCCGCCACTTGGTCGATCGGCAAACCCTGGCCGGAGCTGTGCAGCGCTCCGAGCGCAAACATTGCCCCGACATGACCGGCGGCGGCGGCTCGTTCGAACAACTGCACCGCGGCCTCTGGCGAACGATCGCCGCCACGGCCATTGAGCAGCATCTCCGCGAGTGCCACTTGCGCGTCGAGTATGCCGCCGTCGGCAGCCTGGGCAAACCAGGCGCGGGCCTGCTGCGCATCGGCCGCCACCCCGCGCCCATCCCTGAGGATGCGCGCATACATATATTGGGCCTCGGCCACGCCCTCAGCAGCGCGCCTTAGCCATTGCGCCGCCTGACCTTCGTCCTGGGGCACGCCGACGCCTTTGACGAAACAGAGGCCGAGATTGAATGCGGCGATCAGATCGCCTGAAGATGCGGCGGCTTCGAACCATCCTGCTACATTTGTGGTGTCGTCCGCCTCGCCAATCCCTTGCAGAGCGAGGTTGGCCATCTCGACTTGTGCTGCCTGATTCCCGCTGGTTGCGGCCGTGCGCAGCCAGCGTGTCCCCTCCTGCTCATCCCTGGCAACACCGTTTCCCGTTAGGTAAAGGGAGCCTAGGGCGCGAGCGGCGGCCTGATGACCCGCCTCGGCCGCCCGTCGATACCATGTTGCGGCTTCTGCATAATCCGGCGGTCGGTACTTCACGTTACGCTCCCCCAGGAGGTACGCCGCCTCGACGTTGCCGGCCAATGCGGCACGTCGCATCCACGCTTCCCCGGCCACAGGATCGAGGTCACCGAGGCTCCCCTCGATCATCGCCAATCCCAATCGGAATTGGGCCGAGGGCAGGCCTTGCTCCGCAGCCGCCTGATACAGCCGAGCTGCGGCAGCAAGATCGCCCGCGACGCCCAGCCCGTGCTCGGTGAAGATCGCAAAGAGGTAGATTGCGGTCGGCAGGCCAGCGTCGGCGGCACGACGTACCTCGTCAGCAATTCTGTCCCGTTCCGCGAGACCACCTTGCCGGGCCAGGGAAAGGGCAAGGCCGAGGCGTCCTTCGGCGCAGCCGGCCGCGGCCGAGCGCTCATACCAGCGGTGCGCTGCATCCGCATCGCGCATCGGTCCGGGACCCCTGGTGAGGATATAACCGAGGACTGCTTGACCGGTTGCCGAGCCTGCCTCGGCCGCCTTCGTGGCAAACTCGCGTGCCGCCACGAAGTCCGGCTCACCCAAGGTGTCTTGTTCGAACAGGCGTTGCGATGCAGGGCGCTTGACATCAGCTTCAGATGTCGCCAGTCCGCTCACATAGAGTGCGGCGAGGAGCGCCTGTGCATCGGCGCTCCCGCGTTTTGCCGCCCGCCCGAGCCACCGCGTCCCCTCCACGCGGCTCGGCGGCACACCCGAGCCTTCAAGATAACAACGCCCAACCCGATATTCGGCGTCGGCGATGCCCGCGCGCGCGGCCATCGCCATGAGCGGAAAAGCTTCCGAAGGCCTGCCGCTGTCAAAAAGCTGCACCGCCCGCCGCAATGCTGCCGCAGGGTTGGCGAAACCAGTCAGCCGATCCAGAATTGTCATCGATCCGAGTCCCTGATGTCCTCCATCTGGCCGCTGGCGCGCCGCAGCCTATGGCTCACGCATGGCTTCCTGGCCGATCGGCAGCATCGCGCCGAGAATATATTTGAGCACCGTGCGTTGGCCGACCTTGACGTCAGCGGTCACGGGCATGCCGGGGCTGACGATGAAACCGGCGGGTACCCCGTGCAGCGCGACCTGGTCGATGGAAATGCGAGTCCGATAGAATGGCTCGGCATCCGAGGGCAGCATGGCCAGGGAACTGTTGGGGTCGCGTGCTTGCTCCTGCGCAGAAAAGGAGTCCGGGCTGAGCGATCGCACAGTGCCGTGGGCGAGGCCGTATTGCGAATAGGGGAAGGTGTCGAACTTGATAACCACGGGGTCGCCGACGTGCACGAAGCCGCTGCTGCGGCCGACCACGTTTGTCTCAATCTCAAGCGGCGCGTCGGCCGGCACCAGCGTGATCAAGCGCTCACCCGACTGGAGGACCGAGCCGACCGAGACTTTCGCCACCGACTGGACGATGGCGTCTGCTTCGCTTTTCAACTCTACCAACTGCTTACGGAGCCTTGCCTTGTTGAGGAGTTCGCGAGCATCGGACATCCGGGAGGTCGCGTCGGACAGACCCTGTGAGACTTCCGCTCGCCAGCCTTGAATGTAGCCGTCGCGCTCGGCGGCCACCGCGGCCTGCTGGCGCTTGGCAGCCTCTGCTGTTTGCTCGGCATTGCCGAGCGCCCGCGACATCTCTGCCGAATTGTCTTCCGCGATAAGGGTATTGAGGCGGCTTCCCACCTGTCTTTCTTCCAGCTGTTTGCGCATCTGTTCTATCGATGCCGCGACCGAGAGCCGCTGCCGGTAGCCGAAGGCATCCGATTGAGAACGCGAGATCACCGAACTGAGTTCATCGCGTTGCCGGTCGAAATTCTCCAGCTTGGCCTCATAGACTGCCTTGCGGCGCTCAAAGATAGACGCCTGCAGGGTCCAGCTCGGGTCGAGACCGTCATAGTTGAAAGCTTGGCCGTCGGCCTCCGCCTTCAACCGCGCCACCTCTGCCTCAAGCGTCGCGACCTGCATCGCCAGCGACTGGAGGTCCGCCGAGGCAAAGGTAGCATCGAGGCGGGCAAGCAATTGCCCGGCTTTTACGTGCTGACCTTCGCGCACGTCGATCGAGCGGACGATCGCCGTCTCCAAAGGTTGCACAATGATGTTGGGCGATTTTGAAACCACCAGCCCTCTGGCCGTCACCACCTGGTCGACCGGTATCAGTCCCGCCACGGCGATCAAGGCAACCACCATGCTCGAAATAATCCAGACGACACCGCGCGCCGACCGAGGAATTGGCGCATTGGCGACCGCTGTCGACGGCCATTGGAATTCGAGAATGGCTGGTGTCGTCGGATCGCTCGCTTTTATCCGACGCAAGCGGGCGGGGTGGATGGTGAGAGAGGTGGTGGTCATGGCTTGCTGGACCTGGAGTGTAAGCACTCGAAGTACAAACTGTCTCGAATGAAACCGATCCCATCCATTCCATCTTCAGTCGAAGCGCGATGGCCAAAGGAACGGTTCGCCGTCTTGCGGGCGATCATTGTTGAAAGCTCGAATCGACCGCCGCGCGACATCGGTCAACCCGACCGCGGCGGTACGGCGACCGGACGGCCGTGGCGGCCATCGAGGTGCCGGTTCTGCTGCGCCCACAGCTGGCGGTAAAGCGCGCATCGTTCGAGCAGGATCGCGTGCGGGGCGACGTCGAGGACCTTGCCCTGCTCCATGACAAGGATCTGGTCGCACTCGGTGAGCGAAGAGAGCCGGTGCGAAACGATGATCATCGTGCGCCCGCTAGCGATGCGCATGAGATTGGCGCTGACGACCGCTTCACTCTCGGGATCGAGGGCGCTGGTCGCTTCGTCGAGGATAAGGACAGTCGGATTGTGGATGAGGGCGCGCGCGATCGCCAGCCGCTGCTTTTGACCGCCCGACAGATTGGGCGACCCTTCCTCGATGTATGTGTCGTAGCCATTCGGCATTCGTTCGATAAATTCTTCGGCGCCTGCCAGATGCGCGGCTCGCATCGCGTCGGAAAGCGTCAGGCCTGCGCGCCCGGCGATGATGTTCTCGCGGATCGACCCGCGGAACAGGAAATTGTCCTGGAGCACCACGCCGAGCCCCTGGCGAAGGTGACGCAGGTTGAATTCCTTGAGGTCGACACCGTCCAGCTTGAGGAAACCGCTATAGTCGCGGTTGATCCCCTGCAGAAGGCGCGCGATCGTCGACTTTCCCGACCCGCTGCGCCCGACAATACCGAACATGGTGCCTGCCGGAATGTTGAAGCTGACCCGGTCGAGCGCCGGCGTCCTGGTGCCGATATAGCTGAAGGTCAGATCCTTGAACGTGACCTCGCCGACGAGCCTCGGCCTTAAGCCCTGGGAATTCGAACTGCTCTCCAGTGGTCGGTTGAGGACCGACGACGCCTCGCCGATCGCTGCGCCGACCTCCTCGTAGTCTTCGATCAGCCGCGCCAGCCCGACAAGCGGTTGGGCGACGCGCTGGGAGATCATCATGAAGGCGAACAGGCCGCCTACCATATAGCCGGAACTGTCGTTCATCGCGAGATAGGCCCCAATCAGCATTGTGCCGAGCACCATGGCACGTTCGATCGGCGTTACCAGGGTCTGCGGCCAGCTGGCGAACTGCCCGAAAGCCAGACGCGCCCTTCCCGCCTCCGCCACCTGCTCGTCCCAAAGCGCCTTGCGTTGCGGCTCGAGACCTAGTGCCTTCACGGTCTTTATCCCGACGACAGTTTCGCCGAGTGCCGCCGATTTCCATGTCTCAGCTTCAATCACCCGCTGGTACCTCCGGCGCAGCGGCTTGAGGAAGGCAATAATGATCAGTACGATCGCGCCTGCGCAGGCGATCACGATCCAGGCGAGCTTGGCGTTGATGTAGAACATCACCGGTACCAGCACGCAGAGCGTTATCAGATCAAGGAACGTGCTGAGGAGTTTGCCGGTCAGGAACTCGCGGATGCGATAGACCTGGGCGAGATGGTACAGCGTCTCGCCGGCCGGATGACGCTCAAAATAGTCAAGCGGCAGGCGCAGGAGCCTACTGAAAATGTGCAGTTGCAGCTTGGTGTCCAGGCGGGCGCCGACGACGTTGATGATCAGCCGCCGTGCGTGGCCCAAGAGCGTTTCGTAGGCGAAGACGACGGCGATTATGGCCGACAAGAGCAACAGCGTCGAGACACTGTTGAACTGCAGGACCTTGTTGACCACCGTCATGACGATGAGCGGCGGCAGGATGGTAAGGACGCTGAGCGTGAACGAGGCGATGGCGACGTCACGCAGAGGCCGGCTTTCGAGCCGTACCAGTTCGGCGAGCCAGCCGAGAGTGAAAGGCGCGTCCGCCGCAACAGAGGATCGCGCATTTCGCAGCAGCACCGCCTCCCCCGTCCACACCTGCGACAGGCGCAACTCGTCGATAGCGATGGATTCACCGTCATCAGGCGCGTCCACGCCTTTGAGGAAGACCAGGTTGCGCTCGGCACTGGCCCCGGTGAGGATCCCCGCGCCGCCATCACTGAACAGCAGGACGACCGGCCCGGTATCCTGGAAGCGCAAGAGGTGGGACCAGCGAACGCGGACGGCGCGAGACCACATACCGCCGTTGCGCGCCCACTCGGACAGGTCAGCGGAGGTTGGAAACAGGCTTCCGCTCGCCGCCCTGAATTCGTCCGGGTCGAGCTCGACCCCGTGATAGCGGGCGACCCGCAACATCGCCTTGAGGCGCTGCCCGACCTCTTCAAACTCGGCGGGACCACCGGGAAGCCGCCCCGGTTCGGTCGTATCGGCTTCGATGCCGGCGCGGACCGCCACCGGCTGGATTTCGGCGCTCAGAGGGATATTCACCATGGGCTTCCCTCCGACACGCAAGCGCCGATACCCCAGGCGAACCGTCCCACCGATATCTCAAGCGGGGACTGATCCACGCCGAGCCGGCCGGTCGGACGGACCCGTCCCCGGTCAGAAATGACGGGCGAGCGCACCCTGCTTTCCGCAGAGCGCGCGCGCCCGTTTCTCAGCCTTGGACTGGTTCCTGTCGTGGTCTGTCCACTTACCATTCCTGCTCACTCATGCGGCTTCAGAATATCCTTCAGAGCCTTCTTCACCGTGTCGTCGCTGTTGGCGCTGCCCGCACCATGCTTGGGATCCGAGGTCAGGTCGGTGCTCGCACCCAGTGGCTTGTTCTGGTTCTGGCCAAATCCCCTGATCGTGTTGAGCACGTTCAGGAGGTCGGTCGTCACCGAACCGGCCGCTAGTCCGATGAGCTGGCGGAACGACGCAGGGCTTACGGCATCACTGTCGGTCGAGCCGGATTGCAGGAACTGCGTCGAGTCCTTGAGCCCGAGGGTGCTGGCCGTGACCGTGGCGGTGTGACCGTCAGGGGGACCATCCGCGTCAGTGCCATCATTGGGATGGCCTTTCCCCGGATTGCTGCTGTCGTTGTGGTCAGGATCGTTGCCGCCACCGTTGTTGCCATGGTGGTGGTCACCGGTCTCACCGCCAGGCCCCGTCGCTCCGGTCGGACCTGTCGGACCGGGCGCTCCGGTCGAGCCAGTTGCCCCGGTCGAGCCAGTCGCACCGGTTGCACCAGTCGAACCTGTCGCTCCAGTCGAGCCGGTAGCTCCAGTCGAGCCGGTCGAGCCTGTTGCACCAGTCGAGCCGGTTGCCCCGGTCGAGCCAGTCGCTCCGGTCGAACCTGTCGCCCCGGTCGAGCCAGTCGCTCCAGTCGAGCCGGTCGCTCCAGTCGAACCTGTCGCTCCGGTCGCTCCAGTCGAGCCGGTCGCTCCGGTCGAGCCGGTGGCACCAGTCGAACCTGT
>NZ_VFVQ01000045.1:0-10468 GCF_006442195.1 Mesorhizobium sp. B2-3-13
TCGCTGGACTGCCTTCCCAAAGAATCTCTTCTCAGACCAATTTCAACTCCCAAAACGCCATATGCGATTCCCCTGCCGCAAGGGGGGAGGCCGTTACACCGGGTTTCGCCAACTTCCGAAGTTAATCCGTCGCCAAGGGAAAACTCACCACCACGGCCAGCCCAGGCCGGCAGTCCTCGAGCGTGATGGTCGCGCCGTGCAGGTCGGCGATCGCCCGGACGAGGCTGAGGCCGAGACCGCTGCCCGGCGTCGACCGGCTGTGGTCCAGCCGGTAGAGCCGCTGAAACACTTTTTCGCGCTCGCCGGCGGGAATGCCGGGGCCGTTGTCGGCGACGCTGGCAAGGACGCGGTCACCCTGGCGCGTCACCGACAGTTTGATCGAGGTGCCGGGCGGGCAATGGCGCAGCGTGTTCTCCACCAGATTGGCGACCATCTGCGTCAACAGTTCGCGATCGCCGTGGATCCGGCCCGTCGTCGTCTCCTCCAGCCGCGGCGGCAACAGCGACTTGCCGTCGTCCTCGGCCACGTCGGTGTAGACCTCGGCGATGGTCCGCAGGATCTCGCCGGGATCGACATCGGTGAAGCGCGCCTTGCGCGCGCCGGCCTCGATCTGGGCGATGCGCAGCAACGCGTCGAAGGTCTCGTTGATCTGATGGCCCTCGGCGCGCGCGTCAGCCAGATCGTCGGAGACGTCCTGGTGCCGCGCGGCCTTGTCGGCCGCACCCTCCAGGATCATCTGCAGGCGGTTGAGCGGCGTCTTAAGGTCGTGCGCGATGTCGGCGCTGACCTGCTTCATGCCTTCGACCAGTGCCGACAGGCGATCGAGCGCCGCGTTGACCTGGCTGGAGACGATGTCGATGTCGTCGCCCTTGCCGGTCAGCGGGATACGGGTGTCGAGCCTGCCATGCGAAACGTCGACCATCGTGGCGGCAATGCCGTCGAGACGGCGCTGGACGCGCGAGGCGAGCAGGGCGCCGCCGGTGACGGCCAGGCCGGTGATGATGAGCGTCGCCCAGCCGAAGCTCATCAGCATGATCGTTTCCAGCTCCTCCGTTTCGGAGAGGCTGAAGGCGATGGTCAGCGTGTTGGCGCCGACCGGACCGGAATAGGCGCGGTATTCGGTGCCCGGCGGCAGGCCAGGCATCTCGGCGCCGAACATCGAGAAACCATCGGGAAGCCCCGCCGCGGTGAAGTTGCCGGCGATATGGTTGCCGGTTGCGTCGGTCAGCGAAAAGAGCTGCTCCTTCCCAGGGCTGCGCGTGGAGTGGCTTTCGACGGTCTCCACCAACTCCCTGAGATCCTTGTCGGCATAGGTCGCGGCGATGACGGAATAGGTTTCCTTGATGGTGTCGTCCAGCTGCTCGGCAAGGTCGGCGCTCATCATCTGGTAGACGATGGCGCCCGCCAGCACAAAGGCCAGCATGAACAGGAAGGCGAACGTCAGGGCAAGCCGGAACGGCGTGCTGCGCAGCAGGCGGGTCCACGTTGCGGTCATGAGAAAGTCGCGGTCATCGGGATGGCGCGATCACTGGGAGAGCGGCGCGTGCAGGCTGTAGCCGGTGTTGCGGATGGTGTGGATGAGCTGGGTACCGAACGGCTTGTCGACCTTGGTCCGCAACCGGCTGATATGGGTTTCGACAACGCTGGTCTTGGGATCGAAATGAAAATCCCAGACGCGTTCCAGCAGCATGGTGCGGGTGATGACGCGGCCCTCGCCGCGCATCAGCACCTCGAGCAGGCTGAACTCCCTCGGCTGCAGGTCGATCGGCTGGCCCTGCCTGACGACGCGCCGCATGATGAGGTCCATTTCGAGGTCGGCGACCCTCAGAACGGTCTTCTGCTCCTGCGCGGCCGGCCGCCGGCCGAGCGCGTTGATGCGGGCAAGCAGCTCGGAAAAGGCGAAGGGCTTGACCAGATAGTCGTCGCCGCCGGCCTCGAGCCCCTCGACGCGGTCGTCTATGCCGCCGACGGAGGTGAGGAAGATCGCCGGCGTGCGCACGCCGGCGGCGCGGACAGCCTTGACCATCGACAGGCCGTCGAGGCCCGGAATCATCCGGTCGGCGACGATCACGTCGTAGCCGCCGCTGGTCGCGGCGAAAAGCCCGTCATGGCCATTGCGCAGGAGGTCGCAGACATGGCCTGCCTCGGTCAGGCCGCGCACGATATAGTCCGCCGTCCTGTGGTCGTCCTCGACGAGAAGTAGCCGCATCGCTGTTCCGGTTGATTGCCGATATCGGGGACAGGCTATCACCGGCACGGGTCCGTTCCTAGGATGGTCGCAAGGCCGGCTGCCGCCGCAGGGCCCGGCGGCGGCTCAGTCCGATTCCAGCAGGATCTCGTCGGCATCGCCGGCGGTTTGCCTCAATGTCATGGAGAGGACCAGGGCGATGATGCAGCCGAGGAAGATCAGGCTGGTGAAAATGGTGCCGAAACCCAAACCGCCATGTTCGGCCGGCCGCGACAGCCAATCGCCGAAGGAGGCACCCAGCGGACGCGTCAATATATAGGCGAGCCAAAAGGCCAGAACGGCGTTCAGGTGGACGAGATAATAGGCGAGCGCGATGAGCGCGATCACGCCGCCGAACAGCAGCCCCGTGGTCAGATAACCCATGTCGAAGGTTTCGGCGACAAGATCGCCGGCGGCGGTGCCCAGCGAGAAGGTGAAGAGGATCGCCAGCCAGTAGAAGATCTCGCGCCTGGTCGTGAAGATGGTGTGGATCGAAAGCGTACGCTCGCTCGCGTACCAGACCGCGAACGTCGCCGCGAGCACAACCGAAAAGGCAATCGTCGTGGTCTGCAGGCGTACGCCGAAATTGTCGACGAGGTTATCGGTGACCAGCGTGCCGACGACGCTGATCAGCACCACCGCCAGCCAGTAGGCCCAGGGCACGTAGCGTTTCCGCGTGAACTGCAGGACGAGGGCGACGATCAGGACGCCGGTCATGATCAGCGAGGTGGCGGTCAGCCCAAGGCCGAGGTTGACGGCGAGATAATCCGCCGCCGTCTCGCCCATGGTCACCGCCATCAGCTTGACCAGCCAGAAGTCGAGGGTGACGTCGGGAACCCGGTTGTGGCTTGGTGCGGCGGGGTGTGTGTTGGGCGCGAGCATGGCAAGTGTCCCGATGTCGATGTTGCGGCGGCGATCCGGCATCCGGACAATAGGCAAGCGACTTCACTCCAGCCTGTCTGGCGGCATACAAATTCGTAAGGATGGCTTTGCCTGGCGCAAAAGGTCTTTACGAATGCCGCGTGGTGCGCTGTTAGAGGATGAATGCCTTGCATCCGCCATCAATGGCGTGCCCCAGTGGCCGGGCTCGTATAGAGCGCCCCAGGAAAACACCAATGACCTACGCCTCCCTCAAGCCGGTTTCGAAGGCTTTCGTCCAGCGCAAGCGGCTGATTTTCATCCGCGTCGCGGCGGCGCTGGCGGTGCTGCTGCTGTTCCTGACCAAACCGGCGCTCAGCGAAGGCTCGAACGGCCACGAAACGCTCGAATTATTCGGCTTCTGCCTGGTGCTCGCCTGCGTCGCCGGCCGGCTGTGGAGCATCCTCTATGTCGGCGGCAAGAAGAATGAGGAGCTGGTTTCGGCGGGTCCATTCTCGATGACCCAGAACCCGCTCTACTTCTTCTCGACGGTCGGTGCGGTCGGTATCGGTCTGCTCTATGGGTCGCTGGTGGCCGCCGCCGCACTCGGCGTCGCCAGCTTCCTGATCTTCCGCGTCACGGCGCGCAAGGAAGCCGAATATCTCCTGGGCAAGTTCGGCCCGGCCTATTCAGCCTATATCAAGGCGACGCCCCGGTTCTGGCCGAACCCGCTGCTCTACCGCGACAGTGACGAGCTGCAGTTCTCGACGCGCGCGTTGAAGCGCACTTTTTTCGACGGGCTCTATTTCCTCGCCATCTTCCCGATCATCGAACTCATCGAGTATCTCCGGGAAAGCGGACTGCTGCCGGCTATCATCACGCTGTACTGATTGCCGTGCGGGCGCACGGCAATCAGCCGGCGCCTCGGCTAGCCGCCCAGTGGATACGGCATGTAGCCGACGAAGCCGGCTATCTTCCAGTTCGCCCCGACCTTCCGGCAGAAATACAGCGTCTGCCATTTCAGCCGGTCGACGCTGCCATCCGCCTTGGCGACGCTGCCGTCGAACTTCTTGTGCAGCACGGCGCGGTCGCCGTCGACATCGATGTCGCGCAGATTGGTGACGCGAAACAGCGCCTCGCGCAACGGCTCGGCGAATTTGGTCGCCGCCGTCTCCTTGGCCTGGCGCAGCCACTCGTCGCGATAGATCTCCAGCCGCGGGAATTGCAGCCGCCAGGCATCGGCGTTGCCGAGGAAATGCGCGTGCATGCCGAAGAAGCTTTCGGCGACGAAGTCGTTCTCGACCATGGACCAGTCCTGACCGATGAAGGCGTCGATGTCGCGCCGCACCAGCATCTCCCACAGCGCGTGGCGGTCGGCGTCGCCGGAAGGAAACGGGTTCTTGTCGAAGGTCATCGTCGGGGTCTCCGGTCTCGCAAGGGCGTCTGTCCGTCGTGGCGTCGAGCCCGTCCGGCAGCGCACGATGCAAGCGCTTCTGTAATAAAGCAACACGGATTTAGAAGGATGTTGCTTTCCAACAAGGGCCCTATCGGGATCACCCCGATCGCGGTAAATCTCGTCCCGAAGCGGGCGCCGCCTCGGTGCCTTGCCATGTCACCGGAGGAGGCCATCCCTTGCCCAAGCAGACTTTTGGAACGTCCCATGTGCCGCTGTCGCCCGCCGTGCGGGCCGGCGATTTCGTCTTTGTCTCGGGCCAGGTTCCGGTCGGCGGCGACGGCATCGTGGTCAAGGGCGGCATTGCGGAACAGACCGAGCAGGTGCTCGCCAATGTGAAGGCCGCGCTGGCGCTAGCCGGCTGTACGATGGAGGACGTGGTCAAGACCACCGTCTGGCTGGAGGACGCGCGCGACTTCGGCGGCTTCAACGCGGTCTATGCCAGGCACTTCCCGAAGAACCCGCCGGCGCGCACCACGGTCGAATCGCGGCTGATGATCGACATCAAGATCGAAGTCGAGGCCGTCGCGTACAGGCCGGTCTGAAAGGCAAAGTAACAAGGCGGAGGCATCTCCATGCAATTCGACCTCCTGCTGAAGGGTGGACGGCTGATCGATCCGGCGTCCGGCATCGACGCGCCACGCGATGTCGCCATCGCCAACCGCCGTGTCGCCGCTGTCGATGCCGACATCCCCGTGACCAGCGCCGCGCAGGTGGTCGACGCGTCCGGCTGCATCGTCGCGCCCGGTCTGGTCGACCTGCACAGCCACGTCTATTGGGGCGGCACCTCGCTCGGCGTCGATGCCGACAGGCTCGCCGCCAAGAGCGGAACCACCACCTTCATCGATGCCGGCAGCGCGGGTGCGGGCAATTTCCTCGGCTTCCGCCGTCATGTCATGGAGCGCTCCAAGGTGCGCATCCTGGCCTATGTCAACATTTCCTTTGCCGGCATTTTCGGCTTCTCGCAGACTGTGTCGGTCGGCGAATGCAGCGATCTCCGGCTTTGCGAACCGCGCGAGGTGGTGGCGGCGGTGCGCGAGCACGCCGACGTCGTCGTCGGCGTCAAGGTGCGCTCCGGCAAGCATGCCGGCGGCACCAGCGGCATCGCGCCGGTCGATCTGGCGCTGGAAGCCGCCGACAAGGCCGGGCTGCCGCTGATGGCGCATATAGACGAGCCGCCGCCCGGCCGCTCCGAAGTGCTGCCGCGCCTGCGCCGGGGCGACATCCTCACCCATTGCTTTCGGCCGTTCCCCAATGCGCCGGTGTTCGCCTCCGGCATGGTGCGGCCCGACATGTGGCTGGCGCGCGAGCGCGGGGTCATCTTCGATCTAGGTCACGGCATGGGCTCGTTCGATTTCGACGTCGCCCGCGCCATGCTCGCAGAAGGTCTGGCGCCCGACGTCATCTCGAGCGATGTGCATCTCTACTGCGTCGACGGGCCGGCCTTCGACATATTGGTGTGCATGTCGAAGCTGATGGCGCTCGGCATGCCGCTGGTCGAGGTTTTGCGCGCCGCGACGCAAGCGCCGGCGCGGGCGATCGCGCGGCCCGATCTCGGCACGCTGGCGGTCGGCACGGCGGGTGATGTCGCCGTGCTGCGGCAGCGTCCGGGCCGCTTCACCTTCGTCGACGCGGTCGGCGTCTCGCTGGTCGCCGACCAGCGGCTGATGTCGGAAGGCATCGTCATTGGCGGCACCTGGTGGCCGAACGAAGCGGCGAATGACCTTGGCGAGACCGAGCGTTTCGAAGCGCATGCCGCGCATACCCATGTCGAGGTGGCGACCCGGCATTTCGGGCATGGGCATGAGTGAGGCTGTGCGGTCTTCCCTTCTCCCCCTGTGGAAGAAGGAAGAAGCTAGAGGCCCGGCGCCCCGTACACCGGCGTCTCGATCCCCTCCATCCGCGCCTTGATCTGCAGCGCCACGTATTTCGAATAGAACCGCGACAGGGCCAGATTGCCGCCGTGGAACCATAATGCTTCCTGCGCCGTCGGTTTCCACATGTTGCGCAATTCGCCTTGCCAGGGGCCGGGGTCGCCCTTGACACCGGAGCCGAGGCCCCAGCACGGGCCGACCTTGTCGGCGACCTCGCGCGAGACGAGAGCCGCCACGTTCTCGTTCATCGACTGGTAGCCGGTGCAGGCGATGATGGCATCGGCCTCGATCTCGCTGCCGTCCTCGAACAGGATGCCTTTGGCTGCCAGCGATTTTACCGCGACGCCGCTGCGGATGCCGATCTTGCCGTCGATGATCAGGTCGGACGCGCCGACATCGATGTAATAGCCCGAGCCGGTGCGGTAGGCCTTCATCAAAAGGCCGGTCTCGTCGTCGCCGAAATCCAGCGCGAAGCCGGACGCGGCGAGACGCTCGTAGAATGCGGCGTCGCGCGCGCGGATGACGTCGTAGAGCGCGCGCTGGCCCTTGGGCACCAGCGCGAACGGCGTCGAGGCGACGATCATGTCGGCCTTTTCCGTGGTGATGCCGCGCGCCAGCGCATCCTCGGAGAAGATTTCGAAGCCGACCTGCATCAGCGTGTCCGACTTCACCACGGTGGTCGGCGAACGCTGGATCATGGTGACGTCGGCGCCGCTTTCCCAGAGGTCGACGCAGACATCGTGCCCGGAACTGGCCGCGCCGATGACGGCGACCTTTTTGCCGCGGAATTTCTCGCCGCTGGCATACTGGCTGGAGTGCAGCAGCTCGCCCTCGAACTGGTCCGCGCCCGGCAGCTCGATCTTGCGCGGCGGACCATAGGCGCCGGTGGCGAAGACGATGTGCTTGGGCTTCAGCGTGAGGCGCTGGCCGGCGCGGTCGACCACCACGGTCCATTCTTTCTCCACCTCGTCGTAGCTGGCGCTGAGGCACCTGGTGGCGCCCCAGTAATTCAGCTCCATGACGCGCGTGTACATTTCCAGCCAGTCGCCCATCTTGTCCTTGGGCGTGAAGACGGGCCAATTGTCGGGGAATGGAATGTAGGGCAGATGATCGTACCAGACCGGATCGTGCAGCACGAGCGTGCGGTAGCGGTTGCGCCAGGAATCGCCTGGCCGATCGTTCTTCTCGATGACGATGGTGGGCACGCCGAGCTGACGCAGCCGTGCGCCGAGCATGATGCCGCCCTGGCCGCCGCCGATGACCAGGCAATAGGGTTGCTCGGAGGCGCCAAGCTCGCGCGTCTCGCGCGCCCGCGCTTCCGACCAGGTCTCGCGTTCCGGGTCCGCCTTGTGGCGCACGCCGAGCGGCCGCGTCGCGCCCTTGCGCTCCTCGAACCCTTTCAGGTCGGTCATCGCCGTGAACAGCGTGCGGCAGCGGCCATCGCGCAGGCGCATGATGCCTTGTCCCGTGGCCACCGCCGTTTCGAAGGTGAACCAGGCCTCGATCGTGCCTTCATCCGAGGTCGCCTCGCCGGTGATCTGCCACGAGGCCGGCCTGGTCGTCGCCAGCGTCGACTTCAGCATATCGGCGATGGCGTCGCGGCCTTCCATGGTGGTGATGTTCCAGGTGAAGGTCAGCAGGTCGCGCCAGTAGCAATCGTCGACGAACAGGTTGCTTGCGGCCGACACGTCGCCGGATTCAAGCGCGTGCGCCAGGGATTCGAGCCATGCGGCCGCCTGTTTGGATGGTGACATTTCGAGCATTTCTTCCCTCTTGTATAAGTCCAATCCGTGTATTGGGACGGTCGAAGTCGGCGCTGCCCCTCTTCCGCCTGCCGGCACCTTCTCCCGGTATAGTGATGGGGAGAGCGACTAGTCTCCCAGCGGCTCCATTTCCTTGCCCGTGCGGTGGATCTGGGCGTTGTATTTGATGCGGCGCACGGTCTCGCGGGCTGGGCCGGCGAGCTTGTAGGCCGAGGCTACCGCCAAGACGTCGATCATTGCCGGGAAGGCGAAGCGCGAGGCGGTCAGCTTCAACGTGTCGGCATATTCGGGCACGGCAATCGGATGTCTGGCAGCAACGGTCATGAAGTCGATCTTCCCTAGCCCGCTTTCGGCCCGATTTCTTATCATGTCTGTACGCTGTCGTTCCATGCACCCGGCACCGTTGCAGCCGATGCGTGCCCAGGCATCACCGCCGAGTTCCGTAGAGTGCTGCCTCGCAATGGGCAACGCAAGCGCGCCAACCCCTGCCTCCCTATCCAATCACCTCTAGCCGCCTCGGCAGCCGGTTCATCACTACCGGTCCATCCGGCGTGATCAGGAACTGGTCCTCGAGATTGAAGCTGGCGAGGCCGTCGATGTAGAGCGGGATCTCGAAGGCCAGCACCATGCCGGCCTCGATCGCGATATCGCTGTCGGCGGCGATGAACGGCCATTGTTCGGAAAAGACCGACTGGCCGACGCCGTGGCCGAAATGGCCGCGACGGTAGGAGCGCAGGCCTTGCCGCGCCAGGCTTTCGGTGGCGACGCGGTGGACATGGGCGAGCGTGTTTCCGGGGACAAGCTCGGCCAGGCCATCCTCGAAGGCGCGCTCGGCAATGGCGTGCAGCTCCGCTTGATCCGCCGGGGGCGGGCCGAAGGTGAAGTTGCGCGACATATCGGAGGCGTAGCCGCCGACCGTGCAGACCATGTCGCATTTCAGCGGATCGCCAGCCACGGCCCTGGCGTCGGCGCCTTTGGCCCGGGCACCGAGCGTCATATATTCGGCCGTGATGACCGGATGAGACAAGCCGGCCGCCGCAGTGGCGACGCCTTGCCGGTAGAGCGCGACGAGGTCGCCCTGGCGCATGCCGGCCATGGCGTCGACCTGCAGCCGCTCCAGCCCGGCTTCGGACAAGATGATGCCTTGCCACAGGAGGTCGATCTCGCGCTGCGACTTGACGGCGCGCAGCCGGTCCAGCACGGACGACCCGTCGACAACAGGGCAATCCGGCAGCAGCGCCTGGATGGCCGCAAAATCGGCGGCGGGAATGAAGTCGAGGTCGAGGCCGAGCGTGGCGCGCTCCAGCCCGAAATCGATGAGCATGGCTTGCAGCTGGCGCACCGAGCCGGCGAGGTCGAAGGTGGCGGGACGCGAAAAATCCGGCGCGCGACCGAGCGAGGCCAGCCCGGCCTCGATGCGCTCCGCCAGCCCGGCAGGTCCTGTCCCGACCGGCGCGGACTCGATCCAGATCGGGTGCGAACGCACAACCATCTCGGGCGCGGCGGTCCGCAACTGCGCGGGGTTGAAGTCCGCGACCACGACGCCGATCGGCAGGTCCTGTCTGGCCGGGATGACGACGAAGCCGGCGCCGGCGCGCCGGAACAGGCCGGCCGGGCCGATCGACGCGCCGGTCGCATAGTGGAAGGCCTCGGGCGCGCAGAGCACCAGCGCCGCCATGCCGGCGCGTTGCATCAAATGCGTGGCGCGCTGGCGGTCGACAAAACCCGTCATGAAACGTCTCCGTATGCCTCAATCGGCAACGGAGCACTGCGGGTGCGGACAATCAAGCTGGTTGCTCGATGATATTGATCCCTGCGCACGGCCTGTTTTCGCCGCGAGAGAGCAAAGTGACGCTGGAAGGCGGCGAAGTGCTCAACCTCACCGATTTCCAGGTGATCGACGAGGCGGCCTTCAACACATTGAGCGACGAGGCCTTCTCGACCTCAGGAAGTCAGATGCGCTCGGCCTGCTCTATCGCCACCTCGCCCCGACCAACAGCTGGACCTCGCTGGCGCATCAGTGCGCAAGGGGGAGCGGGCGAAGAGCGCCTGAAGGCAAGAAGCGTATCGAATCGCGGTCTTGGATGAAGTGTTCGACTTGGCCGAGTTTGACGACATCCGGGTTGGAACATTTCAGGCGCTGTCCGGTTGCTTCCTCAGGAAATCCAGAGGAATACGGCCATGGTGATCAGCCAAGAAGAACGTGTCGCGCATATCGAGGCCTTTGCACGGGAGCCGATATTTGGCGCACGTGATGCATGGGCGTTTTTTGAAAGGCGATCGGGCCGCCTTG
>NZ_VFVQ01000046.1:0-6798 GCF_006442195.1 Mesorhizobium sp. B2-3-13
CCCCAGCACCCGCGCATAAACCTCGCCGACAATCCCGCGCCGAAACACCAGCACGCAAACCATGAAGATCAGGCCCGTGGCGATGGTCACCGGAAAACCCGAGGTGGCCAGCGTGTTTTCCAGGCCGACGACGAGGCTGGCGCCGATGATCGGGCCAACCATGGTGCCGATGCCGCCGAGCAGCGTCATCAGGATCACCTCGCCCGACATCTGCCAGGTGACGTCGGTGAGCGTGGCGAACTGGAAGACGATCGCCTTGAGCGAGCCTGCGAGCCCGGCTAGCGCCGCCGACATGACGAAGGCGCCGAGTTTGTAGCTGGCTACGGAATAGCCGAGCGAAATGGCGCGGTTCTCGTTTTCGCGGATCGAGCGCAGGATCATGCCGAAGGGCGAATTGACGATGCGCCAGATGGCGAAGATGCCGGCCAGGACCACGGCAAGCACGAAATAATAGATGTTCATCGGGGCGTTGAGGTCGAGGACGCCGAACAGGATGCCGCGCGGCACGCCCTGGATGCCGTCCTCGCCTTGCGTGAAGGGCGCCTGCACGCAGAAGAAGAAGAACATCTGCGACAGCGCCAGCGTGATCATGGCGAAATAGATGCCTTGCCGGCGAATGGCGAAGAAGCCCATGACGAGGCCGAGCAGCGCGGCGCCCGCCATGCCGAGCAGGATGCCGGCTTCCGGCGGCCAGCCCCAGACCTTGACCGCGTGCGCGGTGAAATAGGCGGCGCCGCCGAAGAAGGTGGCGTGGCCGAAGGACAGGAGGCCGGTATAGCCGAGCAGGAGGTTGAAGGCGCAGGCAAACAGCGCGAAACACAGCATCTTCATCAGGAAGATCGGGTAGACGAAGAAGGGGGCTGCCAGCAGCGCCAGTATGCCGAGCCCGATCAGCACCCATTCAAGCCGTGCCCAGGGTCTGGCCGATGTCTCACGCAACGAAAGCTCTGCCATGTCGGATGTTTGTTCCGCCATGTCAGGCGTCCCTTCCGAACAGGCCGGCCGGCCGGACCAAAAGCACGATCGCCATGATGACGAAGACCACCAAGTTGGAGGCCTCGGGGTAGAAGACCTTGGTCAGGCCTTCGGCGAGGCCAAGCATGTAGCCGGTGACGATCGCGCCGAGGATGGATCCCATGCCGCCGACCACAACCACCGCGAAGACGACGATGATCAGATCCGATCCCATCAGCGGGCTGACCTGATAGATGGGTGCGGCCAGGATGCCGGCGAGGCCGGCGAGCGCTGAGCCAAGGCCGTAGGTGAGGGTCAAAAGCAACGGCACGTTGACGCCGAAGGCCTGGACGAGACGGGGATTCTCGGTTGCCGCGCGCAGATAGGAGCCGAGCCTGGTCTTCTCGATCAGCGCCCAGGTTCCGAAGCAGACGATCAGCGAGGCGACCACCACCCAGCCGCGATAAATGGGCAGGAACATGAAGCCGAGATTGGTGCCGCCCGCCAGCAGCGGCGGCACGGCGTAGGGGTTTCCCGACACGCCGTAATAGTAGCGGAAGATGCCTTCGAGCACGAGCGCGAGGCCGAAGGTGAAGAGCAGGCCGTAGAGCGGATCGGTGTCGTAGAGCCGCGACAGCGCCAGGCGTTCGACCACGACGCCGAACAGGCCGACGATCAGCGGCGCCAGGATCAGCGCCGGCCAATAGCCGATGCCGAGATGGGTGAACAGGAGATAGCCGATGAAGGCGCCCAGCATATATTGCGCACCATGGGCGAAATTGATGACGCGCAGCAGGCCGAAAATCACGGCCAGGCCGAGGCTCAGCATGGCGTAGAAGGAGCCGTTGATCAGGCCGACCAGTAACTGGCCGAGCAATGCCTGGACGGGGATGCCGAAGATCATCGTCATGGCGCCATCATACACCCAGAATTTCGTGGAGCAGCGTCATGCGGTCCGCCAGTTCGCCGGTGGGGAAACCGGCCACGACCTTGCCGTGCTCCATCAGGTAGAAACGGTCGGCGACACGGCTGGCGAAGCGGAAATTCTGCTCGACCAGCAGGATGGTCATGCCGCGCTGCTTCAACATCGCCAGCAGCTCGCCGATGCGCTGGATGATGACAGGCGCGAGGCCCTCGGTCGGTTCGTCCAGGAGCAACATCTTGACGCCGGTCCGCAGCATGCGCGCTATCGCCAGCATCTGCTGTTCGCCGCCCGACAGCCGCGTGCCCGGACTGTTGCGCCGCTCCTTCAGATTGGGGAAGAGATCGAAGATTTCCTCGACGCTCATGCCGCCCGGGGCAACGACAGGCGGCAGCACCAGGTTCTCATCGACAGTGAGTGTCGAGAAGATGCCGCGTTCCTCCGGCACGAAGCCGATGCCCTGGTGCGCGGTGCGGTGCAGCGGCAGCCGCATCAGGTCGGCGCCGTCGAAAACGACCTTGCCGGTGCGCCGGCGGATCAGACCCATGATGGCGCGCAGCGTCGTCGTCTTGCCGACGCCGTTGCGGCCGAGCAAGGTGACCGTTTCGCCGGCAAACACTTCGAGGTCGACGCCGTGCAGCGCATGGCCCTCGCCATACCAGGCGTTGAGACCGCGGACCGCGAGCAGGGGCGAAGCACTAGTCATCGGCAGTGCCCATATAGGCCACCTTCACGCGTTCGTCGCGGCTGACGGTGGCGTAGTCGCCGGCCGCGAGCACCTCGCCGCGCTGCATCACCGTTATCCAGTCGCAGAGATCGGCCACCACGGTCAGATTGTGCTCGACCATCATAACCGCGCGGTCGCTCGCCACCGACCGGATGAGGGCGGACACCGTGGCCACGTCCTCATGACCCATGCCGGCCATCGGCTCGTCCAGCAGCAGCACTTTCGGGTCCAGCGCCAGCGTCGTGGCGATCTCGAGCACGCGCTTCCTGCCGTAGGAAAGATCGCCGGCCAGCCTGTTCGCGGCGTCGTCGAGGCCGACGGAACGCAGCAGCTCCATGGCGCGCGGCGTCAACCGGTCGAGCGCCGCCAGCGAGCGCCAGAACTGGATGCCGAGCCCCGCCGGCCGCTGCAGCGCGACGCGCACATTGTCGAGCACGCTGAGGTGCGGAAAGATCGCCGATATCTGGAACGAGCGCACCAGCCCCATCCGCGCCACCCTGGCCGGCGAGGTGCGGGTGATGTCGTGGCCGAGCAGCTCGATCCTGCCGCTGGTCGGCGCCAGGAATTTGGTCAGCAGGTTGAAAACGGTCGTCTTGCCGGCGCCGTTAGGTCCGATCAAGGCATGGATGTTGCCATGGAGGACATCGAGGTCGACATTTTTGACGGCGACGAAGCCGGCAAAGTCACGTCGCAGGCCGCGGGCGGAAAGCACGACCCGCGGCTCTTCCGGGTTCAGGTCAGGCGGCACCATGGCCGCGCCGGTCACTGGGCGGCCGTCGGACAGCCGCTGTCCTTCTCGCTGAGGAAGGCCTCCTTGCCGGGAATGGTGGCGAGGTATTTGTAATAGTCCCAATCCTTGGTGCTCTCGCTGGGCGCCTTGACCTGGTAGAGATACATGTCGTGGACCATGTTGCCGTCGGCCTGGACCTTGCCGCCGGTGATGACGGCGTCGTCCACCGGCAGCGAATGGAGCTGCTTGGCGACCGCTTCGGTCTCGTCGGTGCCGGCCTTGTCGATCGCCTTCAAATACTGCGTCACCGCCGAATAGGTCGCGGCCTGGATCATGTTCGGCATGCGGTTGGTGCGCTTGAAGAAGCGCTGCCCGAATTCGCGGCTCTTGTCGTCGCGGTCCCAGTAATAGCCCTCGGTCAGCACGACGCCTTGCGCCGCCTGCAGGCCGAGCCCATGCACTTCGGCCAGCGTGAACAGGAGCGCGGCCAAGCGCTGGCCGCCCTGCACGATGCCGAACTCGGCTGCCTGCTTGATGGAATTGGAGGTGTCGAGGCCGGCATTGGCGAGCCCGATGACCTTGGCGCCCGACGATTGCGCCTGCAGCAGGAAGGACGAATAGTCGGTCGCGCCGAGGGGATAACGCACCTCGCCCAGCACCTTGCCGCCATGGCTCTCGACGAATTTGGCGGTCTGCTCCTTCAGCGAGTAGCCGAAGGCATAGTCGACGGTGACGAAGAACCAGCTGTCGCCGCCCTGCTGCACGAGGGAGCCGCCGGTGCCCACCGCCTGCGAATGGGTGTCGTAGGCCCAGTGGAAGCCGTAGGGCGAGCACTGCTTGCCGGTGAGGTCGGTGGTCGCCGCACCGGTGACGATGTCGATCTTCTTCTTTTCTTTGGAAATCCCCTGCACGGCGAGCGCGACCGAAGAGGTCGTCAGCTCCATGATGGCATCGACCTGTTCGGTGTCATACCACTGCCGTGCAATGTTGGAGGCGATATCGGGCTTGTTCTGGTGGTCGGCGCTGATGATCTCGACCGGTGCTCCCTGCACCTTGCCGCCGAAATCCTCGACCGCCATCTTGGCTGCCTCGACCGACCATTTGCCGCCGAAATCGGCATAGACGCCGGATTGGTCGTTGAGGATGCCGATCTTGACCTTGCCATCGGAAATCTCGGCGGCCGAGGCGGTGGTGGCCGCAAGGAGCGCGGCGGAAACGACATAGCATAGCTTCATGAGTCTACTTCCTCTCCCAGTGTGGATGAATCCGGCCGCCCCCTACGGTCGTCATCCGCAAGCACCAAGGAACATTAGGAAAATCAGGCGGAAGGGCAAGGGGCGGCCGCGGATTTCATGACGGCAAGGCCGACCCGATAGCGTGACGCCAGCGGGAAAGCTCAGGACGGGACACGAACATGTGAAGCTCGATCGGAGCACGCCGAGCTTGTTTGAACCACATCCCGGGCAGCTTCAGCCCTCGGTAGCGACGAGATGGCCGTTGCCGACATCGCTCAGCGCCAGTTTCAGCGGTGCCTCGCCGATCCGGCGGGTGGCGCTGGGGATCTCCTGATCGAGGCGGGCAAAACGGCTTCTGCGCTGCGCGGGATCGGGCACCGGCACGGCTTCGATCAGGCGCTTCGTGTAGGGGTGGCGCGGGTTCGAAAAAACCTGGTCGCGCGTGCCCATCTCGACGATCTGGCCGAGATACATGACGGCGACACGGTCGGAGATGTTCTCGACCACGGCCATGTCGTGCGAAATGAAGAGATAGGCGACGCCGAATTCGCGCTGCAATTCCTTCAACAGGTCAAGCACGCGCGCCTGCACCGAGACATCGAGGGCCGAGACGCTTTCATCGGCGATGATCAGTTTTGGCCTGAGCGCCAATGCCCGGGCGATGCAGACGCGCTGACGCTGGCCGCCGGAGAATTCGTGCGGATAGAGCTCCATCTGGTCTGATGACAGGCCGACGCGGTCGAACAGGGCCGCTACCCGCTCGCGACGCTCTTCCTTCGAGGCGATGCCGTGGATGACCAGCGGTTCGGCGACGAGGTCGCCGACGCGCATGCGCGGGTCGAGCGAGGCGAAAGGATCCTGAAAGATCATCTGCACGTCGCGACGCACCGCCTTGCGCTCGTCGCGGCCGAGGCCGGACAAATTGCGGCCGCCGACAACGATGTCGCCGCTATACGGCACCAGCCCGGCCAGCGCCTTGGCGGTGGTCGACTTGCCGCAACCGGATTCGCCGACCAGCGCCAGCGTCTCGTTGGGCGCGATCGAGAAGCTGACGCCCTCGACGGCGTGGACGCGGCGGGTGACCCGGCCGAGAATGCCGCCGCGCAGGTCGAAGCGGACATGGAGGTCGTTCACCTCTGCGACATTGGCCGGCATTGCGGCTTCGGCGATCTCCTTCAATTGCTGGCGGCCGGCGCCACTGCCGATGCGCGGCACGGCGGCCAACAGCTCGCGCGTGTAGTCGGCTTGCGGGCGGGCGAAAATGTCCGATGTCTTGCCTTCCTCGACCATGCGCCCATGCCGCATGATGATGACGCGGTCGGCCATTTCGGCGACCACGCCCATGTCGTGGGTGATCAGGATGACGCTGGTGCCATGCTTATGCTGCAGGTCGCGCAGCAGTTCCAGCACCTCGCCCTGTACGGTAACGTCGAGCGCCGTGGTCGGCTCGTCGGCGATCAGCACGTCCGGTTCCAGCGCCAGCGCCATGGCGATCATCACGCGCTGGCGCATGCCGCCCGACAGTTCATGCGGAAATTGTCTTAGCCGGCTTTCGGCTTCCGAAATGCGCACCGCCTTCAGCACCTCGACGGCACGCTGGCGGGCCTGGCTGGGCGACAGGCTGGTATGCGCCTCGATGGATTCGGTGAGCTGGCGGCCGATCGACAGCACCGGGTTGAGCGAGGTCATCGGTTCCTGGAAGATCATGGCGATGCGGTCGCCGCGAATGCGCCGCATCCGGCGTTCGTCGAGGGCGGTCAGCTCGGTCTCGCCCAAATGGACCGTGCCGGCGGAGATGCGCGCCGCGGGCTGCGGCAGGAGCTGCATGATGGCCAGCGCGGTCATCGATTTGCCCGAGCCGGACTCGCCGGCGATGCACAGCGTCTCGCCGCGGGAGAGCGTCAGGGAGAGGTTGGAGACGACCTCGCGGAAGCCCTCCTCGCCGCGCACGGAGACGGAGAGGTTGGTTATGGTGAGGATGCGGTCTGGGGTCATTGCGAGGACAGGATTCTGAGAAGTTTGTTGCGGCACGCCCCCCTCTGTCCTGCCGGACATCTCCCCCTCAAGGGGGGAGATTGGCAGCTTCGCCGACTCGCCTTCTTGATGACGATGATGGTTGGCGAAGACCGAGGTGACATCCGATCTCCCCCCTTGAGGGCCTGTTGCGCAATTCTGGCATTGTGATTCACTTCGATTATTGCTCGGAGGGATTTGCGATGGCGGTGAAGCG
>NZ_VFVQ01000047.1:0-5852 GCF_006442195.1 Mesorhizobium sp. B2-3-13
CCGCCAGCCCCCGGAACACAAACGCCGTCGTCTCGCCCGCGCCCTGCCTCCCCGCAAAGTCCCCGCAAACCAGCCCCGTCAAATCTCCGGCAACCATCGCCGGGTCGACCATCGGCTTGGCCATGTTCCTCTCCTGCTCCAGATCGTCGACGATGATGCGGTCGAAGCGGGGCATGGTTTCCGGCAGCCAGGGCAGGGCCTGGTCGGTCATCACGGTGAAGCTTCCCGGCTTCAGCCAGTTGGCGTCGAGGAAGGGTTCGGGCTTGGGCACCAGGGTCACCGTCGTCACCACCATGTCGGCGCCTTCGACCGCTTCCCTTGCGGTGTCGCAGGGGATGGGTTCCAGTCCGCGCGAGCGCGCCATTTGGCACAGCGCGTCGCGGTTGGCGACGCCGCGGCCGTAGGCGCGGATTTCGCGCAAGGGGAAGAGGTTGGCGAAGGCTTCGAGGTGGCCGCGGGCCTGCACGCCGCAGCCGATGAAGGCCAGGGATGACGCGTCGCCGCGCGCCATGCGCCTGGCGGCGACGGCGCTCAAGGCGGCGGTGCGTTTCTCGGTCACCCAATTACCGTCGACCAAGGCAAGCGGCAGCCCGGTCTCGGCGTCGAGCAGCGTGATCAGCGAATTGAGCGTCGGCAGTCCGCGCCCGGCGTTGCGCGGATTGACGACCAGCGATTTCGTCGCCAGCACGGGCGGCGTGGACGCTACGCCCAGCGTCGCCATGATGTAGCGGTCGTCGCCCGGCAGCACGACCGCCTTCGGCGCGCACCAGACTTCGCCGCGCCGCTGGCCGACGATCTGGCGTTCGATCTCGTCGACCATGTCGACTGTCGAGATCGACAGGCGGTCGAGCAGCCGGGATGACAGATAGGGCAAGGTTTCGCCGGCCAAGGGTTTCGTCCTGTCATTCCCCGATGGATCATCATACCCGCGAAAGTGTCAAACGGCTCCCTCATCGCGGGCGCCCTCACGCCCCCAGCGTCGGCTCCGTATTCACCTCCAGCGCCTCTTCCGCCTCATGCTCCTCGCCCAGAACCTCCCCGTGCACCGCCAGCGCCCGCCCGATCCAGATCGGGTCGACCAGGTGGTCGCGCTTGGGGTTGGTGGTGTTGGGGTGGATGAGGATGCTGAGGCCCTGGTGGTTCAGCATCAGCCAGGGAACCAGCGTCGCGAAAATCCCGGGGGCGAAGGAGACCTGGTACATGGCCTGCCCGTGCGGGCCGACTGGTCCGTCGTGCCAATTGCCCAGGCGCACGCGGAAACGTTCCGCGATGCGCTGGCGCAGCCATTCGGCGTGCTGCCGCTCGGCCTGCCCGTCATAGTAGATGTGGGCGTGGTAGCTGGCGATCTCGGCGAGTTGCCTTGGATTGAGGGGGCTCGGCTGCCCGGCCGGCGTTGAACTGGCTTTGCTCATCTCGGTTCTCCCCCTGGTGTCGTGTCCGGCGGAACTTTAGCCGAAGCGCGGGTATCTTGTCTGTAGCCGGGGCGGCGTGCGCAGAGACCAGCGACAAACAGGCTGTGGGCGCCGCCCAATGGTCGGCTATTCGATCGAATTTCTTTGCAACCCGTTAATTCGGCCATGCGTCAATAAGCATCTGCTAATTATATGATGGCGTGGGGTACGCAATGACCAAGAATCTCGGCAATGGACGCTATGTGCCGCCCAGGGACACCAGCGTCTCCTTCTTCGGCAAGGTCGCGCCGGCGCTGTTCCCGCTCGTCGCGGCGGCGCTGGGCTATGTGATCGGGCGGCAGTTCCTCGGCCTGTAGCACCGTAGAGCATCAGGCGCCGGTCTCGGTTGCCGCCTCCTCGGCTTCGGCTCGCCTGACGCGGTCGCTGGCCAGAAGCACGACCGGGCAGGCGACGGCGGCCAGCACGGCGGTCGCCGTGTCGCCGAAGAACAGCTCGTCGCCTGGCCGCTGCGTGACGCCCATCACCACCATGGCGGCGCCCTTGCCCGCCTCCCTGGCGATGGCCCTGTCGGGCGTGGCACGCGTCCTGATCGCGGTTTCGACGGCAACGCCGTAGCGGTCGGCGAGATCGGCGACATCCTTGAGCACGGCCTCCTCGCGGCGGTGCGAAACCGAGCTTGGCGGGCTGCCCTTGCGGGCCTGCGAGACATAGAGGGCTTTCACGCGGGCCCGGTGCGGCCGCGCCAAGGCGAGCGCGAAATCGGCCGCGCGCCGCGCGACTTCGGTGCCGTTCACGGGAACCAGGATGGTCGCGCCGGCGCGCAGCAACGGCATCTTGCCGCTGGATTTGGCGCCATTCAGCACCAGGCAGAGCGGGCCGTCGAAGCCGCTGGTGATATCCTTCAGGGTACCGCTGAAGGTGCCTTTGTCGGTCATCGCGTCGTCCAGCCCGACCAGCAGAAGGCCGTAGCCCTTGCGCGCTTCGGCGGCGATCGTTTCGGTGGTGGCCTGAAGCTCGGTACGGGCCGTGAGGTGGACCTTGTCGACGGGTGTATCCTCGGCCTTGCGGACAGCCCTGGCACTCCTGGCCGCCCCCTTCTTGACCTGCTGCGAGGCCCGCTCGGGACCTTTGTCGCGGGCAGGGCCGGGCAGTTGCCCGCCCTCGAGGTGGAGCAGCGTGGTCGGCATGCCGCTGCCGCCGCCGACCAAACCGCCGAGATAGGCGGCGAACTTGCCGACCGGGCTGTCGTCGACGAGCAGCAGCAACCGCTCCAGCTTGGAGACGAAGCCGCGCTCGTCGAGCAGTTCGCGGTCGACGCGCTGCTTTTCCGCATCGCCGACCGGCAGCCGGCCGAGCGCCCAGCGCAGCATCGGCGGCATGGCCAGCGTGGTGATGACGGCCATGGTGACGATCATCGTGAACAGATTGTGGGAGAGGATGTTCATCGACAGGCCGATCGAGGCGACGATGACCTCGGTCGAGCCGCGCGCGTTCATGGCGCTGCCGATGGCGGTGGCCTCCTTCAGCGACATGCCGGACAGCCGGCCGCCGAGGAAGGCGCCCGAGAATTTGCCGATGCTGGCGATCAGCACCAGCGCCAGCGTCAGCAGCGCCAGCGTCGGGTCGGCAAGCACGGTGAGGTCGGCGGACAGGCCGGCCATGCCGAAGAACACCGGCATGAACAGCGCCGTGATGACGCCGCGCAACTGGCTCTCTATGTGGTTGGACAGGATCGGCGATTCCCCGACCAGTATGCCGGCGACGAAGGCGCCGAGCACGGTGTGCACGCCGATCAGATTGGTGATCAGCGCCATCACGCCCATGATGATGAGGATGACCGATATGACGGCGTATTCGCTGCGGAAACTATCATTGCTCCAGCGGATCAGGGTGAACACCACGCGGCGGCCGATGGTGAAGGAAAACACCATGAACAGCGCCACTTCGGCCACCGTCGTGATGAGCGGCACCACCTGCAGGCTGCCATTGGTGGCGATGCCGAAGGTGACGGCGATGATCAGCCAGCCGAACGTGTCCTCGATGATCGCCGAGGAGACGATGATCTGGCCGAGGTTGCGGCGCATGAAATTCATTTCACGGACCACCATGGCGACGATCTTGACCGAGGAGATCGACAGCGCCGTGCCAAGGAACAGGCCGGCGACGATGCGCTCGGTCGGCTCGGGCAGAAGGGAATCCGGCAGTACCTGCGCCAGCGCGAAGCCGCACGCAAAGGGCACGACGACGCCGGTGATCGAGATCGAAAAACAGGCCGCGCCCACCCGCCGCACGAGGCGCAGATCCGTCTCCATGCCGGTCAGCAGGAGGAGCAGCAGGATGCCGAGCTGCGAGACGGCATCGATCATGCTTTTCTGCGCGGGGTCGGTGGAAAAGATCAGGTGCTGGGCGTCGGGCCAGAGCCAGCCGAACAGCGACGGCCCGAGCAGGATGCCGCCAATCAGCTGGCCCATGATCGCCGGCTGGCGATAACGCTGGAAGATCTCGCCAAGGCCACGGCCGACCAGAAGCAGGAGGACGATCTCGGCGACGAACAGCCCTTCGGCCGAGCCGCCCATGCCAGAGGCGTGACCGGCCGGCTGAGCGGCCAGCGCGTGGCTTGCCGGTGCCAGAAGGAGAACGGCCAGCGAAAAGGCGACCGCGGCGCCGTGCGATCTCGTTGCCGTTAGGTGGATCATGGGTCCCTTCAAGACGCCGCCGCGGACTGACCATAACAACGCGCGGCTGACCTTTGCGTTGCAGCCATCCGTTGCGAGTTATTGCGTCAGATGTCGAACTCAGACGTGGACGTCACCGAAGGAGAGCTCGCCGTCATCGCCCGGCGTCAGGAAGGCGGCCGCCACCAGGCCGGCATAGAGGAAGGCAACCACGGCGACGATGGCCGCGCCTGGAACGGGACCGAGCGCCGCCGCGCTGACGGCCTCGCGCAATGTGCCGGCAAAGCCGACCGGCGCGCCTTGGTTGATCAGGCTCGGCGTCGACAGTTTGAGGATCCAGGCAAGCAGCAGGATCAGCATCATGTGCAGGTAGTTGCGGCGCAAACGGCGCGCCAGCGCCACACGCTGCGAGACCAAGAATTTCGGCCTGCGCAGGCTCTCGCCGAGGATCAGCAGCCAGTCGGAAGCAAAATCGGGCTGCGGCGAGAAGATCTGCGCGAAATAATGGCGCTCGAACTGGCGCACGCGGGCGCGGTAGACATCGAAGAAGCGGTAGCGGCGCGCCTCGATCCACAGCAAAAGCAGCACCAGCAGCATGGCGAACAGCAGCACGCCATGATGGGCGCTGGCCGTCGACAGCGACACCGACAGCATCGCCGCGACAACCGTGATCGCCCAATTGCTGGTGCGGTCCAGGCGGTCGCGCCAGCCGGCCATGCGGGCGATCTCGGCGCGATGGAAATGGGACATCACGGTGACCAGTTCGCCTGGCAAAAGCGGCCTGCCGACGGACGTTGCCGGCGCATCGTTCATGACTTCCTCCCAACCTCATCAAACGTTCCGGGAGCGATGTCGTTCCATGACGATCCCCGCCGGCGCCCAATGGGACGGGTGGTCGCCCGGGCAGCCTCTTGAGTATCTGTCTCCGCTGAGCAACATAGCGGCCATGGCCGAGGCACGAAAATGAACAAGCCGATTTCCGTCGCACCGCGCAAATCCGCGCTCCGCAAACCGCCGATGGCGCTGACCGAGGCGCTGGTGGCGCGCACCTTGCGCGCGGTCGAGGATGCCGGGCCGACGCCGGGCATGGTCTATATGACTGACCAGGATTATGCGCGGTTTCGCGATGAGGTCCTGGCCAGCGCGCCGCCCGGACCGCTGAAGCTGTTCGCCTATGGCTCGCTGCTGTGGAAGCCGGCAGGGGAGGTGCGGGGTGGCGAACGGGCGGTGGCGCGCGGCTGGCACCGATCGTTCTGCTTCACCGTGCAGCGCTTTCGCGGCACGCTCGATCAGCCTGGCCTGATGATGGCGCTCGACCGTGGCGGCCAGTGCCAGGGCATGGTGTTCGAGATCGCCGAACCGGTAGCCGACAATCTGGAAGCGCTGCTGCGCCGCGAAATGACCATCCTGCCCGCCGTCAACGTGCCGCGCTGGCTGCGGGTCAGCACCGAAGGCGGGATGGGCCAGGCGCTCGGCTTCGTCGTCGATCCCGCCAATCCGCGCTACGCCGGCAAGCTCGACAAGCCTGCGGTCGCGGCGACGCTGGCCAGAGCCGTCGGCCACTGGGGCTCGGGCGCGCAATATCTGTTCGAGACGATCCGCCACCTCGACGCCTGCGGCATCCGCGATCGCAATCTGTGGCAATTGCAGGAACTGGTGGCGCGGGAGATCGGGCGGAGCCACGTCCGCTGAAAAACCGGAAGCCGGCGCGCGCGAATGCGCCTGCGTGAACAGGAAATAGCTGACGACCGCCGAAGGGCGGGGG
>NZ_VFVQ01000048.1:0-3892 GCF_006442195.1 Mesorhizobium sp. B2-3-13
TCGACGACGCGCTCGCGGAAGGTAATGCCGCGCCGCTCGGCATAGTGTTGCGCCGGGTCGATCTGCTCATAGTCGGATGCCATGTCTTTGGAGCGGTCGCGTGACAGCGTACGGACCAGCCGGTCGCGTGTGGCAAAGTCATCGCTGCCGTAGTGCAGATCCATGCCATCTCGATGGCGGGACAGGGCGACGTAGCTGCCGTGTGCATCCATGCCTGGCGTAGCAAGCACATGGGTGCGGTCAACCGTCATGCCCTGCGCCTTGTGAATGGTCGCGGCATAACCGTGGTCAATGTGGGCATAGTCTTTGAGGTCGAAGCGCACCGACCGACCGTCGTCGGTTTGAACCGTGATGCTTTGCACGCTGACCTCTTCGATCACACCGAGCGTTCCGTTCTTGACGCCGAGCCCGCGCTCGTTGCGCAGGAACATGATACGGTCGCCGGCGGCAAAGGCCCTTGCCCCGCGTTCCACTTCTACCTGTACATCGTCGCCGAGATCTCCAGCACCGCGCATGCGCTCGCGCGCTGCCTGGTTGAGCGCGAGCACTTCGTCGTTTGTGTGGGTGAGAATGATCCGGCTTGCCTCTGGCTCTGCCTGCCTGTCGCGATCCCAGCGCTCGACCAGATTGCTGCGAGCTTCGTCGCGCGTCGCGGCCTTATGCACCATCCTTTGCGCATCGTAGGCGCTGATCGCGGCGCCGATCTTGCCGGTCGCCAGATCGCGCGTGGCGTCACGCTGCCAGTCCTCTCGCTGCCTGCGCACCTGCCCGATTTCGACGCCACCATGACGCTCGTGGATCGAACGAAATGCGGCACCCGCTTCGATCGCCTGCAGCTGTTGGGGATCACCAACCAGCACGACTTTTGCGCCAACGTCCGCCGCATGGGAGAGCACGCGCTCCAACTGGCGCGTGCCGACCATGCCGGCCTCGTCGATCACCAGGACATCGCGCGCGGTAAGCAGATCGCGACCCTGTCCCCAACCATGTTCCATGCTGGCGATGGTGCGCGACGGGATGCCTGATCCGCCTTCCAGATTCTCGGCGGCAATGCCGGAGAGTGCGGCACCTCGAACCTCGTAGCCAGCCGCTGCCCATGCTTGGCGCGCAAAGCCCAGCATGGCGCTTTTGCCCGTTCCGGCATAGCCGACAACGACACCAAGACCGCGACCGTCGGTGATATGCGCAAGCGCATCGATCTGCTCGCCTGACAGGACAAGCCCGCGTTGCGCTGCCCGCGCCAAAGCTGCCTCGCGATGTGCGTCACTCACCGCGTGTCGCACGTCCAAATCGATACGCTCTGCCGCGCGATGAAGGCGCTGTTCGGTGTCGATCATCTGCCGGGTGGTGAAGCGATCTTCGCCGCGCCCGTCCTGGCCGAGTTCGACGAGATCGGGCGCGTTGCCGATCGCGCCCATCACTTCGTTGAACTGCTCAATTCCGTCGCTGTGCCGATGCGCGAACTTCGCGATGTCGCGGCGCGTGAAGGTCGATTGCTGGTGCGTGATGGCATCAAGCGCCACGGATGGATCGGCAATGATGCGCGCACCATTGTTGCGCGCGATCTCGCGATGCAGTTCGGCGCGATCTGCTTCAATGTGACCAGGGTCTGGGCCACTGCCCTCGATGCGCTGGGCTGGCGCACCGATCTGGGTTTGCGGCTCCAGGGCAATGCCCTGCGCTTCCAGACTGCGATGGTCGATGCGGGCGTCTATGTCGAGTTCGGCAAGGCACTCATTGGCGAGCTCCGCCCATCGCTCACGCCAGCGCTCGACCATCTGGGTAGCATTCCAGTCTCGAACCTTGGCACCAAAACCGTTCTCGTCCACGGCCCGCATGGTGAGCATGACATGAGCATGTGGCTTGGGACTGCCATCCTCTGCCCTGTCCCAATGCACATTAAGATCGGCGACTATGCCCCGGCTGACAAACTCGGACTGAACGAAGTCGCGCGCCAGTTCGATGCCTTGCGGCTGGCTGAGTTCACGCGGCAGGGCGAACTCGACCTCGCGGGCAAGCTGGGCATCCTTGCGTACCTCAAACGCCTCGACATCGTTCCACAGCCGTTCGCGATCGCGCCAGGCCTCCGGCGCATCTTCCGGCAGCATCACCTCGGAATGGACGACACCGCGTTTGGCCGAAAAATCATGGCTGCGGTCGATCCGCTCATCGCGCAGCCGCGAGGCGGAACGGTAGGCGGCCGACGCGACAGCGCTTGAGCCTGCCTTGCGGCCAATGACCTTGACGTGAAGATGATAGATCGCCATCGCGACCAGATCATTTGCACATCAAAGCGCACGTCGGCACGACGTATAAGCGCGCCCTCCCTCGAAAAATTCTCGGGATGGACCAGCCCGTCCCGGGCTGTCTCGGCTACCCTGAAGCCTTCCGGCACCTGCTTCCCTATCATTGCCTTATCGACATTTGATGGAGACAGCTATGCGTAAACCACGAGACTTCGACGCGGAACTGAAGGCGCTGGAAGGCAAGGCGCGAGAGCTCAAAACGCGAAAGGTGCAGCAGCTTGGCGAGCTGGTGATCGCCACCGGCGCCGATCAACTCAGCAGCGACGAACTGGCCGGCGCGCTGGTTGCAATCGCTGAGACGAACGACGTCGCAAAGCGTGAGGCATGGGCCAAGCGTGGGGTGATGTTTTTCGCTAGCCGGTCCCGGCGAATTGCTCCGGCATCTCAGCGCAACCCCAGCAGCGCTCCGGCGCAACCGGGCAGCCTGCAATCGCCGGCAAGCGGCACTGGCTCGACGTGACATGCGCACGTGGCAGATCGAGCGCCGCAAGCGAACCCGACATCTGATTGAACTCGGCGGTCTCGTCGTCAAGGCCGGCATCGTAGAGCTGACCAATGACGATCGCGCCATCATCTACGGCGCGCTGCTCTGGATAGCCGCCAAGCTGCAGAGCCTTGAAGGCGAGCCTGCGCGGGACCTATGGGCCGCGAGGGGAAAGCAGGCGTTCGATGACAAGCAAAAGCCAGCGAACTCAGGAGTGGGGTTGTGAACAGCGGGCGGTGTAAAAACGCGGGAGATCGTGACCCGCCCGCGCTGCGCTAACTGTCAATTGGCGGCGAGTCGTACCTATTGGTCGATCCAGCGCATCCGTCACGCCGTAGTTGACTATCGCGAAGGCATCCAGCTGGCGACAGTTTGGTGTCGACCCACACGAGAAATCAGTGCTGCACACCATTTGGCCGCTGCCGGCCACTACGATTGGGCCCGGCGAAAACTGCTGACCGGCTAGCCCGCAGACATTTTGCGATTCGTCAACAGTCTGGGCGCGAGAGAAGGTGGGCAGCAGCGCCACCGAAAGGAACCGAAGCAGATGTCGCATCATTTGAATACCTCGTAATGCGCGATAACTTTTTCTGCTTCACGGTGGTGGTCGGCGTTTGACTGATAAAAATGAATTTCGGTTTGATATACTGGCCATTGGCCGGTTCGGTGGCGGAAGAGATAAACGACTTCAGCTTCTATCGTTTCTATGTCGCTTCCGCTTCGCATCTCGGGATCACGTTGCCTAACCGGATCTATGTCGGCCCACACGTCGAGGTCGACCTTTGAACCTTCGTGCCGAAAGCGATAGCCATAGAACCCGCTTTCTCCGGTTGCCTTCCAACCGTTGCGAAGCCTGTCACCCATCGACCTGACAGTGGCGCCGACGTAAATCGGAACGTTGTCGCGAGAGAACACGTAGAGTTTTGGTTTGTTGCCAGAGCTATTGCCGGAAAACCGCGGCGTGCCTCGCTCACATATAATCGATGCCTTGCCCGGGGTGTACGTCACATTGAATCGTGCCGGTCCCTGCAGATTCATAGTTGCCTCCGAAGTTTGGCTTGTTCATAGCACTCGCGCTACACGCCCCCAACCCGCCCCCCCC
>NZ_VFVQ01000049.1:0-3194 GCF_006442195.1 Mesorhizobium sp. B2-3-13
GTTCCCAAACAGCGCCAGCACGTCATAGCCACCCCCAAGGTCGATGCTGTCCGTGGGGTTCAGGCTCGGCGCGGTCGATATAACCCTCGTATTGAGGATCGATGGTTCGAGATTGTCGGCTCCCTCCGTTAGGGTGGCATGGGCCTGTACGACGGGCGCAATGTTGCCGATCTGGTTCAGAGCTGAACTGACAGCGGCATCAAGCCCAACGCCAGTATATGAATTGACGACAGTACCGATTTGGCCGGGGTCATCTGCCGCGGTGGCCAAGGCATCGGAAGCTCTGCCTTGGGCAACAAAAGCCGTGGCAGTGGCGTTTGTGACCAATTGCGCAGGCGTTGAAGCGGTCGCGGCGTCGTCCGCCAATGTTTGATTGCTGGCAACCACGACCTCTTCAAGCGCCTGAAGGAGATCGGTATCCAGAGCAACAGTCGCAGCACCGTCAGCAATGGCATCGATCGTCGATGAACTCGTCAGGTCAAGGATCTCCCCCGCCCCAAGACCCAATATCTGGTTTGCAATCGCCGAAAAAACATTGCTTGCGGCGGCATCCTGATCTCCGCCGGCGCCAGCAATCGCGGCCGCGACCATGCTGACCGTGTTCAGGACGGAAATGCCGGCAAGGAAAGTATCGGCATTGTTCTGGAAAGCTGCCGTGACGGGATCGAGTGTCAGGAGATCGCTACCCGGCGCAAGGCCTAAAGCGCCGCGCACCAGTGCTTCGGCGTCTGCGACATCCAGATTTGAAGCTGGGTCATTGACCAGAAGCGTGATCAAAGTTGTCAGCGGAGTAACAACCGCTGAACCCGATGGTGCCGTCAGCTTTCCAATTAGGGCTTGGTCGGTCGACGTATCTGTTCCCCCAACGACAACAAGGTCTCCTGATCCCCCCTGGAGTACAAAGTGCCCGAAGTTGTCAGTAACTGCCGAATACTCACCAGCGTCGAATTGGCCGTTGCCGTTAGCGTCGGCAAACACCGTGGCGCCTGATATGTAACCATCAATGACGTATCCATCCTGAACAGACGCGACCACCTCGGTCGCCGCACTGCTCAAAGACTCTGCCTTGCCGTGGCCGTCGGTGTAGCTCGCCACCACGCGGATCGTCGCGCCGACATCGGCATCCCCCAGCGTATAGGTCGTGTTCGTCGCCCCGCCGATGTCGACGAAGCTGGAGCCGGTGTGGCGCTGCCATTGATAGCTGATCGTGCCGAGCCCGTCTGCATCAGCTAGGGTGTTGGAGGCCGTCAGCACCTGGTCTTCCGTCGCCACGCCGGCGACCGTCACCGAACCGGTCGGGGCATCGTTGACGTTGGCGATAGCCGCGGTCGCGGCACTCGCCACGGATTCCGGCGTGCCATGACCGTCAGTGTAGGTCGCCACCACGCGCAGCGTCGCGCCGACATCGGCGTCGCCAAGCGTGTAGGTCGTGTTCGTCGCGCCACCGATGTTGGCAAAGCCGGTGCTGGTGTCGCGCTGCCACTGGTAGCTGATGGTGCCGAGCCCGTCTGCATCGGCCAGCGTGTTGGAAGCCGTCAGCACCTGGTCTTCCGTCGCCCCGCCGGCGACCGTCACCGAACCGGTCGGGGCATCGTTGACGTTGGCGATGGCCGCGGTCGCGGCACTCGGCACAGCCTCGGCCATGCCGTGCCCGTCGGTGTAGCTCGCCACCACGCGCACCGTGGCACCGACATCGGTGTCGCCAAGCGTATAGGTGGTGTTCGTCGCCCCGCCGATGTTGGTAAAGCCCGAGCCGCTGTTGCGCTGCCACTGATAGCTGATCGTACCGAGCCCGTCGGCATCGGCCAGCGTGTTGGAGGCAGTCAGCACATGGTCTTCCGTCGCCACGCCGGCGACCGACACCGCACCAGTCGGGGCGTGATTGCCCGCGCCGACGTTAATCGTGGCCGTCGCAAGTCCCGTATCGGTCCCGCCGTTTGCGGTCCCACCGCCGTCCACCAGGGTGAATGCCACAGTGCGAGCGGACGTAGGTGGGCTGCCCAATGAATTCGAATAGGAAATGTGCTCGAGAAGCACGGAGACTGAACTGGGTGTCGCCCCGCTGACCAGGCTGACGACGAGGTCGGAACCGTTGCTGCCGCCGGAGACCGTTCCGACCTTGATGCCCGCGACGAACACAGAACCATTCGATATCGTCACCGACGCGTCTGTGGAGATAGTGATCTGGTCCGACACCGCCTTATTTTGGGTAATCGAGACCCGCAGCGAGCCGCCGCCGAACTTGGAGGAGTCAATGTCGGCAACCGTTGCAGAAGGGGCGATCCGTGCGGCCGAGCCGCCTGGCGAATAGGAAAGGGTTGTGGAAGTCCCACCAGCAGCGCCGTTGAGATCTAAAATCGGTGCGTCATTTACCGCCGCTACGTTGATCGTGACAGACGCCGAACTTGAGGAAATACCGCCTTTGTTATCGACGACATTGTAGTTGAAAGAGGCAGCACCGTTGAAATTCAATCCGGGCAAAAAATAAAACGTCTTGCTCGCGTAAACCGTGTTGATGGCTGCGAGGGTCGTGTGTGCGGCATCGAGGTAGAGTGTGCCGTTCGACGGCAATGAACTTACGGAATATCCCGTGACCGACCCGTCCGGGTCCGACCCGCTCAACACGATCGTGGAAAGGTGATCCTCCAAACCATTAACGGTGATTTTGTCGGCCTTCGGTAATTTGTTCGCCATAACACACCCCTGGTGATAGCCGTGGGGCTTACCCGGCGCTGCCGCTAGCTCGGAGTTTGCGTGTACGAAGGGAACTCATGGTTCAGGCCATGGCGATGCGTTCACGCAGTTGGGCGGCGCAAACCACCCAAGCATTCACGTCTCCGGAGCTACCGTGTTTGAGTAGCGTCCCCTGTTTTTTATTCATATTAGCAATATCTGATTTATAGCGTTGAGTCCAATATTCACTTCAGAAATCTACCCCGAGCCGAAAGGCTAATATTATCTTGTACTTGCTTGGGTGTTTACGGCGGAGTGCCCTTGCTCGAGAAACCGGACGTGAGTTCGCGCTTGGGAGGAGGAGGAGGAGGAGGAGGAGGCGGCGATGATTGACTCCAGAACTGAGTACGGCACACATTCTATTCGCCGCACGAGAGCATCGATCGTCATGGTCAATTCTGAAGGCCGTCACGGATGGACGAGAAATAGCGGTCGGTTCCTACCTGCCCGCCCTTCAACGC